>NZ_JBVKBI010000011.1:0-250845 GCF_055639035.1 Streptomyces sp. NPDC107654
GGCGGCTTCCATCTGCGGGCGTGCTCGCGGGCGTTGATGCCACACCAGCGGCAGCCGGACGGTGCGGGGATCTGCACGGTGCTCCTTGTGGCGGTCAGGCGGCGGGGTAGGCGGCACGCTGGCGGCTGGTGATCCAGGCGTGGCCGCAGGCGGGGCAGCGGTAGGTGGAGCGGGTCTGGGTGGCGTCGGCGCGCTCGGCCCGGGGGCGGACGTTGCGGCGGCAGCAGGCCGGGCAGGTGTCGGTCATGGCGATCACGTCTGGGCCATGTCAACGAAGCGGGAGTAGTGCCCCTGGAACGCGGTGGTGATCGTCGCCGTGGGGCCGCCGCGGTTCTTCGCCACGATGAAGTCGGCCTCGCCTGCTCGAGGGCTCTCTCGGTCGTAGGCGTCCTCGCGGTGCAGCAGGATCACCATGTTGGCGTCCTGCTCGATCGCGCCAGATTCGCGGAGGTCGGACAGCAGCGGCTTCTTGTCGGTGCGCTGTTCCGCGCCGCGGTTCAGCTGCGACATGGCGATCACCGGTACCTGAAGTTCCGCGGCGAGCTTCTTCAGGTTGCGGCTGATCTTCGCGACTTCCTGCTGCCGGTTTTCACTACGCCCGGACAGTTCACCTTCCATGAGCTGCAGGTAGTCGATGACGACGAGACGGAGATCCCGCTTGCGCTTGATGCGCCGGCAGTGGGAGCGGATCTTCGTGAGCGTCAGTCCAGGGTCGTCGATGATGTCGAGCGGAGCGGCGTTGATCAGCGGCCAGACTTTGGCGAGGCGCACCCAGTCGTCGTCGGTCATGCCGTTCTGGCTCTGCATGTGATGCAGGGCGACCTTCGCTTGAGCCGACGCGATCTTCATCTTCAGTTCAGCGCGGGACATCTCCAGGCTGAAGAACACGGCCGGCAGACCTTCGACGATCGCGGCGTGGCGGACGATGTCCGTGCCGAGGGTGGACTTGCCGATGGCGGGTCGGGCCGCGATGACGATCAGCTGGCCGGGCTGTAGGCCGTTGGTCAGCGAGTCGAAGTCGGTGAAGCCGGTAAGGACGCCTCGAGCCGGCCCGTTCTTCTGCAGCTCTTCCAGCTGCTCGAGGAAATCCTCACCGTCGGCGCCGATGAGGGTGTCTTCGTCGCCTCGGCTGGTGTCGTCAACGATGCCGTCGACTTCGGCGCGCAGGTCATCGAGGAGTTCGCCGGTATCGCCGGTGCCGTCGGCGATCTCGTGCAGGGTGCGGTTGCAGGCCGACTGCAGGTTCCGCAGCACGGCCTTCTCGCGGACGATTTCGGCGTGGTACTCAGCGTTCGCCACGGTGTCGACTGCCTGGGTGAGGCTGAAGACGTAGCCCGGGCCTCCGACGCGGGCGATGTCGCCGCTCTTGGTCAGGTCGTCGTTGATGACGATCGGGTCGACGGGTGCGCCATCGTTGTATCGGGCGACGATCGCCTGGAAGATCGTCTGATGGGCGGGCCTGAAGAAGTCGGCCGGATTCTTGATGATCTCGGTGACGTCGGCGATCGCATCGCGGGACCGCAGCATCGAGCCGAGGGCGCTCGCTTCCGCGGCAATGTTCTGCGGAGGGCGGGACTCCCGCTGCTGCTCGGGGTCGTAGTCGTCGTGGGTCACTTGCTGCCCTTCCTGCGGTCGGCTCCGGTGAAGTGGGCGACGGTTGCTCCGTCGCCGAGGCGGGACGAGGCGCGGTCGCCGAGGACGTCCCGAATTTCGCGGCCAATCAGGTTCGTTGCGATGAGCGTCGGCCGGCGGTTCTGCCAGCGGCTGTCGATGAGCTCGCTGATGGCGTCTGCGGTCCAGTCGTTGACAGCTCGGGCGCCGAGGTCGTCGATGGCGTAGAGATGCGCCTCTCGCCAGGCGGTGAGCCGCTCGTGGTCGATGGGCCGGTCGGTGGCGAGCTTGACGTCGTAGGTAGTGGCGATACGGAACTGCCCGCGCCAACCGCGGCGGATGAGGGTCTCGTTGAGCTTCCACAGGTGCCAGGTCTTGGTGGTGCCGATCTCGCCGGTGAGGATCAGCGACCCGTGGTGGCCGGCCAGGTAGTTGTCCATCCAGGCTTGGATGTCGGCTCGGAGTTCACCAGGTTCGTTGAAGGCGGCCGGCCGCCGGTTGAGGAAGGCCTCGAGGCGGTTGGCGACGGCTTCGGCTTGGGCCTCGGCCAGCCAGTTGTCGTGGTCGGTGGTGGTCATGACGCGAACAGGTCTCCTACTGATGAGTTGATGTAGTCGTCTGCGGTGTGCGCTTCGGCACGCGAGCCAGTGCCTTCGATGGAGCGCAACGGTCGGGTGCCGCGCTTGCTGGCGTGCTTGGCGGAGTCGGCGATCCACTTCTGCCAGGCGTCGTGCCAGTTGCGCTTGCGGCGTCCCTCGCTGCGCCAGTAGCGGATGAACTGATCGGTCTCGAAGTTGAGGTCGAGTCCGGGGTAGGTGGCGTTCGCCCAGCGCCGTTCGGCGTCGCTGATCGCGAAGTCGTCAGGGATGGAGTGGAGGCCGTCAGGCCGTTCGGCGCGCGGCTCGCCACTACCTGAGGTCTCTCCACTCACCTCAACCCCCACCGGGAAGGGGTCCGGGGTAGGGGAAGGGGCAGGGGCAGGGGTAGGGGCCGCGCGCACGTGTACGCCTGCGCGCCCGCGCGTAGAGGGTTTCGGAGGCCCTTCCGCATCCCCTTCGGAAGGGGTATCGGAGGGGGTTTCCGAAGGGGTTGCGGAGGGGGTTCCCGAACCCCCTCGCGAGGGGTCGGGCGTCGGGTTGCCGAACGCCTTGCGGAGATCCGCGATGTGCCCGGCAACCTGAGACCGGATTGACGGTCCCGGGCCGCGGCTCGTCTTGGTCGGCTCGTCGCTGAGATCGGTAAGCGGGATGCGGTCCATCTCGGCGAGAAGGGCGAGCTGGAGCCGGCGGGAGGAGATCTCCAGCGCACCGGAGACCATGGCGCCCATGACCTTGGGCATGCGCCACACACCGTCGTTGCGGACGAAGGAGCGGATGAGGAGCTCCTCGGTGTCTTCGTCGACGACGATGAACTGGGCGTCGTCGAGGGACTGCAGGCGCTTCTCAACGTCGGCCGAGGTGAGGCCCTTCGCCTTGCGGGACCAGCGTCGAAGGGTGAGCGGCAGCAGCCCGGCGTGGTTCAGGTTGGGCTGCGAGATCAGGAACAGGTAGAAGCGCTGCTCCCTTTCGTCCAGCTTCAGGAAGTCGGCGTCCTCCCAGATGCTGGTGAGGATCCGGCCGTGGCCACGTGCCATGAGTGGTGTCCTTCTGACGAGTGCTTGAGGGTTTCGGGCTTTCGGGGACCGCTACCGGGTGCGCCAGTAGCTGCTCGGACGGTGCTTGTCGCAGCGCCAGCCAGCTGGGTAGAAGCGAGCAGGCTGGCCGCACCTTGGCTGGCCGGTGTCGCAGATCCCGGGGGCCGGACGCTCGATGGCCGGTGCGGACGAGGCAGACTTCGAGCTAGCGCGCTGCTGCGGGATGGACAGGTCGACTGCCTGGGCGCGCATGGCCTCGAGCCGCGCTTCCCTGGCGGGAGAGTGTCCGCCGCGGCGGCTCTTCCGGGTCGGCCCATTGCTGGCTGGCCCGCTGGTCTTTGCGACCGCCGGGCTGGCTATGTACGCGAGGTACTGCCCGTAGGACGCCATGTCGGTCCAGAAGAACCGGGGCGCTCGGAGCACCTTGGCGTCCATGACGGGCATGTAGGCGCCGATCGGCGCACCGCGGAGAACGTCGTCGAGCTGGCCGGCCGTGACCTGACCGCGGGCGTGGGGCTTGCCGCAGCCGCTGAACTTGCCGTTGGGGCACTCGTGGCCTTCGCGCACGGTGCAGGTGTAGATCTCGATGCGGTAGATACCGCCTCGGAACTCGTGCCGGTAGTTCGGGTTGAGGATGACCTTCGGCGGCAGGCCGTCATCGGTGCGCAGGATGGGGACCTGGCCGCGGACCTTGTCGCTGGTGGCGTGCCACATGGTGGTGCGCCCAACTGCTGCGGCGAGGCGTGTCTGTTCGGGTGCGCTGTAGCGCCCGGTGGCGCTGAACGGGGAGTGCTGGTGCTCGTAGGCGATGGTGAGGGTGCCGGTCAGCAGGACGTCGGCGCGGGTCTTCATGTTCGGCGCCCACGCTTCCTTGCGGGGGTTGTAGCCCTCCCTGTCGCCGATGATGAACGCCCGCTCGTTCCAGGCGAGGTGCTCCGGTGTCTCGACGGGTTCGTAGTCGTGGTCCGGGCGGGATTCGCCGGGCTGGTGACTGATCACCCGGGTGCCGGCGAGGTTGTACGTCTTGAGCCACTGGATATCCCCGTACAGTTCCCAGCACTTGGCGCACTGGACCAGGCGGACCTTCGTTGAGTTCGCGTTCCGGCCCCGCAGCTCCTCCCACTCGCTGCTGGAGAGCCCAGCCGCGTCGACGATCCCCCGGTCGTTGCGGTGCGCGTAGGCGCGCACGCTGGCGTCGGTGATGATGACCTGGTTGTTCAGCACGTCTACGCGCTCCTTCCGGTGGCTGGGGTGGTGTGTTGCTGGTTAGGGCCGGTCGCGTGGCCGGCGGCCCGCGGTCACTGGGTGGCGCGCTTGGCGCGGGCGTAGTAGACGGCCGAACGGCTGCAGCCGATGCGGGCGGCGATGACCGCGGTGGGCAGACCCAGCCGGTCGCACTTGTCGATCGCGGCGTGCCGCTCGGCCGGGATGAGGCCGGGGGGCGGTTCTCCGGCGGCGGCCCGCTCGATGGCGGCGTCGTCGGGTTCCGGGCCGGTCCAGGTCCAGGTGTCGCCGTCGGCTCGCCGGCGGCTGCGGGCGCGGTGGACGGTGCGGCGGGAGCAGCCGAGGAGGTTGGCGATCTCCGCCGAGGACAAGCCCAGCTCGTCGTATTCGGCGATGGCGGCGCGCCGCTCCCTGGGGGTCATGCGGCCACCGCCTCAGGCTGGCGCTGCAGGCGAGCGATGCGCTGTTCGGCGTCCGGCTCGCGGTTGGCGCCCCACTCGCAGCGCAGCAGCCACTCGCGGCCGATCCACTCCGTGTAGGCGGGCGGGATGGCCTCGGTGAGTTCCTCGTGGACGTCGGTCCACCAGATGCCCATGGCCTGCTGCATCTCGGTGACGTTGCCCTTGCCGCCGCCTTTGCCGTAGGCGGCGATGTATGGGCCGTCCTGGTAGACGCCGTGCCGCCAGCCGCGGACAGGTCCGCGGTGCTTGCGGTGCGGCAGGGGGACGACCGCGTCGCTGCCGACCCAGTCGAGTTCGAAGTGGCGGTGGCGGATGACGCCGAGTCCGAACTGCTCGCCGCACAGGGTGAGGTCTTTACGGATGTCCGCGCCGGAGACGTTCTCGATGACCCAGTCGACGCCGTACCACTTGCACAGCTCCCGCATCTCGGGGATGAGGTCGATGTACTGTCGGCCGCGGTTGGTGCCCTTGGTCAGCGTGCATGAGTGCTGGCAGGGCGGGGAGGCGTGGACGAGGTGGAACTCCTGGCCCATCTCCCTCATGGCGTCCAGGGCGTCGCCCTCGATGAATTCGAAGGGGTAGTTGGGGCGGGGCTGGATGTCGACTCCGACGACATCGAACCCGGCGAGCCAGTAGCCCATGCCCGCACCACCGGAACAGCAGAACAGGTCGAGGACTCGGGGCCGGCTCACGCGGCCACTCCGATCGCGTACTGGGGGTACTCGCGGAAGGCGTGGTCGAGGTAGCTCTTGTGGACGCCGAGGCGTTCGGCGGCGGCTCGCCGGTCAAGGCCGGCGGTGCGCATGACCCAGGCCGCGTCCTGGGCGACGATCTCCCGGCGGGTGATGCCGAACTCCGGGACGAAGTGCGGGTCGTCGATGTCGTCGGCGTGCGCGTCCCAGTAGGCGACGTCAGGCCAGCGGTTCTCCTCGGCCCGCTGGCGGGCCTGCTTTGCGTGCCAGGCCTCGACACCGGTCTCTTCCGGAACGAGGCGCCGCAGCTCCTCGTAGGCGATGGCGACGCCTTCGGCCGAGCCGACCGAGATGATCGAGTCGGGCTTCAGTTCCCAGGCCCTGCGCGGGGAGATGCCGGCCTCTCGTGCGATCCGCGCGGTCGGCCAGCCCGCGGTGTTCAGCGCCTGGATGCGGCGCATCGCTCCGATGGTGGTGAGGGGGCGGATGGCAAGGAGCTTGGCGGCGATTTGGGGTGTGGTGTGGTGTTGTCGTCCGCGTCCGCTGGACGGTCGGCCGTGGGCGATGCAGCAGACGGTGGTGTGGGCGACGCCAGCCAGTCGGGCGATGCCGGTGAGCGTCATCTTGGCTTCCAGCAGGACGGCGAGGTGCTCCCGCACAGGGGTGGCGTCGACGAGGATCCGGCTGGGCTGGAGGGCGCCTGCTGCGATGGCTCGGCGGCGGGCGTTGTGGCGGGCCCGGCACTCGGGGAGCTTGCAGCCGTACTGCTTGATGCAGACGGTGTTGCGGTGGTGGGGGGCTTCGCGGACGGCGGTGGTCACGGCTTCTCCTTTCGGGTGCTGGTCTGGTTGGCGTGGTGTTCGAGGAGGCGGATGCCGTAGCTGGTGCGCATCCGGTCGGTGAGGTGGAGGCAGGCGCCGGCGAGGGCACCGACGACCGCCCCAGCCGCGATCGCGGCCAGCCAGGCGAGGACGAAGTAGCGGACCATCACGCCACCTGCCGCTGCTCGGCGCGGGAAGCCTGCCGCTCCTTGATGAACTGGCGGCCGGCCCGGGTGAGCAGGTAGGTGTTGACCTTCTTGCCGTGGGCCTTCGGGTTGATCGACGGCTCCTCGCCGACCTTGCGCAGCAGCTGGGGCTCGTCGGGGTGAAGGGCGTCGTGGCCGGTGAGGGCGGCGAAGTACAGGCCCGCCTTGCGGCAGTCGTCCTCCGGAGCGAGGAGCCGTATGTCGTTCATGCCGAACGGGGCGCCGGAGTCGGCGAGGTGGAGGACGACCTGGTCGAGGACGGCGGTCGTCCACTGGGAGACGGTCGGGGCGAGCGCGGCGAGGATGCGGTCGGCGCGGGCCTTGGCCTGGGCGGGAGTCAGCTGCATGTGATGTCCTTGTCGGGTGATGGGGCCGGCCGCACTGCCCGCGGCCGGCCTCCGCTGTGCGGGCTAGTCGACGAGTTCGCCCTCGACGGGCTCGTCGTCCATGCGTTCTGCGATCGCAATGAGGCGCTTGGACAGTTCGTCACGGCCCTTCGGGTCGACGTGGCCGGCAGCGCGGGCCTTGCGCCACACATCGCGGACGTCGTCGGAGGTGAGTGCACCCTCGGCCTCGGCGATGTAGTCGGGACGCCCGGCTTCGAGCGCGGCCACGGCCTGGCCGCCGACCGGGTCCAGTGCGGTCGCCGCGGTCATCGGCCCGGCGAGCGCCTGCCGCGGCGTGACGCCGCGCAGCTCGACCACGACGACCGGGAACTTCTTCGTCTCTCCCTCACGAACCACCTGGCGAGGCTCGATCCGCAGGGTCACAGGGACGAAGCCGCGGCCGTCGGTCCCAGCAAGGACCATGTCGACCATGCCGCCCCACTCGCTGGCCGCGTAGAAGCTGTGCGTCTCGGCCCGCCACATGCCCATCCCGGACAGGTCCGGCAGCATCACGTTCAGCCGCGAGGTGGCGGAACAGACGGTGCCCTTCTTCTGCTGGTGCCAGTCCTCACCGAACTGCCGGGCGCACAGGCAGGGCTGCCGGGAGAGCAGTTCGGTCTGGCCGTCGCAACGCCGCTGGCAGCCGCCCTTGGTCCACAGCTCGTTGTACTGATTGAGCGGGTCGCCGGGGGTGATCAGTGCCTCGATGGCCGGGGCCTGGGTGATGACCCGCCACTGGCCGATCGTCGAGTTGAGCGGGGTCCACTGCTCGGGTTCGCCGCCCCAGAGTTCGGCGGCCCGGCGGACGTGTTCCTCGCTATGGGAGGTGATGATCCAGGTGGTGGACCGGGCGGGCCCGTTGCCGTTCGTGAAGCCGGTGCGGAGGCGCCCGTGCTCGGCGGCACGGCGCTGGATGTTGAGGAGTCGGGAGCCCATGGTCAGGCTGCCTTTCGGGTCTGCGCGTCTGCTGCCGGCGGCAGCAGGGCGGGGTAGGTGGTCGGAGCGGCGTGCAGCCACTTGGTGGTCTCCAGGGCCCCGCGGAAGGCGCGGAAGGTTCGCCGGTTGCCGGGCATGGGGACGAGGGCGTGGGACCGCTGACGGAGGTTGAGGACACCAGTGCACTGGATGGGCGGCACGGCGCCATCGGTGTCGTCCGGCAGGAGTACGTGCTCGGCGTAGCGAAGCGCGGCCAGTTGCATGGCGTTCTCGGGGTACACCGAGGAGGCCGGACGGGTGGCGCTGGTCTTGTAGTCGATCAGCCACAGCTGCTTGGCGCGCTGCCCGCGGACGCGGCGCCAGCTGGTGCGCAGCAGGAGCATCACGTCGCCGGTACCGGCGTACCCGAGACGCCGGTGCACGAAGGTGATCTCGGCGGCGACGATGTCCTGTTCGAGGTCGACGCCCCAGCGCTCCCAGAACAGGGTGAGCTGGCGGGCGTAGGGGTCGACCTCCGGGTCGGCCGGGAATGGTGCGAGCAGGGCCATCTTCTCGGCGCGCTTGTGGATGCGAGTGCCGAGGTCGGCGGCCTTGTCGCGGGCGGCGACGTGGACGGCCTTGATGTCCTTGAGGAGCTGCTCGCGGTCGTGGACGGCGCGGCGGGCGACGTCGATGCGGTTGTCGACGCAGTACTCGGCGGTGAGTTTGACGGCCCACGGGACGAGCGCGAACTTGGCGACGCCTGCGGAGAGGACGTTTGTCACGGAGACGAGGTCCGGGCCGCCGGCCGGGTCGCGGTAGTAGCGGCCGTGGTCGGTGGCGAACGCGTGGCGGGGGTCGGTCACTTGGCACCGTCCGCGCAGTCTTCGCAGCGGCCGTCCTTCACGAACGGGCCGGCGGTGTCGCCGCAGTCGCGGCAGGCGAGCGGGCTCACGCGGCCACCTCGCCGCCGGCGATGGCCTGGAGGACGGCGATGCCGTTCTCGTCGTACTTGGCGAGGAGGATGGCGTCGCCGTAGTCGGGGAAGGTGGTGCAGAGCTTGGCCCGGTTCACGGCGTCGGCGCGGTCGATGAGGCTGATCAGGGACTCGGTCCAGTCGCCGGCCGGGTAGCCGCCGCGGCCGAAGTGGGAAAGGACGTGACAGGCGACCTCGGTGGGGATCCTGGGGCGCTTAGCGTTCATGTGAGGCTCCTGAGGGTGTGCTGAGGGGCGGCGGCCAGCCCCGGGCGGGGGGTGCGGGGCTGGCCGCCTCGGAGGCCGCGGAGCGCGAGGGGGAGACGCTCGGCGCGGCGGGCTGTGGGGATGCGGTCAGGCGGTGGTCTCGGCGGCGGCCTTGTCGGCGCGCTTCTTGAGGAAGGCCTCGTACTCGTCGTGCCACTGCTGCGGGTTGTGGCCGGCGGTCTCAGCCTCGTCCCACGCCCATTCGCCGATCTCGCCGGACTCCAGCTGCTCGTTGAGGTCGCGGACGGTTGCCTCGGCCAGGTCCGGGTCGGCCTTCTTCAGGGCCTGCAGGATCCGGTAGGCGGACCAGGCGTAGCTGCCGGAGTGCACCCAGGCGATGAAGGCCGCGCGCCCCTTGTCGGTGTCCGGGTCGGCGTCGAACATTTCGGCCGTCGACTGCAGGGTGCGGCGGAGCATGTCCTTTTCCATCTCGGCGACAGCTCCCGGCTGCGGGAGCGGGGCGGGGATCTCGGTGCGCTCACCCGTCTTGCCGAGACTGCCGGTCCAGTCGCCGAGCACCGCGGCCCGGTTCTTGCCGTCGCCGCTGTACCGGCACGGCATCTGCAGGCCGAGGAAGTCGTCACCGACGAGGAGGAGGGGCTTCTCGGCGGCGGACTGCCAGACGCGCAGGTGAGTGTCAACGTGCTTCCAGCGGGCGAGCATCTTGGTGTCGACGCTGACGAGGTCACCGGAGTCGGAGGCGTCCTGCAGGGCGCTGCGGAACAGGTGCTGCCACTTGGGGAACGTCGCAGTGCTGACGGGGACGGTGAGCTTGCCCTCGTCGTCGGTGATGGTCAGTCCGTTCTCGCCGGCCGACAGGTTGAGGATGGTGTCGCCCTCGTGACCCTCCAGCCAGGGGATCAGCCAGCCGAGAGTCTTCTCGCTGACGGTGACGGCCCAGGTGTCGGTCTCCTCGCGGACCTTGGTGCGGGCCGCGGCGAACGTGTACCGGTCGGTGGCGAGGGCGTGGATGTGGATGCCGTCGCACTCGAAGCGGATGCCGTTGATGGGCGGCAGGGTGTCGTTGGGGCAGGCGTGCGGACGGGTCTGCTTGATGAGCCGCTGCAGCTTGTGGGCGTTGATCGTGGTCACGGGTGTCCTCCGTGGGATGCTGATGGTGGATCCCCGGGCGATTGGCGCGCTCGGGGTTCTTGCTTGTGCGCCGCCCCGCTGGCCGGTGCCATCCGGCGGGGCGGCGGGTCTATGCGGTTCGCCGGTGTCGCGGGCTGGGCCAGTTGTCGATGTCGCAGTCGATGTAGCCGGCGGCGAGGCTGGCCTCGTAGCTGGCCCGGGTGCGGTCGGCGTGCGGCTGTTCGGTGGCGGCGACGATGGCCTGCTCCAGTTCGGCGATTCGGGCCCGTGCTCGCCGGTTGTGCAGGGCGGCCATCGCGTTGACGAGGCCGGCCATCGGTGAGGTGCGGGCGGTGGGCAGCGCGGCCAGATCGACGGCCGCGGTCACCGGGTCGGCTCCGCGTCCGGCTCCGGGTCCGGGTCCGGGCCGCCGTACAGGAATCCGAAAAGCGCCTGCTGGAGGTCCACGAAGTCCAGCCCGCCGATCTTCGAGTAGCCGTGTTCGTGGAGCACCTTGGCGACGTCGAACGCGAGACCGAACGTGAAGCGCGGGTCGTCGTCCGGACGGGGCCGGATCGGGTACTGACGCTCGGTCACCTCGCCTCCCCGCACGTGCAGGCTTCGGGGTGGGCGCAGGCCATGGCGTCGAACACGGCCTCGTACCAGTCGTTGGGCTGGAGGCTGGGGGTGTGGCCGGCAGGCGGCTCGGCGAGCAGGGCCTTCAGACGGGCCTCGGCTTCGACCACGGGCAGCGGCACGTCCAGACGGGAGAGGTCGACGGTCATCGCGCACCTCCGGCCTGCTCCTCGAACGCGGCCCGCTGCTCACGGTCGGCCTGGAGCGCGGTCCACCAGCAGTAGAAGAGGGCGTCCAGCGCGGCCGTCTTCTCCGACTCGGGCAGGCAGTCCCAGGCGATGCGGCCGATGTCGAGGACGTCGTAGCCCTCCGGATGCGTCTCGGCCAGTAGCTCCTCCGCCTCATTCCACTGGGCCTGGAAGGCGGACAGGTGCGGGAGCTTGGCGGTGATCTGCTCGAACGGGGTCAGGTCGCTCATCGGGCACCGCCGTCGGCGAGCAGTCGGCCGAGCTCGACGATCCCGGTGACCTCGTTGACGCGGTCGTGGCCGCAGGTGGCGCACGGCTGGACCAGCTCGAACGAGGGAGTCTCGCCGTCGTGGTCGTACCGGTACCGCAGATACTCGGTGCGGCCCTTGCCGAGCGGCGCGGTGGCCTCCTCGATCCCACCCGGCAGTTCGTTGTGCGGGGTGTAGGTCCACTGGAGCTGGTCGGCGGTGTCACCGAAGCGGCTGCGGGCGGTGGCCTGGGCGGTGATCAGGAAGGTCTCGCGCTCCTGCTCACGCCGCTCGCTGGCCTCGTCCTCGATGGAACCGAGGTACTCGGTGTAGGAGATATCGGCGAGCTCGACCAGCGTCATCTTGCTGCCGTCGATGATCTGAGAGACTGGCATTGATCTGCCCTTCTTCCTTCGGATGGTGTGGGTGGGTCTGGCCGTCTCGGATGCGCGTCCGGGGCGGCCTTAGTGCGTGCCGCGTCAGGCGGCGAGGGCCGGCTCGGGCAGGCTGATCACGCGGAGGCGGTCCGTGTACTCGGTGACGGTCCCCGTGGCCGGCGGCAGCACCGCACGGACCGCGTCCCGGGCCGCCCACACGTCGGTGTCGGCCACCAGCCGGTTACGGCGCAGCACCAGGGACGCGGCGGTGCCCAAGGCGACGTCGAGGATCCCGGCGGTCATGCACCGCTGCTCGACGTACTCCGGGGCGAACGGGTGGGCGACCGTCGCCTGCTCGGTGAGGGTGTCGGCCAGCGCGGTGAGGACGAGGGAGCTCAAGTCGATGGAGATCAAGGCAGGTCCGATCTCGAAGTGGTGCACGGATGAGGGGCTAGGCGGCGGCCCGGGCCAGCTTGCGGCGGGGGCGGCCAGATCGGGTGGGCGCGTTGCGGTGCATCGCGGCGATCTCCGCCAAGTCGCTGTCGCTGAACATCAGCTGGCGGTTCATGCGGTGGTGGGGGAATCCCCCATGGTTGACGCCGTCGCGGAGCCAGCGCTGGCCACGGATGTCGTCGGCGTCCTCGGTGGCGAGGCCGAGCTTCACGGTCGCCTGCTTGACGTCGTAGAAGCCCTCAAGCTTCAGAGGCTTCGTGGGGGGAGTCTTTCGGGTGGGCATGTCACCTCTTCTCGGATGAGTCCTCTGGTGGTGCGAGGAGCTGAGTGGAGTCGGCTGTCAGGCCGAGTGCTGTCTTGAGGCCGGCGTAGGAGCCGGGTCTCATGCGGGTGCGGTAGCCGTTCGAGTTAGCGGAGAATCCTACGGGCCAGTAACCCCACTCGAACGTGCGTCCGGCCGGGGATTCGGTCACTCTCCGACTTCAAGCCACCACGTTCCGGACTGCTTTGGCCCAGTCCTAGCCGGTCCTAGCGGGTCCTGCGAAGATGGCGCCATGACCACCCCCGACCTGGAGCGCCTCGCGGTGCTCGTTAAGAAGCGGCGCACCGAGCTACGGCTCGGCATCGAGCCAGCCGCCAAGCTGGCCGGCATCTCTAAGGACACGTGGAAGCGAGTCGAAGGGGGGCTGAAAGTCTGGGACCGCACCTACGGCGGTATCGAGACCGCCCTGCAGTGGGCGGCGGGTAGCTGTCTACTCGTGCTATCCGGCGGTGAGCCCGTCACGAGCGAACCCGCTGCCGACGACGTGAAGATCAGCGATGTCCCCAAGTCCGAGCTGGAACGGGTCGTCGGCGATGCCGTCGTAGCGGCAGCGATCGGAACAAAGGGGTCGTTGACGGCGGAGGAGATCACCGAGCTGAACGAACGCGTGCTGCAACAGTTGCGCGATCGCGGCGTCCTCTAGCGAAACTCAGTCGAAGGTCGTACAACCATTCCGCTTCTACGTGTTGTTGTCGTTTTTTCTTGAACCACTTGGGTCTTGTCTGGTCCCAACTGGTCCTGTGCATGGCACAGTCGTTTCAGCACCTTGGGGGTTCCCCGAAGCACCCATGAAGGGGGACCACTATGCAGAGCAGTCTGTCCATAGTCGAGATGGGCCCAACGTTTGCAGGATGGGCCGGGGCGGCCGATGGGAGAATGATCTGTGTAGCGCCTCCCGAGATCGTTCGCAGCGAGCAGGCACGCAGCTCGATGCGCGAGATCGTGAAGCGCGCCGGAGGAAATTGCGAGGGATGCCGGGGCTGCTGGCTCGGCGCCTGAGCAGACGGGCGTCGGAGCCCAGGCGGTAGGGGTACCTGCCGGGCTCCGCGGCCGACACCACCCAAGGGAGAGCCATGCCTTACGTGGAGGTCCGCGGCAACTCGATCCGCGTCAAGTGGTGGAACGGAGACTACGTCGTCGAAGCTGACGGCACGCCCACCAAGCGGAAGAAGTACGAGTCAGCCAGCGGACCCCAGCCCGGGGTGCCCTTCGAAGACGAAGAAGCGGCATACAACTACGGCCTCGACCGCGAGTACGACGTTCGGCACGGTAAGCACATCCGTCGCGTCGACTCGAAGACGCTCATGAAGGACTACTGTTGGCTGTGGCTCGAAGCCCAGGATCTCCGTGCTACGTCCGTGAGCAGGTACCGGTCTCGCCTGCGATCTAGGATCGTCCCGTACTGGGGCGACCATGCTGTCGGCGACATCACGACGTGGGAGTACGAGGCCTGGAAGAAGTCGCTGCAAGAAGCCGCAGCCCGTGACCAGATCTCCCATCACTACGTGGACCAGCTGACCAGCCTCTTCGGGATGCTGATGACGGATGCCGTCGTCAAGTACAAGCTCCGCAGCGAGTCCCCGGTGATCGTCCAGCGCAGACGCGGCCGGTACCGGAAGAAGCCACGCGAGGACAAGCGCCCGATGCAGATGCCCGTGCTGCACGCGCTGGCGACGAACGCCTACCACGTGTGGGGATTCACCGGATGGGCCTACATCTGGACGCTCGCCTTCACCGGCATGCGTCCGCCTGGAGAGATGTGGGGCCTGCGCCGCGAGTTCGCATCTCCTACCTGGCCGGCCACCGACCCGAACCCGGAGCAGCGCGAACGCATGATGGAGCGCTACGGGCCTGATCTCATGCCGGCCCTGAGGGTCCAGTTCCAGACCCAGTACGAGAGCGGCAAGCGCACGCAGGTCGGTCCGAAGTACGACTCGTACAGGACGCTCGTCGTGCCGCCGTTCCTGCATGAGATGCACTCGGCCCTGCTGGCTTCGCACGACTCTCCCTGGGTCTTCCCTGCACTCGGTGGCGAGCAGATGGGCACGCAGTGGGGCAAGACCTACTGGCCCTACATCAGAGGGGGCTCGCCGGCTAGGAGCGCGCGCAGCGACCGCACGCGGCAAGAGATTCACCCGGTTCCGGAGATGGCGGGGAAGCGAATCTATCTGCTGCGGCATGGGCACCGTGAGTGGCTGGAGGAGGACGGGCACTCGCGCATTGCCATGGAGACCCGGATGGGGCACGAGGTGGCTGGCGTCGAGGGGCTCTACTCGAACCTCACACCGGTCATGGAGAAGCGGATCGCCGACACGCTGCAGGAGCGATGGGAGAGGTTCTGGAGCATGGGGGTCTGGTGGGCTCCCCCGTTTCCCATTACTCTCCCAGATGGGCAGGAGATGACCCAATCCGTGCAGCTCAAGCGCGTTCCTCAGGGCGCTTAATCGGCATGGTGGCGATGCTGCTGACGATGTGAGCAGCATCGCCGGAAAACACGCGTTGTCTGCGTCACTTCGGCTCCGCGGACCGTACCGCTGAGCGGCCCCGCGCTCATAGGGTGCTGACCATGATGGTCTCCGTGGCCCTGCTGCTGCTCGGCGCCCTGACCGCCGTCCTCGCCCCGCGGCTGCTCGCCCGGGCCGACTGGCCGGACCGCGAGCCGGTCGTCGCCCTCTGGGTGTGGCAGTGCGTGGTGGCGGCCGTCCTGGTGTGCTGCGCCCTGTCGATGACACTGAGCGCGGCGGCGGCCTGGCAGGCGGTGCGCGGGCCGGTGTTCGCCAGTGCGCCGAGCGCGGTCGTGGACGCGTACGCCCTCGGCGCGGCCGGTTCCTGGGCGGCGCCCACCGCAGTCCTGCTCGCGTGCGGCGGCTTGTGGAGCCTGGCGATGCTGGTCCGCGAGGTCGTACGGGCCCGGATCCGGCGGCGCGGTCGGCGCGCCGAACTGCTGGTGCGGGCACCGCTGCTGCCGGGCGAGGAGCCGGCGGGCGGACGGCTGGTGGTGCTGGAGGGGGACCGTCCCGACGCCTGGTGGCTGGCCGGCGCCGCGCCCCGGCTGGTCGTCACCACGGCCGCGCTGCGCCGCCTGAAGGGCCGCCGGCTGGACGCGCTGCTCGCGCACGAGCAGGGGCACGCGCAGGCCCGGCACGACTGGCTGCTGCACTGCTCGGCCGCGCTGGCGGGGGGCTTCCCGCAGGTGCCGGTGTTCGCCGCGTTCCGTGACGAGATGCACCGGCTGGTGGAGCTGGCCGCCGACGACATGGCCTCCCGGCGCTTCGGCCGGCTGACCACGGCCCTGGCCCTGGTCGAACTCAACGAGGAGCGGGGGGTGTTCGGGCCCTGCCCGACCCCGCAGGCGCACGTGCCGCAGCGCGTGCAGCGGCTCCTGACCGCGCCGGACCGGCTTCCGGCGCTGCACCGGCTGCGCCTGACGGCGACCGCCGCGCTGGTGCCCGTCGTGCCGGTCCTGGTGGCGCTGGTGCCCGGGCTGCGGGCACTCGGCTGACCGCGCCGGCCGGTGGCTGCTTGGCCCCGGCCCGTCCCTTCCACAAAGATCGCCGCATGCACCAGAACCCCACCGCTCCCCCGTCACCCCCCTCCCCCGGTCCGCCGACGGCACGCCGCACCGCCGCCCGGGCGGCCGCCGCCCTCGGCGCCGGCTTCCTGGTGCTGCTGGTCCTCGTCGCCCTGCGCTGGCACCCTTTGATCGCCGTGGACGGTGACATCTCCGACGCCGTCCACCGCTGGGCGGTCCGCGACCGGGAGGTGACGCGGGTCTTCCGGGTGCTGACCGACTGGGTGTGGGACCCGCTGACCATGCGTCTGCTGTGCGCGGCGGCCGCGGTGTGGCTGGTGTGGCGGCGGGCGGCCTGGTGGACGGCGCTGTGGCTGGCGGCCACCTGCGCGGTGGCCTCGGGGGTGCAGCAGGGGGTGAAGGCCGTCGTGGGCCGCCCCCGGCCGGTCTGGCGGGACCCCGTCGACACCGCCCACTACACGGCCTTCCCGTCCGGTCACGCGATGACCGCCGCCGTCGTCTGCGGCCTGCTGCTGTGGCTGCTGCACCGCTCCGGCCCGGGCCGCGCCCTGTGGCGTACGGCGGTGGCGGCGGCGCTCGTCTCGGTGGTGGGCGTCGGGGTGACCCGGGTGTGGCTGGGCGTCCACTGGCCCTCGGACGTGCTGGGCGGCTGGCTGTCCGGGGCGCTGCTGGTGGCCGTGGCGGTGCTGGTGTACGAGCGGCCGCGCGACGGCCGGCGCCGGCTGCCGCCACGCCGACACGGGTAGGGCCCCGCGCTTGGCTGCCGGACATGGGCCGCCCGCACCGGCCCGCCCCTCCCGGATCCGGTCCTGTACGACGCCCTGTACGACCGGCACGCGCCCCCGCCGCCCGGGCGTCCCGCTGCCTGTACCGGACCCGGTGAACCGAGCGACGGGTGACGGCCGGCACGCCCCGACACCGGGCCGGCGCGGGGAAGTTGCCCTTGGCCTGCAAGTCCCCGACGGTGTAGCAGAATCGGGGAGGCGGCTGCGGCGGCACCGGCAGATTGGCCCCGGCGCCTCGGCGCCGCCCGTCTGGGACGCTCCCCCGCGTCGCCCCAGGCGGACGGCAGTTCCGGGCGGCCCCGAGCATGGGGGTGCCCCGATGCGTTGAGTATAGTTGGCTGGCAGCCAGTCAACGCAGGAGTTACAGGATGTCCCCGCGAAGCGCCTCGGTCAATGAAGAATTGCGGCGGCGTTCCCGGGAACGGCTGCTGCAGGCCGCCGTCGAACTGGTCGGAGAGCACGGGTTCGAGGCCACGACGCTCGGCGACATCGCGGACCGGGCCGGCTCGGCACGCGGACTGGTGTCGTACTACTTCCCCGGCAAACGCCAGTTGGTGCAGTCCGCCGTGCACCGGCTGATGCACCGCACGCTGGAGGAGGCGCTGGAGCGGGAGCCGCGCACCGAGGACGGGCGGGAGCGGCTGGCCCGGGCCATCGACGCGATCCTGGGGCTGGCCCGGGACCGGCCCGTGCTGATGCGCCAGCACATGGCGGGCCTGCTCCACGCCGAGGGCTTCGTGCAGTGCCCCGAACAGCGCCGGCTCGCGGAGCTGCTGAGCGACACCGTCGCCCGGTACGGCGCGCAGAACGTCTCGGCCGACTACCCGATGCTGCGGGCCCTGTTGATGGGCGCGGTGTACGCGGCGCTGGTGCCGGGCGTGCCGATGCCCGTGCCGGCACTGCGGGCCGAACTGTTCGAGCGGTACGGGCTGGACTGGGAGATGGGGGTGCCCCCGGACAGTGAGCCGGAGCCCGGGGCGGGGGGCGGGGACCTGTCCCGGTTCTTCGCCACGGAGCGGCGGCCGGAAGGTTCCTGACGGGTCAGCGGCGGGCGTGACGGGGGGTCAGCAGGCCCGCGTCCCGGGCCTGGGCGATCAGCCGGAGGGCGCGCCGACGGCCGCGTCCGGTCGCGTTCATCACGGCGAGCACGGGGTCGGCGCCCTCGTCCTGCGCGGTCCGGTAGTGCCGCGCGACGAGCCGACGGCCCTCGATGCCGCGCGGCCAGGCCTGCCGGGCACGGCGCGCGCCCGGGCGCCGGCCGGCCTCCGGCCCGGGTCCGCCGGACGGCGCCGGACACCGGGCGCCCGTGTCGACGTGGTCGCACCCGCCCTCCCGGCCCGGCTCCGCGCCGCCCGCGTGGTCCACGTCCGCCGCGCAGTCCGCCACGGGCGTGCCGTTCGCGACCGCCGCGCAGTCCGTCTCCGCCGCACCGTCCGTCCTGGCCGCGCCGCCCCCTTCCGCCGCGCCGCCCACTTCCGCGGCATCATCCACGTCCGCCGCGCCGTGCACTTCCGCCCCGCCGTCCGCGTGCACGCCGCACGCCTCGGACAGCGGTCCCCCGAGCCAGTGGGCGAGCAGCGCCAGATCGGCGAGGGACAGGGGCGGTTGGGCCTTGACGTCCTCGACGGAGACGCGTCCCGCGTGCACCACGGCGAGGGCGTCGACCCCGGCACCGTCGGGGAAGGCCAGCCGGACGTGGAACCAGGAGGTCGCGCCCCCGCGCTCCCGCACCTCCCACGCGGGCCGCACGGAGACCGCGCAGTCCCCCGCGTTCCGATCAGAAAGGTTGAGAAAGGATGCTTCCAGCACGCACGCAACGTAACCAAATGATCACATCCCGAACCGGTGGACTTCGGCGGACACGCATCGGGTCACCCCACCGGCCCCTGCCGCCGGGCGTCCCGGAGTGCGATCCTGGAGCCGTCCGCACACCCTCCTTGGGGCGAGGAGTACCGCTGTGCTGCGTGTCGCCGTCGTCGGTTCCGGGCCGAGTGGGTGCTACACCGCTCAGAGCCTGGTCCAGAGCGATGCCGGGGTCCTGGTGGACGTCCTGGACCGGCTGCCCTGCCCGTACGGCCTGGTCCGCTACGGCGTCGCGCCGGACCACGAGAAGATCAAGTCTCTGCAGGGCAGCCTGCGTGCGGTGCTGGAGCACGAGCGGGTGCGGTTCCTCGGCGGGGTCCGGGTGGGCGGCCCGGGCGGCCTGTCGGTCGAGCGCCTGCGCGGGCTCTACCACGCGGTGGTCTACTGCGTGGGCGCCGCCACCGACCGCCGGCTCGGCATCCCCGGCGAGGAACTGCCGGGCAGCTGGTCCGCGACCGAGTTCGTGTCCTGGTACAGCGCCCATCCGGACGCGGCCGACGCCGGCTTCCTGCGCGGGGTGCGGTCGGCGGTCGTCATCGGGGTCGGCAACGTCGCCGTGGATGTCACCCGGATGCTGGTCCGGGGCGCCGCGGAGCTACGGCCCACGGACATCCCGCAGGCCGCGCTGGACACACTGACGGCGAGCGGGCTGACCGAGGTGCAGATGGCGGGCCGGCGCGGGCCCGCCCAGGCCCGGTTCACCACCAAGGAGCTGCGCGAGCTGGGCGCCCTGCCCGGCACCGACGTGACCGTGGACGAGGCCGAGCTGGCGCTCGATCCGGCCCATCCGGGCGCGCTGCCAGCCGGGCCGCGCCGCAATCTCGAGGTGCTGCGGGCGTGGGCGGCGCGGCCCGCGACGGCTGCCGCGGCCCGGCGGGTCCGGCTGCGGTTCTTCCTGCGCCCCGTGGAGCTGCTGGCGGAGGGCGGCCGGGTGGGCGGGGTGCGCTTCGAGCGGACGGAACCGGACGGTGCGGGCGGAGTGACCGGCACGGGCCGGTACGAGGACGTGCCCGCGCAGCTGGTGCTGCGCTCGGTGGGCTATCGCGGAGTGCCGCTGGAGGGGCTGCCGTTCGATCCGTCGAGCGGCACGGTCCCGCACCACGAGGGCAGGGTCCTGCGCGACGGTGCGCCCTCGCCGGGCGAGTACGTCGCCGGCTGGATCAAGCGCGGCCCGACGGGGGTCATCGGCACCAACCGGCCCTGCGCCAAGGAGACGGTGACCTCCCTCCTGGCGGACGCCCCCGCGCTCGCCGGCACGGAGCTGCCGGAGGACCCGGTCGCGGTCCTCCGGGCGGCGGGCGTCGAGCCCGTGCCCTGGGACGGCTGGCTGGCGATCGAACGGGCGGAGGCGGAATTGGGGGCGAGGCTGGGCCGCGGCGTGGTCAAGCTGGCCGACTGGGACACGCTGCTCGGGGTGGCACGGGTGCCGTAGCGCCTCGCGGCCGAGCGGGGCGTCGTAGCGGGGGGTGTCGTGGGAGTGTCGTAGCTTCTCGCGGCCGGCCGGCCGTGCTCTACGGCCCCTTCAGCGGCTGTCGCCGATGCGGCCGGACTGCCGGTCGGCGGCGGCGAGGAGGGCGTCGAGCAGCCCCGGGAAGAGGCCCTCCAGGTCGTCCCGGCGCAGCCCGTTCATCTTGGCCGTGCCCCGGTAGACCTGCCGGATGACCCCACTCTCCCGCAGCACCCGGAAGTGGTGCGTGGTGGTGGATTTGGTCACCGGCAGGTCGAACTGCGAACAGGTCAACTCCGCTTCCTCTGCGGCGAGTTCGCGCACGATCTGCAGCCGCATCGGGTCGGAGAGCGCGTGCAGCACGGACTCCAGCCGGATCTCCCCCCGCTCCGGGTGCGGCAGCGCGCGGCCGGTGGTGGCGGTGTCGGTCACGGCGGGCGCCCCCTCGTCACGGGATCTGTCGGTCCCCATTGTACGAGGGGCTTCGTAGTTTGACACTCCTCGTAGTACGAGGGGTATCGTACGAACCCGTCAGCGGTCCGTGACGAATGGAGTCCCGTCGTGAGTGCCCTCTTCGAGCCCCTCACCCTGCGCGAAGTGACCATCCCGAACCGGGTGTGGATGGCCCCGATGTGCCAGTACTCGGCCGAGCCGGAGGGTCCGCTCGCCGGCGCCCCGCACGACTGGCACTTCGCGCACTACGCGGCGCGGGCCACCGGCGGCACCGGCCTGATCGTGGTGGAGGCCACCGCGGTCTCGCCCGAGGGGCGGATCTCGCCGTACGACCTGGGGCTGTGGAACGACACCCAGGTGGAGGCGTTCCGCCGGATCACCCGCTTCCTCGCCGCGCACGGCACCGTGCCGGCGGTCCAGCTCGCCCACAGTGGCCGCAAGGCGTCCACCGAGCGGCCGTGGAAGGGCGGCGCCCCCGTCGGACCGGAGGCGCACGGCTGGCAGCCGCTCGCCCCGAGCGCGGTGCCGTTCGACGAACGCCACCCGGTGCCGACCGAGTTGACGGTCGATCAGATCAAGGGCATAGTCCGGCAGTTCGCCGGCGCCGCGCGCCGGGCTCTCGCCGCGGGCTTCGAGGCCGTCGAGATCCACGGCGCCCACGGTTACCTGGTCAACGAGTTCCTCTCCCCGCACTCCAACCACCGCACCGACGCCTACGGCGGCTCGTACGAGAACCGCACCCGGTTCGCCCTGGAGGTGGTGGACGCCGTACGGGAGGTGTGGCCCGCGGACAAGCCGGTGTTCTTCCGCGTCTCCGCGACCGACTGGCTCCAGGACGGCGGCTGGACCACGGAGGACACGGTCCGCCTCGCCGGCGACCTGCACGCCCACGGCGTCGACCTGCTGGACGTCTCCACCGGCGGCAACGCCTCCGGCGTCACCATTCCGACCGAGCCCGGCTACCAGGTCCCCTTCGCCACCCGCGTGAAGACCGCGACCCCGATGCCCGTCGGCGCCGTCGGCCTGATCACCGAGACCGGACAGGCCGAGAAGATCCTCGCGAACGGCGAGGCCGATGTGGTCCTCCTCGGCCGCGAGCTGCTGCGCAACCCGTCCTGGGCCCGGCACGCCGCCCGCGAGCTGGGCGCGGAGGTCCGGGTGCCGGACCAGTACCACCGCTCGGTCTGAGCCGCCCACCGCCGCCGGCCCGCTCCGGGCGGGCGCGGGCGGCGGACGGCCCGCCCCGGGCGGCCGGATGAGCCCGGGGCGCCCGGCCTGACCGGTCAGAGCGGTCAGAGCGGTCGGAGCTGCCAGAGCGGTCAGGCCGGTGAGCCCTGTGAGTCCGGCGAACCCTGTGAGCCCGGCAGCAGCCGTACGACCGTACGCTCCAGGCGGGGCAGGCTGCGCTGACCCGCCAGGGCCAGGGCGATCGCCGCCACCACGCCGGCCCAGGCCACCGGGCCGAGCGGGGTGCAGCCGACCGCGCGGCTGACGCCCGGCGTCTGGACCACGGCCACCAGGGCCAGCGCGGAGCCCAGCGAGGTGATCTGCACCAGACGGCTGTCGCGCCGGTCCAGCAGGGTCTGCACCAGCTGGGTGCCGACCACCCCGCACAGCGCCATGGTGCTGGAGCGGCGGGCGGTGCCCGGCGTGAAGCGGCCGATCAGCCAGGCCGTGAGCGCGCCCAGGCAGGTGGTCAGGGCCCGGTGCCGGATCTGCCGCAGCAGCGGGTCGCCCAGCACCCCGGCCGCCTCCTCCACGTGTTCCAGGTCCGCCTCGTCCTCCTTCTCCGTCACCGCCACCGCCATCGACGGGAACAGGTCGGTGAAGAGGTTCACCATGAGCATCTGCCGGGTGGACAGCGGCGCCCGCCCGGACAGCAGCGTGCCGAGCAGGCCGAACCCGACCTCGCCCGCGTTGCCGCCGATCAGGATGGCGATCGCGTCGGCCACGCTGTGCCACAGGGCGCGGCCCTCGCCGACCGCGTCGATCAGGACCGTCAGGTCGTCGTCGGTCAGCACGATGTCCGCGGCGTTGCGCGCGGCGGCCGAGCCCCGTGCGTTGATGCCGACGCCGATGTCGGCGGCACGGATGGCCGCGGCGTCGTTGGCGCCGTCGCCGACCATGCCGACCACCCGGCCCGCGTCCCGCAGGGCCTCCACGACCTGGAGCTTCTGCTCGGGTGCCACCCGGGCCACCACTCCCGCGTCGCGCAGCATCCGGGCGCGGGCGGCGCGGTCGGCCGCGGCCAGCTCGTCGCCGGTGACCACCACGGTGTCCTCGGGCCAGCCCAGGTCGGCGGCGATGGCGCGCGCGGTCTGCGGATGGTCGCCGGTGAGCATGACGGGTCGTACGCCCGCCCCGTTCAGCCCGTTCACCAGGGCCGTGGAGGTCTCGCGCGGTACGTCGGACAGCGCCAGCAGACCGGTGAACTCCAGGTCGCGCAGGGGCTGTTCGAGAACGTCCGTCTCCTGCTCGCCCGAGCCGAGCCGGCGTTCGGCGACCGCCAGTACCCGCAGCCCGGCCCCGGCCAGCGCGTGCGCGGACTCCGGGGCGTGCTCCGGCAGACCGGAGCATGCCGGAAGGAGGGTTTCCGGAGCGCCCTTGACCACCAGCACGGGCGGGCCGTCCCCGACCCGGCCGACGGCCGCGGCGTACCCGCGCGCGGCCTCGAACGGCAGGTCGGCGAGCGGGGTCCAGTCCGGGTCGGGGGGCGCCGCGTGCAGGACGGCCTCGTCGGTGGCGTGCACCGGCCGGTCGGAGCCGCCGTTCAGCCGCGGGCAGGCCCGCGCGGCGGCCCGGACGGTCTCCGCCGAGCCCGCGTCGTCGACCGGGCGGACCGTGCCCTCGGCGTCGGAGGTGCGCACCAGCCGCAGCCGGTTCTCGGTGAGCGTGCCGGTCTTGTCGAAGCAGATGGTGTCCATGCGGCCCAGCGCCTCCAGCGTGCGCGGGGTGCGGACCAGGACACCGCCCCGGCTCAGCCGCCGGGCGGCCGCCAGCTGCGCCACCGTCGCGACCAGCGGCAGCCCTTCGGGTACGGCCGCCACGGCCACCGCCACCCCGCCGCTGACCGCCTCGCGGATGGGGGTGCCGCGCAGCAGCGCGAGACCGGTGACGCCGGCACCGCCCGCGAGCGTCAGCGGAAGTGCCTTGCGGGTGAGCTCCTGGAGCCTGGCCTGCACACCGCCGGCCGGGGGCGTGCGGGCGGCGAGGTGCACGGCGCGGGCGGCCTCGGTGCTCTCCCCGGTGTCGACCACGACGGCCCGCGCGTCCCCCGCCACCACGGTCGTCCCCTCGAAGACCATGCAGCGCCGGTCGGCGACGACGGCGTGCGGGGTGGGGTCCGTCTGCTTCTCCACCGGCAGCGACTCGCCGGTCAGGGCGGACTCGTCGACCTCCAGGCCCTCCTGCCACAGCAGCCGGGCGTCGGCGGGCACCACGTCGTCCGCCTTGAGCTGGATGACGTCGCCCGGCCGGAGCCGGCCCGCCTCCACGGTGCGGGTGCCGCCTGCCGGGGCCTCGGCCTCCGGCGGTACCACGCGCGCCTTCTGCTTCTGCTCGGCGACCAGCCCGGACAGCGCGCGTTCGGCCCGCAGCCGCTGGACACCGCCGACCAGGGCGTTCAGGTCGAGGGCGCCGACGACGAGGAGCGCGTCCGCGACGGAGCCGAGGATCGCCGACGCGGCGGACCCCACGGCCAGGACCGGGGTCAGCGGGTCCTGGAGTTCCCCGCGGACGGCCCGGCCGAGCCGGTAGGACCAGCGGACGGGCGCGGCGGCCGGATGGCCGGTGACGCCCTCGGCCGTCTTGCGCAGCCGCGCGGTCAGCGTGGCGAACGCGCCGGGCTCGGCGGCCGGTTCCTGTGCCAGCCGGTCCCGGGCCTGCTCCGGGTCCAGCTCGTGCCAGTGCACCCGGGGACGCGGGTGCGGGGCGCGGGCCGCCGCCACGGCGAGTGCCGCCCGCGCCCCGGACAGCAGCGCCGCCGCGGCCCCGGCGTCGACGGGCGCGTGCCGCAGCCCCGGCAGCAGGGTCCGGCGGCCGCCTCCGCCGCCGGACTCGCCGATGGCGACGAGCAGCCCGGACAGCGCGGCTCCGGAGCGGGCCAGGGTCTGCGCCCGGTGGCCGACCCGGCGGGCGGCCGGGACCGCCGTCAGCACCCGCCACACGTCGGGCAGTCCGTGCAGGGCGAGGATGTCCGCGCCCCACACCACCGCACCGTCCCGGTCGGTCAGGGCGAGGGCGACGTCGGCGGCTCGCAGCGCGGCCAGCACGTCGTGCTCGTCGGGCGAGCCGACCCGGGCGACCGCGAGCACGGCCGCCTCGTCGCCGCGCGCCTCGTACACCACGTCGTCCAGCGGCCGGCGGGCGTCGACGACCTGGTCGGCGAGGCCGGTAAAGTCCTCCAGCGCCGGATCGTCGACGAGCACGACCCGCAGTCCGGCCCGGCGGGCCGCGTCCAGCACCGGCTCGGCCCACGGGTCGGGCTCGCCGTCCTCGGTGCGCAGGGCGCTCGGGTGCAGCACGACCGTGCCGGCCATCTCCAGCTGGCGCAGCCGCTCCGGGTCGCGGACCAGGACGCCGGTGCGGGCCAGCGCGGCGCTGAGCAGGGCGTGGAAGGCGGCGGGGCCGTAGCGGGCCGCCTTCGGGGAGCCGGCCAGCACGGCCTCCGCGGCCTCCGCGGCGTCGTGCTTCACCAGCAGGGTGGCCGCCGCGCCCAGCAGGCTTCCGGCGGAGGCGTGGGCCGCGTACTCCTGGGCCGGGGAGACGCGCAGCGGCGGGCGCGGCGGGTCGTCCGGGCCCGTGCCGAGGCTGATCCGGCCGGGTCCGCACAGCCGGTCGTGCACCGTGTCGAAGGCGGCGGAGCGGGCCACCGTCTCGACCAACTGGCAGGCCCGCAGGGCGCCGTCGAGCACCAGGGAGGTGGGGGTCTGTCCGGCGCCGTGCACGGCCGCGTTGGCGCAGGCCAGCACCAGGTCCATGGGGGCGTCGCCGATCCGGGCGCGCAGCCAGGAACGGAACCGCGGGTTCTCCCGCAGCAGGGTCACGACCGCGGTCACCATCCGGGGCGAGGGCGGCAGCCGCAGCGCGTAGGCGGAGAGGGCCACGGCGATCCCGACGCCGTCGGCGGCGAGCGTGGCCGCCGCGGCCCGCACCCCGGCCGGGTCGGCCGGATGCGTGGTCTCCTCCACGTCTCCGGCGGCCAGGACGAGGCCGTGCCGCTCGGCGAGGCCGGACGCGTGCTCCAGGACCCGGTCGGCGGCCTCCTCGCCGGTCGCGGTCACCACCAGGCGGGCGAGGCCCTGGTCCCAGTAGGCGACGAGCACATCGGGGTGCTCCGCCAGGGACTCGGCCAGCCGGCGCGCCAGGTGGGCCGTGCCGCCGGCCTGCCGCGCCCGTTCCTGCTCCAGCGGCCGCACCACCAGGTGGGCGCGGGCGCCGGACCGCCAGTGGCCTCCGGCGCCGGGGAGCGCGTTGCGGGCCACCCGGGCCACCCGGGCGGCGGTGTCCGCGCCGCGCACGCCGGCCCGCGCCGTTCCGGCGGCGGCACCGGCGGCCAGTCCGACCGCCGGTGCCGTCGCCCGCGCGAGCAGGCGCGGGGCCGCGGGCAGCAGCCGGGCGGCGGCACGCGGAGCCGTGAGCACACCGAGCACCATGGCCTCCTCAGAGCGTGGTGCGGTCGGGCCGCGCGGTCGGCCCGAGGGGACCGGAGGACGTCTTGCCCGCCGACGCCCGGGCGCCGTGGGACGCCTCGGGCGGGCCGGCCGCCTCCGTGTGAGCGTGCCGGCCGGACGCCTCGGCCCCTCCCGGCGTCCCGGTACGACCCGGGGCCCGGCCTCCCGCCGGGGTCCCGGCGGAGCCGCCGGCGCCGGACCTGAGGGCCGCGGTGCCGAGGTCGTGCGCGGGTTCGGGCTGCGCCGCGCCCGCGTCCGCCGCGACCGCGGGCCGGTCGGGGCGGGGCTGGGTGAGCCAGGCCACCGCGGCGCCGGTGAGGGCGACGGGCCACTCCACCACGCCCGCGGCACCGAGCAGACCGGCCCCCGCGTACACCGCCATGCGCCGCCCGCGCGGCGAGACCGCGCCGACCTTGTCCAGTGTTCCCTCCGCGGCCCTGCCCACCGTTCCGGCGCCGGGGACCCTGCGCAGTACCGAGGCCGCGCCGCGCAGGGGCGCCGTGAGGGCCGACGACTTGTGCTCAGCCATGACTCTCCTCGGACGAGATCCGTCTTGCGTGCCCCTCCGAGTGCCCGCGACCGTGCCGGTCACCCTCCCTTTTCCGGCGAAACGCCCTCTCTCCCCCAGAAAACGCCACGGATCCCACCGACGCCACCCGCCCGCCTCCGGGGTGTGACCGGTCGGGTTACGAAGCGTGCCGGAACAGCCCCGCGGGCACGGCCGCCGCGAGGACCCCGTACCCCTCCGGATTCAGGTGCAGCCAGTCCCCGACGTGCAGGGCGGGCAGCAGCCGGTCGGGGGCCTCCGGGTCCCGTACCGCCCGGTCGAAGTCGATCACCGCGTCGAAGTGGCCGGGGGTGCGGATCCAGGCGTTGACACGCTGCCGGGCGGCCTCCCGCTCACCCGCCGGGTCGTCGTACTGGGTGTTGCCGCCGAAGGGGGTGATGGTCGCGCCGTAGACCCGGATGCCCTGGGCGTGGGCGCGGACGACGATCTGCCGGTACCCGGCGATCAGGTCGTCGGCCGCCGCCCGCTGCGCCTCGGCGCCGGCGTCCGCGGCGCCGATGTCGTTGACGCCCTCGAAGAGGATCAGCCAGGCCACTCCGCTGCGGGAGAGGACGTCCCGGTCGAGGCGGGCGAGCACGTTGGGGCCGAGTCCGTCGTTGAGGACGCGGTTGCCGCCGGCCGCCTGGTTGAGGACGGCGATGTCCGAGGCGGCCGGGCCACTGTGGAGACGGTCGTAGAACTGGTCGGGCCAGCGGTCGTTGCCGTTGGTGGTGGAGCCGCGCCCGTCGGTGAGGGAGTCGCCGACGAGGGCCACCGCCCGGGTACGGCCGGGTGCCAGCACCTCGACGTCGCTGAGCAGGTACCAGTGGTCGACGGCGGCCGCGCCCGCCAGGTCCGCGTCACGCGTGTGGTCGCCGTGGACGAGGTACGACGTGGTGCGCGAGCCGGGGTGGGAGGTGAGCGCGAGCGAGGCCTGGCCGCGGGCGGTGTACGCCGTCACGCTCAGCTCCGATCCCGCGCGCAGCCCGAAGTCCAGCGGATCCGAGACCATCTGGGCGCCCACCGGGACGGTCACGGAGTCCCGGCCCGCGAAGGTGACCCGGCGCAGGCTCCCCGGCTCGACCGCGCTGACGCCGGCCCTGCCGCCGCGGGGCAGGGCCACGGTGACGGCGGTGAGCGGCAGCGGGGTGTCGCCGTACGCGTTGGAGAAGCGCAGCCGGATCCGGGGTCCGCCGGCGGTGACGCGCACCGTCTGCCGCAGGGTGGTGTCCACGAGCACCGACTTCTCCCCGGTGTACGGCGCGGGCGGCAGGTTGGCGGGCTCGGTCAGCTGGGGCATACCGGTCCAGGTGTTCACCCAGTGCCGCCCGCCCCCGTCCGCGGCACCGGCTGAAGCCGGTCTCGCCGCAGCCGGCCCGGTGACCAGCGCGGTGAGCGCGGAGGCCGACACGGCGAGGACGAGGACGAGGACGACGGTGCCGAGCAGGGTGGCGAACGGCGTTCTGGAGGGCGGTTTCACGGGGACCTCTCGGGCGCGATGGGTGCGGGGGGTGGCGGTGCGGGAAGGACAGGGGACGGCGGTGATGCGGGGGTTCGCGGAGAGGGCGGGTGCGGCAGTGGAGTGAGCCGCCCTGGGAGCACGGAGGTGTGACCGGGCCACGGAGGCGGCGCTACGGGCGCT
This sequence comes from Streptomyces sp. NPDC107654, assembly GCF_055639035.1. Lineage (NCBI taxonomy): Bacteria > Bacillati > Actinomycetota > Actinomycetes > Kitasatosporales > Streptomycetaceae > Streptomyces > Streptomyces sp. NPDC107654. The sequence goes on from NZ_JBVKBI010000011.1 coordinate 28,428, forward strand.
CCGGAAGGTGAGGCCCGCCCGGCCGGGTGCGTATGCCCGGTCGGGCCGGTAGGCCGGGCGGGACGGTCGGACGTACGCCGGACCGGTCCGGACGGCCCGCCCGGCCACACCCAGGACCGCCCAGGCAGCCCCCTGAACCCGCCCAGGACCAGCCAGGGCGACCAGCCGAACAACACCCCGGAGCGCGCCAGCCGAAACGCCCCGGTGCGCGACTTCTCCTCAGCCGACCGTGCAGGCCGTGCCGTTGAGGCTGTACGTGTTCGGTGTCGCGCTGTTGCCGGTGTGCGTGGCCTGGTAGCCCAGGGTCACGCTCGCGCCGGGGGCGAGGATGGCGTTGTACGCGGCGTTGGTCGCCGTCACCGCGCCGGAGCGGGGGCTGTAGGTGGCGTTCCAGCCGTTGGTGATGGTCTGGCCGGCCGGCAGGGTGAAGCCGAGCTGCCAGCCGTTCACCGTGGTCGTACCGGTGTTGGTGAGGGTCAGGGAAGCGGTCAGGCCGGTGCTCCAGGTGCTGGCGCCGGCCGTCACCTCGCAGGCGCCGGTGGGAGGTTGCGGTGTGCCGCCGCCGGCGTCGAGGCCGAAGAAGGTGAGCGCGCGGGAGGCCATGCCCCGGCTGTAGAGGTTGTGGCCGACGCCCTGGAGGCTGATCGCCTCGACGGGTGCCCGGTCACCGGTGGCGCCGTAGCGCGTGCGGGTCCAGCCGGACGCCGGGGTGTCGGTGGCGGCGGGGGTCTGGCTCACACCGAGCACGTTCGTCCACTGCTTGATCTCCTCCCCGAAGTTGGGGTAGCGCAGGGTGTCGTCCTCGGTGCCGTGCCACAGCTGCATCCGCGGACGCGGGCCGGTGTAGCCGGGGTAGGCGGCACGTACCAGGTCGCCCCACTGCTGCGGGGTGCGGGTCACGGTGCCGCCGGAGCACGCGCTGTTCCACTCGGAGCCGTCGGTGGTGGCGAAGCAGCCGAAGGGGACCCCGGAGAAGGCGGCGCCCGCGGCGAACACGTCGGGGTAGTCGCCGAGCAGGACGTTGGTCATCATCGCGCCGGAGGAGATGCCGGTGACGAAGACCCGGCCGGTGTCGGCGGCGTAGGCGCGGCTCGCCCAGTCGACCATGGAGCGGATGCCGACCGGGTCGCTGCCGCCGTCACGGCGGAGCGCCTGCGGCGAGGAGACGTCGAAGCACTTGCCGGCACGGGTCACCGACGGGTACACGACGACGAACCCGTGCTGGTCGGCGAGTCGGGCCCACTCGGTGCCGGAGTACATCGCGGAGGCGGAGCCGCCGCACCAGTGCACGGCCACCACGACCGCCGGGTGCGCGGGGATGCTGTCCGGTACGTAGACGTACATCTGCAGGTTGCTGGGGTTGGTGCCGAAGCCGGTGACCTCGGTGAGGGTGGCCGTGGGGACGGCCTGGGCCCGGGCTGAGGCGGGGGGCGCGGCGAGGGCGAGTGCCGCGAGCAGCGGCAGCAGGACACCGAGGAGGGTGGCGAGTGTCCTGGGGAGGCCGGTGGGCGAGCGGTGCGGTGTGGGGGGCACGTCACTGTCCCTTCTGATCGCGGCTCGTGCGGGGCACCGGCATCGTGGCATGGACACGCAGCCCATGGAAGCGCTCCCACGCCACCTTTCCCTGGCTGGAAAACAGCCCTGCGCGACGTGTTGACTAGAAAGCGCTTGCACTCTACGGTCCGTTCATCAGCGTGACCCGCGAGCGCGACAAAGAGCCTCGTCGGCCACCGGACCCCCGCTTGCGTTCCGTACGACGTACATCATTCACGTACACGAATGGCCTTCCCCCTCAGAGAAGGGACGCACCCGCATGCACACGAGAGGATTGCCAAGCGCGGCAGGCACGACCGTCGCCCTGGCGGCCGCGGCCGTTCTCGCCCTGCCGCAGCCGGCCGGGGCGGCCGACGCGACGCCGGTCGGCTTCGGCGCGGGGACGACCGGTGGCGGCGGCGCCCCGGCGGTGACCGTCTCCACCCTGGAGGCCTTCAAGACGGCCGTGACCGGCAACTCGGCGAAGGTCGTGAAGGTGAGCGGCCTGATCACCCTGAGCGGGCAGGTCGACATCGGCTCCAACACCACGGTGCTCGGCCTCGGTTCGTCCTCCGGCTTCACCGGCGGCGGACTGCGCCTGAAGAAGGTGACCAATGTCGTCCTGCGCAACCTGAACATCAGCAAGGCCGTCAAGACGAACGCCGTCACCGTCCAGGCGTCCTCGAAGGTGTGGATCGACCACAACTCCCTGTCCTCGGACCGCGCCCACGGCAAGGACCACTACGACGGCCTGGTCGACATCACGCACGCCTCCGACGACGTCACCGTGTCCTGGAACGTCTTCAAGGACCACTACAAGGGCTCGTTGGTCGGCCACAGCGACAAGAACGCGAGCGAGGACACCGGACACCTGCACGTGACGTACCACCACAACTGGTTCGACCACGTCAACTCCCGTGTCCCGAGCCTCCGTTTCGGCACCGGCCACTTCTACGACAACTTCGTCGTCGGCGCGGAGACCGCCGTGCACTCGCGCATGGGCGCGCAGATGCTCGTCGAGAACAACGTCTTCCGTGACACCCAGGTCGCCGTCACCACCAGCCGGGACAGCGACGTGGACGGATACGCCGACCTGCGCGGCAACGACCTCGGCGGAGCGGCCACCGAGATCTCGCAAGCCGGCGGCTTCACCAGCCCGCCGTACGGCTACACGGCCGAACCGGCCTCCGGCGTCGTCGCCTCGGTGACGGCGGGCGCGGGCACCGGAAGGCTCTGACGGCCTCTCCCCCCACGCACCTCCGAGCCCCCTCCGACCCCACCGCCGAGTCCTCTCCGACTCCGCTCCGAGCCCACCCTCACCGCTCTCTGACCCCCACTCGGAAGAAGGCATTCGGGACATGACCTCATCGGCAACCGCACGCGGTCTGCTGGGCGGCCTGGCCACCCTCGGACTCACGCTTGGCATGATCATGACTTCCGGTGCGCCGGCGGGCGCGGCCACCTGGCCGACCCCCAACGGCAGCCAGGCGGTCTCCGCCACCATCTCCCTGTCCGGCACCAAGGACTACGGGATGAAGCGGCTGTACGGCACCGGAGACCTCGGCAGCGACAGCCAGGACGAGGACCAGGGGCCCATCCTGGAACTCGCCCCCGGCACGGTCCTGAAGAACGTCGTCATCGGCTCCCCCGCCGCGGACGGCATCCACTGCCTGGGCAGCTGCACGCTGCAGAACGTGTGGTGGGAGGACGTCGGCGAGGACGCCGCCACCTTCCTCGGCTCGTCCTCGTCCAACGTCTACACCGTCAGCGGCGGCGGGGCGAAGGAGGCCGGCGACAAGGTGTTCCAGTTCAACGGCGCCGGAACGCTGAACGTCTCCGGCTTCGCGGTGAAGGACTTCGGTACCTTCGCCCGCTCCTGCGGCAACTGCAAGACGCAGTACAAGCGGACGATCAACCTCAGCGGCATCGAGGCGACCTACAAGGGCAACAAGCTCGTCGGCATCAACACCAACTACGGCGACAGCGCGACCCTGAGGAACATCACCGTCGTCGGGGACACCAGCAAGAAGATCGTTCCCTGCCAGAAGTACATCGGCAACAACAAGGGCGCCGAGCCGACCACGAACGGCTCGGGTCCGGACGGCACCTACTGCAAGTACTCCAGCTCGGACATCACGTACAAGTGAGCCCGGGCCGAGGCACGGGGTGATCGCTGGGCGGGCCGCGGCGGCGGCCCGCCCTCGGTCCCGCCCCGGCGGTCCTGCTGACCCGCGTCGAGGCGGGCGTCGGCGCGTTCGCCGGGGGCACGCCGGCGCTGTCGAGGGGCAGGAGGACCGCGAGGCCCCGCCGATCACCTTCCCGGCCACCGCGTCCGGCGTCACCGTGTACGCATCGGATCCGCCTTCCGGATCCGCCTTCCCGCGCCTGGCGCTCGGCAGCGGGTCCGTCCTCCGGCGCCTGGCCTTCGGCGTCACCGCGTGCGCCGGCATGCCCTTGGCGAACGTGCCGACGCCCGCCAGGCCCGGCCGAGCGGCCCGGCCCGGCTCCGATCACCAGCCCGTCGGCCGTGCCGGCGAAGTCGCCGAAGAACCCCGACAGGGGCGCCTCGTCCGGGCCGGGCGCGTCCGGCGCGTCCCCGGCCGTCCGCAGCGCGTCCCGGCGGTGCCCCAGGACCTCGCAGCCTCCTGCTGGTCGCGCCCTGCGCAGGCGCAGGGGGCGGGCCGTTGCGGAATCACTCCGTTCCCCGCGTATCCAGAGCCGCGCCCAGTTCCCGCCGATAGCCGGCGTACGCCGTCCGCAGCGCCTCCCCCGGCCAGTCGGCGGGCAGCAGTCCGGGGGGCAGGACGGGGTCGGTGAGCAGATGGCGGACGGCCGCCGCGTAGGCGGTGAACCGGTCGGCCGGGTGGTCGGCCCGGCTCGCACGGGCGAGCAGGGAACGCGCGCCGGCCGCCCAGTCGGCCAGTGACCAGAGCCGGGCGGCAAGGGCGCGCGGGGGCTCGTCGGGGCGTGCGGTGCACGTCAGGGCCACCTGGCGCAGACCGGCGGGCAGGGGGCGGTCGAGGTTGGCCGGGCGCAGCCAGACGCCCTCGCGGAGTTCGGCCAGGCGAAGGGCGGTGAGCCGGGCGCGCAGCTCGGCACGCTCGGCGGGGCCGCGGCCGGTCGCCGTGACCACCACCATCTCCCAGTCGCCGTCCCACGCGCGCGTGCGGGGACGCACGGCCTCGTCCTGGCGGCGCTGGCGGGCCAGCAGCCGGTCGCTGAGCCGGTACACGGCGTCCGTGCGCCGCAGGTCGCCGGCGGCCACCATCCGGCTCAGCGCGGCCCGCAGCGTCGAGCCGCCGACCCCGAACGGCTCCACGAGCCGGACCAGGTCCCTGACCGGCAGCTCCGGCGGGTGGACGCCGAGCAACAGGCTCAGCACGACCGACCGGGCGGACAGCGGCCGCAGACCGGCCGGGTCCTCCTCCTGCTCCGGCTCCGCCGGGACGTTCACGCGCATGGCCCCGACTGTACGTGCGCCCTGTTGTTGCATCATTGCTACAACCGCAGAAAGAGTGCAACATGAATCGTATGGTCTCGATTCCCGCGGACTCGCCACTGCCGTCGCACCCGCCACTGCCGTCGCCATCGCCACTGCCGTCGCCGTCGCCACTGCCGTCAGCGTCCGAGCGGCCGTCCGTCACGCACGACGTCACCAACCAGGCGCCGCCCCTCGCGCCGTACGACGCCTCAGCCGACCCTGCCCTGCTGGAGGGGCTGCGCCGGGAGGGCGCCGGGTGGGCCGAGGACGACATCCGGCGGCTGGGGGCGCGCGCCGGGAGCGCGGAAGCGCAGGAATGGGGCGAGCTGGCGAACCGGTACGAGCCGGTGCTGCGCACCCATGACCGCTACGGCCACCGCGTCGACGAGGTGGACTTCCACCCCAGCTGGCACCACCTGATGCGGACGGCGGTCGCCGAGGGCCTGGCCGGCGCCCCGTGGGGCGACGGCCGGCCGGGAGCGCACGTCGCCCGGACCGCCGGCGGGCTGGTGTGGGGGCACACGGAGGCGGGACACGGCTGCCCGACGTCGATGACGTACGCCGCCGTACCCGCCCTGCGCGCCCAGCCGGATCTGGCCAAGGTGTACGAGCCGCTGCTGACCAGCCGGGAGTACGAGCCGGAGTTGCGCGTGCCCACCGACAAGCCCGGGCTGCTCGCCGGGATGGGCATGACGGAGAAGCAGGGCGGCTCCGACGTCCGCACGAACACCACCGTCGCCACGCCCACCGGCGAGCCGGGCGTGTACACGCTGCGCGGGCACAAGTGGTTCACGTCGGCGCCGATGTGCGACGTCTTCCTGGTGCTCGCGCAGGCCCCGGGCGGGCTGTCGTGCTTCCTGGTGCCACGCGTCCTGCCGGACGGCACCCGCAACCCGTTCCGCATCCAGCGGCTGAAGGACAAGCTCGGCAACCGGTCCAACGCATCCTCGGAGCCGGAGTTCGACCGGACCGTGGCCTGGCTGGTGGGGCCGGAGGGGCGAGGGGTGAAGACCATCATCGAGATGGTCAACTGCACCCGGCTGGACTGCGTGATGTCCTCGGCGACCCTGATGCGCAAGACGCTGGTCGAGGCGGGACACCACGCGCGGCACCGCAGCGCGTTCGGGGCCCGGCTGATCGAGCAGCCGTTGATGCGCAACGTCCTGGCCGATCTCGCGCTGGAGTCGGAGGCGGCGACGACGCTCACGCTGCGGCTGGCCGGCGCGGCCGACCGGGCGGTGCGGGGGGACGCCGGGGAGCGGGCCTTCCGCCGCCTCGCCACCGCCGTCGGCAAGTACTGGGTCACCAAGCGGGGTCCGGCCTTCACCGCCGAGGCCCTGGAGTGCCTGGGCGGGAACGGGTACGTCGAGGACTCCGGCATGCCCCGGCACTACCGGGAGGCACCCCTGCTGTCGATCTGGGAGGGCTCCGGGAACGTCAACGCGCTCGACGTGCTGCGCGCCCTGGGCCGCGAACCGGACACCGCGGAGGCCTTCTTCGCCGAACTCGCCCTGGCGCGCGGGGCGGACGCCCGACTCGACGCGGCCGTGGCGGCGCTCAAGGACCAATTGGCCGGAACCGATCAGGCGGGCGCCCGGCGGCTGGTGGAACGGATGGCGCTCACCCTGCAGGCCTCCCTGCTGGTCCGGCACGCTCCGCACCCGGTCGCGGACGCCTTCTGCGCGAGCCGGCTGGGCGGGGACTGGGGCCACGCGTTCGGCACCCTGCCCCCGGGAGCCGGTCTGGACGCCATCCTGGAACGCGCCCTGCCCGGCCTGAACTGACCCCTCCGCGCGCGCGTGCGCGTGGCCCTCTTCCGTGGCCGGTGACCGCCGACGGATCGCACACAGTCAGCGGATGCTTCCGCACCGTTGTCAGTGCGGTGGTGCACACTCGCGATCAGGTGGCACTCGTCTGGGGAGGACAACGTGTTCACGGGGATCGACGAGGTCGACTGGGCCTCGCTGCGGCACGCGTACGGCAGCGCGGAGGACGTGCCCGGATGGTTACGGGCGCTGGCCTCCGCGGACACCGCCGAGCGGGCGGCCGCGCTCGACGGCATGTTCGGCGCGGTGCACCACCAGGGGAGGGTGTACGACTCGACGCTGGCGTGCGTGCCCTTCCTGTTCGCGCTACTGGCCCGCGAGGAGGTTCCGGACCGGGGCTGCATCGTCGAACTGCTGGTCAGCATCGGCGGGGAGAGCTCTCAGAGCCCTCGGCGGTTGGACGGCTCCGAGAGCTCTGAGACCTCTTCCGCGACCTCGGCGGGCTCGGCGCATGCGGGACTGGACCGGCGGGCGCGGCAGGCGGTGTGCGCGGGTGCCGAGGCTTTCGCCCAGCTCTCCGGGGACCCGGACCCCGCGGTGCGGCGGGCGGCGACCGGGGCCCTGGTGCGCTTCCTGGAGGAGCCCCCGCGGGTCCTGGAGCTGCTGCGGCGGCGGCTGCGGGTCGAGCGGGAGGACTGCGTCCTGCTGGCCCTCACAGAGGCCCTCGGCGTGTTCGCGCACCGGTACCCGGCGCACGCCGACGGCGCGGTGGACCTCCTGGCCGAGCAGAGCGCGCCGCCCTACGCGCCGGGACTGCGACTCGCCGCGCTCGGCCAGCTCGCGCTCCGCGCACCGGGCCGGCTCCCCGCCGACCTGGTGCCGGCGGCGGTGCGGTTGCTGCAGGAGCGGTCCGCACAGCGCCTGCGGCGCCAGGAGCACGCGGGCACGGACACCCTGGTGCGCCGGATACGGCGGCTGCGCCCGTCCGACGAGCAGGGCGCCATGCTGCTGCGCACCCTGCACAGTGCGCTCGGTGACCGGGTGGACGACCGGATCGTCCTGCTCACCGGCCAGCTGACCAGCCCTGACCCGGTGGACCGGTGCAACGCGGTGTGGATGTCGGCGGGGCTGTTCCGCGGCTGGCGGGGCGGGTACGACGGGCCGGTGCGGCTGCTCGGCGCCCAGCTGGGCAGCGAGCAGGACCGGTTACGGGACGCGGCGGTGTCGGTCCTGACGGAGCTGTTCGCGTCGGCCGTGCCCGCCGCGGACGACCTGCACGCGCTGGTGACCACCCGGCCCGACCTCTGGACCCACCGCTGGGAGCGCTGCCCGCCCACGCTGGGCGGCCCGCTCAAAGCACTGGCCAGAACCGGCGATCCGCGCGCGGTCCCGCCCCTGGCCCAGCTGCTGGCCGGCCCGGCGGCTCCCGTGGGGCTGGGCTGGGAGGTCGCGCACCTGGGCCGGGCCGCCGCACCACTGGCCCCCGATCTGCGCCGTCACCTCGGCCGCGTCCCGCTCGCCTCCCCGGCCGTCGCCCGGCTCGCCGCCCCGCTGCTGACGGCGGTCAGAGCCGTCGGAGATGGGGACGCCGTACCGGAACTGCTCAGGCTGCTCTCGGGTGCTCCCGACGGCCTGGGGCCTCGGGACGCGGTCGCGGACCAGGTGATCGAGACACTCGCGGAGCTGGGCGCCGCGGCACAGGCGGCACCCCTGCTGCGCGCCCTGTTGCGGACCCGGCACGCTGCGACGGCGGCGGGCGCGCTGTGGTCCGTCGACGGTGACGCCTCGGCCGTACTCCCCGTTCTCCTGGAGGAGTTGGCCCGGCCGGAGCCCGGCGCCCGGCGCGACGCCACACGGCACCTGGCGCGGCTGGGGCCGGCCGCGCGCGCCGGGCTGCCCGAGCTGCTCCGGCTCGCCGGGGAGGGCCCGGTGCGGGAGCGGATACCGGCCGCGTGTGCGCTGTGGCAGATCACCGGGGACCCTGCCCCGGTCCTCCCCCTCTTCAGATCGGCCTGGACCTCGGACCCCCTCACCCGCATCCCCATCGCCCACTGCCTGACCACCATGGGCCCCGCCGCCGCGCCCCTGCACGACCTGCTCGCCACCGAACTGACCCGCCCCCGCCGCCACACGGCCCAGCAGGGCGCCTACGGCCCGCAGGACATCCCGGACGACGAGGAGCTGCTGCGGATGTGCCGGAGGGTGCTGGCGGGGGTGTAGGCGGCAGCAGGGGGACGGTCGGCGCCGCGGGGCGCGGCGCGGGCCTCGGCGGAAGCGCGGGCCGCCGGGCAGCAGAGGGCGGGGGGCCTCGCAGGGGACGCCGGGGGCCACGAGGCACCGCCGCGCGGCCGTGAAGGTTGGCGGGGCGGGAAGAGGGCCCGGGAGCGGGCATCCGGGCCTGACGGTGACCATGGACGTGGTCGAGGACGCCCGGTGTTCCGGACCGCGGCGAGCGCCTCGGAGCTCGCCAGGCGTGCTTGCGTCAGCCCTGGGCGGCGCAGAACCCTCCCTGCGGGCCCCCGGCAGCCACCGAACCTCCTGGTGACGACGGCCCCGTAGGGCCTGTGTGTCGCCACACGGCGCCCCGGGGCGGCGGGGGCCTCACGGACGCCGACAGGCCCCGGCACACGCCTGACGGCCTGACGGCCCGACGCCGACGGACAGAGCACGGTCGGGGCCCGGACCGCACACCGGCCAGGCCCACACCCGCGCCCCGAGCCGCGACCGCCCGCCCACGGCTGCCGGAGCGAGCGCCCCGGATCCGCGACGGCCCGCCAGGTCAGACCATCCGCCCCCACTGCGGGCCGAGCCGTGACCACTCGGTGTCCCAGGCGGCCAGGCGCTGTCGTTCCAGCCGGCCGCGTACGGCCAGGCCGGCGACGAAGGGGACGGCGCCGGCACTCGCGCCGACCAGCAGGCCTATGAGAGTGGCCCGCAAGGCGGCCTCGGAGGCGGTGGTGGGGCGGGAGACGAGGTGGCCCTGCGGGTCGGTCCAGACGGTGACCCGCGCCCCGGGCCCGCTGCCGGGCTCCACGCGGACCTGGCCGGTGTGGGCGGAGCCGTCGGACACGGTCCAGCGGACCTCGACCCAGACCCGCTCGCCGGCGGAGGCATGGCTGCCGTAGGCGGGGGACGACCCCGGTACCTGGTCGACGACCCGGGCCACGGCGGGCCGCCGGGTGGCCCTCTCCCGAGCGAGTCCCTGCTCCACCGAGCCGGCCGCCGCGAGGCCGGCCAGCACTCCGGCCAGGACGGTCAGCAGGCAGGCGCCGAGCACCACCCAGGCCTCCAGCACGTCGGCCCGGCGTTTGAGCGGGTTGCGCCGCCAGCGCCACAGCCACACCTTCGGACCACGGAACGCCTTCAAGGGCATCCTCCTCACGAGCGCACCGACCGGCCGGACCGCCCTCCCATACGGGGGAGATCGCTCCGTTGCTCACGACGAGCCGTCTCCCCGACGTTCGCATGAGACACCCCTCTCGCGCAGGCGCATCCCGGAACACGACCGGCCGGGCCCCCCTGCGGACCCACGACACAGGCCGTGACCTGCACGGACACGCACTCCGAGGGTGAGTGTCAGTGGTGGGGTGCAGACTGGCCGATATCCGACGACGGCTACGTCAGCTACGACAGCTACGACGACTACCTGGACAACGGCGTCCGGAGGTGATCGGCATGACCGAGGTTCTGCTGGCGGTGGGCACGCGCAAAGGCCTGTTCATCGCGCGGCGGCGGGGCGACGGCCCCTGGGAGTTCGACGAGAGTCCGTATTTCAACGCGCAGGCCGTCTACTCGGTCGCGATCGACACCCGTGGTGCCCGCCCCCGGCTGCTGGCGGGCGGCGACAGCGCGCACTGGGGGCCGTCGGTGTTCCACTCCGACGATCTCGGCCGCACCTGGACCGAACCGGCCCGGCCCGCCGTGAAGTTCCCGAAGGACACCGGCGCCTCCCTGGAGCGCGTCTGGCAGCTGCACCCGGCCGCGGCCGAGCCCGACGTGGTCTACGCGGGCACGGAACCGGCCGCGCTGTACCGCTCGGAGGACCGCGGCGAGAGCTTCGAGCTGGTCCGGCCGCTGTGGGAGCACCCGACCCGTTCGCAGTGGGTGCCGGGCGGGGGCGGCGAGGGCCTGCACACGGTGCTCACCGACGCACGCGATCCGCGGGCCGTGACGGTGGCCGTCTCCACGGCGGGCGTGTTCCGCACGACGGACGGCGGATCGAGCTGGTCGCCGTCGAACTCCGGGGTCTCGGCGGTGTTCCTTCCGGATCCCAGCCCGGAGTTCGGCCAGTGCGTGCACAAGGTCGCCAGGGACGCGGCCGACCCGGACCGGCTGTATCTGCAGAACCACTGGGGGGTGTACCGCAGCGACGACGCGGGCGCGCACTGGACCGACATCGGCGCGGATCTGCCGACCACGTTCGGCTTCGCGGTGGCCGCGCACCCGCACCGGGGCGAGACGGCGTACATCTTCCCGATCAACGCCGACGCCGACCGGGTGCCCGCCGAGCACCGCTGCCGGGTCTTCCGCACCACGGACGCGGGCCGCACCTGGGAGCCGCTGTCGGAGGGGCTGCCCCGGGAGGACCACTACGGCACGGTCCTGCGGGACGCGCTGTGCACCGACGACCGCGACCCGGCCGGCGTGTACTTCGGCAACCGCAACGGCGAGGTGTTCGCGTCGGCCGACGACGGCGACAGCTGGCAGCAGCTCGCCGCGCACTTGCCGGACGTGCTGTGCGTGCGGGCGGCGGTGGTCGGCTGAGGGACGCGGGGGCCGCGGGGCGTCCGCGCCGGGCTTGGGCCATCGGTTGATCACCGGGTGGAGTACGGCAGTAGGGTGACGCCCGTGGCACCACGACCCTTGCATGAAATCGTCGAACCGGGCTGGGCGAAGGCCCTGGAACCCGTGGCCGGACGGATCGCCGAGATGGGCGACTTCCTGCGCGCGGAGATCGCCGCCGGACGCACGTACCTCCCGGCCGGACCCCATGTCCTGCGGGCCTTCCAGCAACCCTTCGACGAGGTACGGGTCCTGATCGTCGGTCAGGACCCGTATCCGACCCCGGGGCACGCGGTGGGCCTGTCGTTCTCGGTGGCGCCCGAGGTACGCCCGCTGCCGCCCAGCCTGATCAACATCTTCCGTGAGCTGAACACCGACCTGGGACTGCCCCAGCCGTCCAGCGGCGACCTCACGCCGTGGACGGAACAGGGCGTGCTGCTGCTCAACAGGGCGCTGACCGTGGCCCCGCGTCGCCCGGGCGCCCACCGCGACAAGGGCTGGGAGGAGGTGACCGAGCAGGCGATCCGGGCCCTGGCGGCACGCGGCAAGCCGCTGGTCTCCATCCTCTGGGGCCGGGAGGCCCGCAATCTGCGTCCGCTGCTCGGCCGCCTGCCGGTGGTGGAGTCCTCGCACCCCTCACCCAGGTCGGCCGAGTACGGCTTCTTCGGCTCGCGCCCGTTCAGCCGGGCCAACGACCTGCTGATCCAGCAGGGCGGCCAGCCGGTGGACTGGCGACTGCCGTGACCGTCCCCGGGTGTCCGACGGTGGACTCCTGAGGCTCCAGGCTCCGGTTGGCAGTCGTCGTGCGCGCCGCGGCCCGGCACACGGCCGAGTTCGTCGGGGCCACGTCCCCGACGGACCGGAGGGCGAGTTCGTCGGCCGTGTGCCGGGCGGACGGGGCCCCGGCCCGCGCTCGCCGGCGGCCTGTTCCGGCCGGGCGAGCGAGCCCCGGCTCGCGCCGCTGCGCGAGGAGTCGGAGGCAGACGGCCGCACGCCCCGGCGGGTTCCGGCCGAGGACGCCCCCCGCACGGCGCGGTACGAGTCGCGAGCGCACGGCACGATACGCATCGCGACGACCTGGCGTTCGGCCTGCTCACCCTGCCGGGTGAACCCGTGCCGCTCTGCCGCGTTCCGGGGCACGGCTGTTGAGAAGCCGTAAAAGCGGATTGTTCACCCTTGCACACTCTTTGCCGTCCCATGTTCCCGGCACGTGCCCGGAACATGTGTCTTCACCACGTAACTCATCAGACAAAAGCGGACGGATACCGCTCACCTGCACCCTCCCCGAACGTCGGAGGCGGGTAAGCCAGTAACATGCGGCGCCATGAGCTCCCCCACTGGACCCGCGTCCGGCCTGCCCGTACGAATGCCGCGACCCCGCCAGCCCGGACGGCACCGCCGCCCGGAACCGCTGGTGGCTCCCGAGGGCGCGCCCGCGCTCGTCCTCGCGGTGCCCGGTGTGCCCAGCACCACCACGCGCAGCCTCGTCGAGGAGGTCGTGAGCATCGCCCGCTCCGAGCTGCCCGGTCTCGACGCCCGGATCGGGTACCTGGACGGGGACGACTCCGAGTTCCCGACGCTCCGTTCCGTGCTGGGCCGTGCCGCCGATGAGCGCGCCGCCCGGTACGAGCGGGCCGTCGCCGCGGGGATCGAGGGGATCAAGGAGCCCGACGGCCCGGTCGCGGTCGTCGTCCCGCTGCTGGCCGGCCCGGACGGCTCGCTGCTGCGCCAGATCCGTCAGTCCGTGATGGACAGCCGGGTCGCCGCCGAGCTGACCGACGTCCTCGGCCCGCACCCGCTGCTCGCCGAGGCGCTGCACGTGCGGCTGTCCGAGGCGGGCCTGGCCCGCGCGGACCGCGCGCGGCTGTTCACCGTGGCGACCGCAGCGGACGGCATCATCCTGGCTTCCGTGGGCGGTGAGGAGGCCGTGCAGGCGGCCGGGATCACCGGCATGCTGCTCGCCGCGCGCCTGGCCGTGCCGGTGATGGCCGCGGCCCTGGACCAGGAGGGCTCCATCGCCTCCGTGGCGGAGCAGCTGCGGTCCGCGGGCTCGCAGCAGCTGGCCCTGGCGCCGTACCTGATCGGCCCGGAGATCGACCCGGCGCTGCCGGCCGCGGCGGCCGAGGAGGCGGGCTGCTCCACGGCCGAGGCGCTCGGCGCGTACCCGGCGATCGGCAAGCTCGCGCTCGCCAAGTACACGACGGCGCTGGGCATCTCCCCGCAGCAGCCGCAGGGCACACCGGTCCGCTGACGCCCGCGGCCGCCCGGCCTCAGGCGACCGGCTCCGGCATTCCGGTATCTGTACGACACAGGGCCCGCCCCCGTCCCGGGGCGGGCCCTTCGCCTTGCCCGGCAGCTCCGCCGACAGCCTTTGGTGAGCCTCCCCCCTCGCCAGTCTCACCGAGCATCCGGCATCCCTTGGGGGCCTTCCCCAAGGCAGCCGCGCCCGGGCAGTCGTACCGGGGGCAGCCGGCGGAGGCAGCCGTACAGGAGGCACCCGGCCGCCCCCTTCCGCGATCAGCCGAAGACGACGCAGGAGGCCGCGGTGACCCGTACCGAGCCGTCGTAGCGGGGCGTGCCCGTCGTCTCGTCGACGGCGAACCAGGTCACGTCGCCGGAGCGTTCGTTGGCCGCGTAGAGGAAGCGGTCGTGCTGGGCCAGCGCGCGCGGCCAGTGCCCGCCGCAGGGCACGGTGCCGGTGAGCCGGAGCCCGTCCGCCTCGACGGCGAGGACCGAGAGCACGTCCTCACCGCGGGTGGCGGTCCACACGAAGCGGCCGTCGGGTGAGACGACGATCCCCGAGGGGTAGGCGTCGCCGGCCGGTGCGCCGGGCAGCACGGGAACCTCGGTGAGCGGCTTGAGCGAGCCGCTCGCGGCGTCCCAGCGGCACACCGTGACGGTGGGGGTCAGCTCGTTGACCACGTACGCGTGCGCGCCGTCGGGGTGGAAGGCCAGGTGGCGCGGGCCGGAGCCGGGGCGCAGGGCGATCTCGCGGTGCAGGGCGAGGCTGCCGTCTTCCAGGGTGCACACCCGCACGGAGTCCGTGCCGAGATCCACGCTGACCGCCCACCGCCCGCTGGGGTCGGCCTGCACCTGGTGGGCGTGGGGGCCGCGCTGGCGCCGGTCGTGCGGGCCGGAGCCGGTGTGCTGGAGCCGTCCGGAGGGCGCGCCGGCGAGAGCGCCGTCCGGGCGCACCGGGACGGCGGTGACACTGCCGCAGCCGTAGTTGGCGGTCAGCACGTGCCCGGCGTACAGGCCGAGGTGGGTGGGGCTGCTGCCGGCCACCGGGACGGGCGTGCCGGCGGCTTCGGGCCGGTCACCGGTGACGCGGTAGGCGGCCACGGCTCCCTCGGCGGTCTCGCTGACCGCGTAGAGGGTGCCACCGTCGGGCGAGAGGGCCAGGTAGGAGGGGTCGGGCAGGTCCTTCACGGCGGTGCGGAGGGTGAGGGCACCGGTGTCCGGGGCGACCTCCGCGGTCACCAGTCCGGGGCCGCCCGCCGCCGTGAACGATCCGATGAACGCCCGGCGCCTGCCCGCCCTGCCGTCCTGTGCCACCGTCTGTCCCCTCTCGGTCGAGCCGCCCGTGGAGCCGTTCCGGGGCCGACGGTAGCAGTCGGCCGAAGGCGGTCTAGACCAAGAGGGGGATGCTGTGGACGGTTCGTCGGGAATCGGCGCGTTCGATTCCCGTGATGCGCCGCTCCCGGCCGCCTCTCCGGCCAGGCGGCCGTGATGCGCCGCTGCCTCGGCGCTGTCGCCGCCCTCCTCGGCAGCTTCCGCGAGGCCGCCCACGACGAGCCGGAACTGGGCCTGGTGCTGCGCAGACTGGACCGCGCACTCGCCCGCCACCTCCGCGAACGCGCCCGCGCCCGCGCCGAGCACCCCGCGAACGGCTCCGCCGATGCCGCCTCTCCGGTCAGCGAGTCAGTCGCGTCAGGCGCCCACCAGCCGCGAGCGCGACGGCGTCCGGAGCGGTTCCGCGAGGTCGGCGAGCGCGCGTTCCAGGCCGTGCAGATGGGCGAGGGCGGGTTCGGCGGGCGGTTCCGCGGGGTGCTGGAGGGGTTCGGTACGGCCCGCGGTGAGGGCCTCGACGGCGTGCTCCACGCGCCAGCAGGCGGCGGCGAGGCGGGCGTCGTGGGAGGCCACGGGGTCGGCGGCGACCGCGACCAGGCCCCGGACCTCGCGGGCGCAGTCGTCGAGCAGCGCCAGGACCCGGCGGGCCCGCGCCTTGCGCGCCGGCATCGGGTTCAGCGGGTGCACCAGCGGGGCCACCGAGAGCCGTACCCGGCCGAGCAGCTGCTCCAGTTCGGCCACGCGCGGCGCGGGGTCGGCGGTGGCGGAGCCGGCCAGGCGGGCGGCGGCCTCGGCCGTGCAGGCGTGCACGCAGCGCAGGGCGCGCTGGATCCAGGCGTCGGTCGTGGCGTGCGTCGTGACCGGCAGCACGAACAGGACGGCGAGCGCGGCGCCGAGCGCCCCGACGCCGGTCTCGGCGAGCCGCAGCGCGAGCAGTCCGGGGCTGAGGACGCCGAGGAGGCCGTAGAGCAGTTCGGCGAGCAGGGTGACGCAGAGCATCATCCAGGTGTAGGAGACGGCGGCGGTGTAGAAGATGCCGAAGACGGCGACCGCGACGAGCACGGCCGTCGGCACGGGCGCGCCGTGCACGGGGACGGCGACGAGGAAGCCCAGGCAGATGCCGATCACGGTGCCGAGGACCCGGCGGAAACCGCGGACCAGCGTCTCGCCGCGCGAGGCGGTGTTGACGAAGATCCACCAGGTGGCGCCGACGGCCCAGTACCAGCGCTGCCCCGACACCAGCTGGCCCACGACGAGCGCGAACCCGGCGCCCGCAGTGGCCTGGACCGCCTGCCGGGTGGTCACGCGCAGCAGCCCGGTCCCGGCGGGCGGGGCGGGTACGGCGGGCGCGGGCAGCCGGCGCTCGTAGCACCACAGGCCGAACCGGACGGCGGCCGCGGTGAGCACGGAGAGCAGCACGGCGGCGTACAGCTCGGGCAGCCGGCCCGGGGTGGCGTGCAGGAACTGGGCCACGAAGAAGGTCATGAAGGCGAACACACCGAGGCTGTGCCCGCGCGGGCCCCACCGGCGGGCGTAGACGCCGGCGCCGACGACGGCCAGGAAGGTGAGGTCGCGGGCGACGGGGTGGGCGTGCAGCTCGGCCGCGGCGGCCAGCACCGGCACACCCACCGCGGGGAGCAGGGCGGTGGTGACCGCCTGCCCGCGCACGGTCGGGTCGGTGACGGTGAACAGGGCGAGCAGCGCGGCGAGGCCGCCGGTGACCGCACCGGCGAGGGAGTGTCCGGCGAATGCGCAGACCACGACCGCCAGCCCGATGCCGAGGACGGCCCGCGCGGCGAAGCGCAACCGCGCCCGCCCTGGGTCCGGAGCCACGAACATCCTCTTCAGCACTGCTGCCCTCCCCTGGGTACACGGGTACACCGGCACAGAAAAGGCGCCGCGGGGATCCGCAGCGCCATCGACACGTCCATGAGAGCATCACCGAGGTCACTGGCTCAAGTGTTCCCCGAATCGCTGGTCCATTGGCACAGCTTCGACGGGGTACCAGCGGTCGTCGGAATGCCAACGGACCAGGTCGGGCGGCAGACGCCCCTCTCAAGGTGCTGAGCCATTGGTACAGTCGTGCATCATGGCCGTGGACGAACTCGACACCCGCATCCTGCGACTGCTCCTGGAGCAGCCGCGCACCAGCGTGCGCGAGTACGCGCGCATCCTCGGGGTGGCCCGCGGCACGCTCCAGGCCCGGCTGGACCGGATGGAACGGGACGGCGTGATCACCGGCACGGGTCCGTCCCTCTCCCCCGCCGCGCTGGGACATCCGGTGCTGGCGTTCGTGCACATCGAGGTCACCCAGGGCCATCTGGACGACGTGGGGGACGCGCTGGCCGCCGTACCGGAGATCGTGGAGGCCTTCTCGATCACCGGTGGCGGGGACATGCTCGCGCGGGTGGTGGGCCGGGACAACGCGCATCTGGAGGACGTGATCCAGAAGCTGATCAGCCTTCCGGGCGTGGTGCGCACCCGCACGGAGGTGGCGCTGCGCGAGCGCGTCCCGTACCGGCTGCTGCCCCTGGTGGAGTCGGTCGGCCGAGCGGCCCGCGGCTGACGCTTGGCATCCTGGACGCCATGAACGATCTCGGCACCCTCTCGGTCATCTTCGATCTGGACGGAACGCTGGTGGACAGCGAGCCGAACTACTACGAGGCGAGCCGACAGGTTCTGGCCGAGCACGGCGTGCCCGGGTTCACCTGGGAGGACCACGAGGGCTACGTCGGCATCAGCACCCGGGAGGCGGTGGTGATGTGGCGGGAGCGCTACGGCCTGCGCGTCCCGGCGGCGGAGCTGCTGGCCGCGACGAACCGCCGCTATCTGGAGCTGGCCCGCGCCCGCACGCGCGCGTACCCCGAGATGCGGGCGTTCGTGGAGCTGCTGGCCGCCGAGAACGTCCCGATGGCGGTGGCCTCGGGCTCCTCACCGGAGGCCATCGAGGCGATCCTGGCGGGCACCGGCCTGGCCGCCCACCTGGGCACGGCGGTCTCGGCGGACGAGGTCCCCCGCGGCAAGCCCGCCCCGGACGTCTTCCTGGAGGCGGCCCGCCGGCTCGGCGCGGACCCGGCCGACTGCGTGGTCCTGGAGGACGCGGCCCCCGGCGCGGCCGCCGCCCACGCGGCCGGCATGCGGTGCGTGGCGGTCCCGTACGTCCCCGCCCAGGCCGACGCTCCCGAGTTCACCACCGCGTCGCTGCTGCTGCGGGGCGGGCAGGCCGAGTTCACGGCGCGGTCGGCGTACGCGTGGCTGCGGGACTCGGCCCGCTGATCCACTCCCTTACCTGTCTGCACTACACCCTGAACGGCACGGAGTTCGCCCCCTTCCCGGAGGGCACCGGGGACCCGGCCCACGCGTACGTCCGCCGCGGCGAGTCCCGGGCGGTCTCCGGCGGCCTGGACTCCGGCGTCGCCAACCCGTCCCGCCCGGGCGGGACCACACTGCTGGACGCGGTGTGGGCGGGTGCACCCTTCCGGAGCAAGGGCGCGCTGGTCACCCGGGCGGGGAAGGTCGTGGACACCTGGGTGGCCGAGGGACGGCTCGGGCGTGCGGCGGGCGACGCGGTGGTGCGTACGGCACGGCGGGCCGCCTAACTGGAGTGAGCGGCTCCGGCGGGGTGGGAGCGCGGGTCCGGGGAGTGGCGGCGGGTGCCCGTCGGGGTGGAGGCGCAGGTCCGGCGGGTGGCGGCGCGGAACCGGCGGGTGGCGGGGCGGCATCGTTTCCGGGGGAGCGACCGGTGGCTCGCGTGGCCGGGGGGAGCTGTGGCTCGCGTGGCGGGGGGAGCCTCGACTGCATAGCGTGACCCCATGAGCACAGTCCAGGCCCCACCCGCGCCCGACGCGCGGCGGTGGAAGGCGCTCGGGGTCTGTCTGGCGGCGGGATTCATCTCGCTCCTCGACACCTCGATCGTGAACGTCGCGCTGCCCTCCCTGGAGCGCGGGCTGGGGGCCTCGGAGGCGGTCCAGTCATGGGTGGTCTCCGGGTACGCCCTCACCTTCGGGCTCGCGCTGGTCCCAGCGGGAAGGCTCGGCGACATGCGCGGCCGGCGCCAGGCATTCCTGATCGGGCTCGCCCTGTTCACGGTGGCCTCGCTGGCGTGCGGCCTCGCGGCCGGGCCCGGCTGGCTGGTGGTGTTCCGGCTGATCCAGGGCACGGCCGCGGGCATGGTCGCGCCGCAGACCTCGGGGTTGATCCAGCAGATGTTCCAGGGTGCCGAGCGGGCCAAGGCGTTCGGTGTCCTCGGCACGGTCATCGGGGTGTCGACGGCGGCGGGCCCCCTCGCGGGCGGTCTGCTGATCGACGCCGTCGGCACCGACGACGGCTGGCGCTGGGTGTTCTTCGTCAACCTGCCGATCGGCGTGGCCGCGTTCGCCGCGGGGATCCGGCTGCTGCCCCGCTACCCGGCGACGACGGGCAAACAGGAGGAGTTCGACCTGTTCGGCGTGCTGCTCCTCGGCTCGGGTGTGTTCGCGCTCATGCTGCCCCTGGTGCAGGAGCAGCAGTGGCCCGGACGGGAGAAGTGGGCGCTGGTGCCGGTGGCCCTGGCGCTGCTGGGCGCGTTCTGGGTGTGGGAGAAACGGATGGGGCTGCTGGGGCGCGCGCCCCTGGTGGACCTGGGGCTGTTCTCCCTGCGCTCCTTCACGCTCGGCGCGCTGATCAGCCTCACCTATTTCGCGGGCTTCACCACCGTCTTCTTCCTCTACGCCCTGTACCTGCAGAACGGCCTCGGCTACAGCGCGCTGGCCTCGGGGCTCACCGTCCTGCCCTTCGCGGCGGCCTCGGCGGTCGGGGCCGCCGCCGGGGGCCGGCTGGTGGTGCGCTTCGGCCGCAAGCTGGTCGTCATCGGTCTCGGCGGGGTCGCGCTGGGCCTGCTCGGGGTGATGGCGGCGGTGCAGCTGGTGCCCGGACCGAACCTGGGCTGGGCGTCGGCGCTGCCGCTGCTCGTCGGCGGTATCGGGTCCGGCCTGACGGTCTCCCCGAACACCACCCTCACCCTCACCCGGGTCCCGGTCCACCGCGCGGGTGCGGCCGGGGGCGTGCTGCAGACCGGCCAGCGGGTCGGCTCGGCGGCCGGCATCGCGGTGGTGGGCTCGGTGTACTTCGCCCACCTCGCCAACCACGGCCGCACCGACACCGCGATGCAGCTCGGACTGCTCTCCGCGGTGGGCATCATCGTGGTCGCGCTCGTGCTGGCGGTTGCCGACCTGCGGGAACGGCACGTGCGCCCGGAGCCCGAGAGGGTCGCGGAGGCCGTCGGTCGCGGTGCGGGAGAGAGCGGCGCCGAGGGGGCGGTACGGCCCGGGGCCTGAGCGTCCGGGCGCGGGTCCGCCGGCGTGCTCTCGCCGGACGGGCTCACGACCTCCGGCGCGGTTTACCCCGCTGGGCGGGCTTGGCGGACCTGTTGCCGCCCGCGCGGACGCCTGCCGTGCGGCCGGCCGGTTTCCCTGACGCCTTGCCCTGCGTCTTCGCCGTCGACTTGCCCTGCGCCTTGCCCTGGGCCTTGGCCTGCGCCTTCGTCTGCGACGGCTTGGCCTGTGAGGACGCCGGGGTGCGGCCCCTGGTGCTGTTGACCGTGCGTCCGCGGACGATGCCGATGAAGTCCTCCACCAGATCGGTGGTGGCCTCCTCCGGCCAGGACAGGGCGACGCTGGACTGAGGCGCGTCGACGACCGGGCGGTAGGTGAGGTCCCGGCGGTGGTGCAGGCGGGCCAGGGACTGCGGGACGACCAGCAGGCCGACGTTCGCCGCCACCAGCTCGACGGCGTCGGCGGTGGTGGCGGGCCGCTCGAAGGCCGGTTCGCCCGGCGGGGCCTCCCAGTCGAAGACGTCGTCCAGGGGGTGGAAGAGCACCTCGTCGGCGAGGTCGGCCAGGGTGACCTCCTCCGCCGCCGTGATCAGGTGGTCCTTGGGGACGACCACCACGGTGGTCTCGGTGTACAGCGGGATCGCGCTGAAGACCGTACGGTCGACCGGCAGCCGCAGGAGGCCCGCGTCGGCCTCCCCCGCCCGCAGCACCTCGGGCGCCTCGGAGGCCGGGACCTGGACGAGGGTGAGCGGAATGTCGGGCAGGCGCTCGTTCCAGGTCTTCACCCACTTGGCGGGCGTCACCCCGGGAACGTACGCGAGCCGGAACGACGGTGAATCCTCCGAGCCTGTCACCAGGCCAGGTTACCGGCCGCCACCGGAGCCCCCCGCCACCGGCCGTGGTCGGGCCCCCGGCACACGGCCGATACCCTGACGTCATGAAGTCGCAGCAGAGCACCCAGACGATGAAGCCCGCGACCGCGGCGAAGAAGCTGGGTGTGTACCTCCCCGCCACCCCCGCCTCCTTCCAGGAGGGTGTGGTTTCGCGCGCCGAGCTGAACGAGCTGCAGGCCAACCCGCCGGAGTGGCTGCGCGAACTGCGGGCCAACGGTCCCCACCCGCGTCCGGTGGTGGCCGCCAAGCTGGGCGTGTCCATCGCCGGCCTCGCCCGGGCCGGGGTCACCGAGGCGCTGACCACCGAGCAGATCGAGGCGCTCAAGCAGGAGCGGCCCGAGTGGCTGGAGAAGGAGCGCGCCACCCAGGCCGAGGTCCGCAAGGAGTCCGTGCGGCTGAAGAACCTGGAGAAGGAGAAGGAGAGCGGCGCCGAGCGCGGCTGATCCTTCGGCCCTGTCCCGACGCCCTCCGGCTCCACCCGGGGGGCGTCGTCGGTTCTCCCGCGGGTCCGCCGAGCGGAGATCCGTGGAGGACGGTGGAGGACAAGCGGTGACCCGCGGCGAGGACGGTACGGAGATCGACGGCGAGGATCGTGCGGGAATTCGCGGCGCACGCCGGGCCGAGGCCCAAGGAGGGGCCGAGCGGTGATCCGCGGAGAGGTGCGTCCGGCGACACCGGACGGGCCGCCGTTCCCCCGTGCCGGCGGCCCGTCGGGCGCGATGCGTCCGGTCAGGCCGGTGTCGCCGGTTGAAGTGTGCGACAGCGGGGGACCGCGGGGGTATGCGTACAAGTACGTACGCCGACGGGGGGAGGACGAGTACGCAAGGCAACCGGAGGAACTCGTGCGGCTGGACAAGGCCTACGAGCGCATGACGACCGTCGCCGTGGCGGCGCTGCACGAACGGCAACCCGAGCGGCTGTGGCCGCTGCTGGCCGGCACGCTGGCCGAGGTGTGCGGCGGTGAGGCGGTCATCCACAAGCTGGACGACTGGAACGAGAGCCGGGGCACGCTGGGCACCGTGCCCGACGCGGCCGCCGCGGAACTGGCCCGGCTCGGGGACGCCGACCTGGGTCTGCTGCGCGCGGGGTACCCCTTCGCCGGGCACTACGGGCCCGGAACCGACCGCACGCCGGTCACCGCGCTCCGGGCGGTGGGCCGTACCTGGCCGGGCAGCCCGACGGCCCGTCTGCTGCGCGAGGTGCTGGACGTCGACCACGCGCTGGGCGTGCCGCTCCCGGGGAGCGCCGAGCCGATCACCGGGTGCCTGGTGTACCGGGCCGGTGCGGACTTCACCGACGAGCAGGTGGTGATGGCGGAGCGCGCCCAGCCGCTGCTGGCGGCGGTCGAGCGGCAGCGCCGTCTGCTGGAGGAGTGGCGGCGGGCGCTCGGTCCGGCCCGCGCCGCGGACCAGCGGGCGGCGGAGTGCGCGCTCACCCCGCGCGAGACCGCCGTCCTGCTGCTGCTCACCGACGCGCTCACCGCCGACGCGATCGGCCGGCGCCTCGGCATCTCGGTCCGCACGGTGCACAAGCACGTCGAGAACATCTACCGCAAACTGGGCACCCGCGACCGCGTCGGCACGGTGTTGCGCGCCCAGCGCCTCGGTCTGGTGCCGTCGCCGGGTCCGGCTCGGGCCGCCTGGGCCGGCCCTTCGTGATCCGCCGGTCACCGCCCCGGGCTGCCGCTCAGCCGAGGAAGCTCAGCCGGACCCGGCGGTCGGGGTTGTCCTTGTTGGTGTCCACCAGGCACACCGACTGCCAGGTGCCCAGCTCCAGACGTCCGCCGATCACCGGGAGGGTCGCGTGCGGCGGGACGATGGCGGGCAGGACGTGGTCGCGGCCGTGACCGGGGCTGCCGTGCCGGTGCTGCCAGCGGTCGTCGGCGGGGAGCAGCGTGTGCAGCGCCGCGAGGAGGTCGTCGTCGCTGCCGGCGCCCGTCTCGATGACGGCGATGCCGGCGGTGGCGTGCGGGACGAAGATGTTGAGCAGGCCGTCGCGGCCGGCCGCCGCCGCCCGCAGGAAGTCCTCGCAGTCGCTGGTGAGGTCGACGACGCGTTCCCGGGTACCGGTGGAGACGTTGAGCATGCGTGTGGTGAAGGCATCGGACATGCCCCCATCCTGACCCATACGCCGGTTTCCACACCCCGTGGCGCCCGCGTTGTCCGATACAGGCGGGGATCGGGTGGAGCTTGGCCGATGCTCGGCGACACGCGGCGGGGCGCACGCGGCAGGTCGATGGGACCGCACGCGGCAGGTCGATGGGACCGCGCGTGGTGAGCAGGGTCGAACGCATCAGGCCGCCGGTCGACGCGTGGCCGGGAAGATCCACACCCGCCTCCTTGTTGGTTGAGGCGTGAACGAAGTCCGTGAGGTCGAGGTCGTCGTCATCGGTGCCGGTCAGGCAGGTCTGGCCGCCGCCTACCACCTGCGGCGCACCGGCTTCGAGCCGGACCGCGACATCGTGGTCCTCGACCACTCCCCCGGACCGGGTGGCGCCTGGCAGTTCCGGTGGCCCTCGCTGACGTTCGGCAAGGTGCACGGGATGCACGCGCTGCCCGGCATGGAGCTGACCGGCGCCGACCCGGCCCGCCCCTCGGCCGAGGTCGTCCGGGAGTACTTCGACCGCTACGAGCGCGCCTTCGGCCTGCGGGTACGGCGCCCGGTGGACGTGCGCGCGGTCCGCGAGGGCGACGGGGGGCGGCTGCTCGTGGAGACGTCGGACGGCAACTGGTCGACGCGGGCGCTGATCAACGCGACCGGCACCTGGGACCGGCCCTTCTGGCCGCTCTACCCGGGCCGGGAGACCTTCCGTAGTCGCCAGCTGCACACCGCGCGGTACGCCGGACCCGAGGAGTTCGCCGGGCAGCGGGTCGTGGTCGTGGGCGGTGGCGCCTCGGGCACCCAGCACCTGCTGGAGCTGGCCCCCTACGCCGCCGCGACGACGTGGGTCACCCGGCGGCCCCCCGTCTTCCGCGAAGGCCCGTTCGACCAGGAGGCGGGTCGTGCGGCCGTCGCGCTGGTGGAGGAGCGGGTGCGCCAGGGGCTGCCGCCGCGCAGCGTGGTCTCGGTCACCGGGCTGCCCCTGAACGACGCCGTCCGGCGGGGTCTCGCGGACGGGGTCCTGGACCGGCAGCCGATGTTCGACCGGATCGTCCCGGACGGCGTGGAGTGGAAGGACGGCCGGCGCGTGGCCGCCGACGTGATCCTGTGGGCGACCGGGTTCCGGGCCGCGCTCGACCATCTCGCTCCGCTGCGGCTGCGCGAGCCGGGCGGCGGTATCCGGGTGGAGGGCACCCGCGCGGTCGCCGATCCGCGGATCCACCTGGTCGGCTACGGCCCTTCGGCCAGCACCATCGGGGCCAACCGGGCCGGACGCACCGCCGTCCGGGACATCAGGCGGCTGCTCGCCGAGGAGCCGGTCGCCGCGTGACGCGCCGCCTGCTCAGTTGCCCGACGGCTCCGGGGAGGCCGGGGAGGAGCCCAGCGGGCCACCGCTCGGCTGGGCCGTCGACGCACCCTGGTGCAGGGCGTTGTACTCGGCCACGTTCCGAAGGTGCTCGTTGTAGCTCGCGGTGAAGCGGGTGTCCCCGGGCGCGACCGTGACGAAGTACAGCCAGTCACCCGGCGTCGGGTTGAGCGCGGCGCGCATCGCGTCCTCGCCGGGGCTGTCGATCGGCGTCGGCGGCAGGCCCATGCGCTGGTAGGAGTTGTACGGGCTCTCCATCCGGGTGTCGCCCTGGCTGGTGTCGACGGTGGTGCGGTTCAGCGCGTAGTGGAGCGTCGAGTCCATCTGCAGCGGCATCCCGCTATTGAGCCGGTTGAAGATGACCCGGGCGACCTTGCCCATGTCCGCCTTCGTCGCGGCCTCGGCCTGGACGATGCTGGCGATGGTGACGGCCTGGTAGACGTTCACCGCGTTGCGCTGGGCGCCGGCCGCCACGGGTGCGCCGTTGAACTTCCTGTCCGCGGTGTCGACCATGAGCTGCAGCAGGGATTGAGGGGTTGCTCCTTTCGGGACGGGATAGGTCGCCGGGAAGAGATAGCCCTCCGGGTTGCCACCGGCCTCGTTCGGCAGCTTCAGGCCGGCCTTGCCGAGGGACTTGCGGGTGCTTCCCGGTGGCAGGGCGAGGGCCTTGTCGATCGCGTCGTAGACCTGGTTCGCCCGCCAGCCCTCCGAGATCACCAGCAGGGCGGGCTTCGCCTGCTCGCGGCCGGCCCCCAGCGTCAGCAGCGGCACCGCCACGGCGGTGCCGGCCACGACGGCGCCGGTCACGAGGACGGCAAGCCTGCCCCGGCGCGTCAGTCGGGTTCTGCTCCGTGACGGAGTGTTCGTCTGCATGCGGGCACGGTAATACGCATATCGTCATAAACCCGGCATATATTCAGTTTGTCGGTTGCAGTTGCGCGTCCCGGTGCACCAGGGCCGCGTACCGGCCGTCCCGCTCCAGGAGTTCCTCGTGCGTGCCGCGTTCGGCGACGCGTCCGGAGTCCAGCACCACGATCTGGTCGGCACCGCGGACGGTGGACAGACGGTGGGCGATGGTGATCGTCGTACGGTCGGCCGACAGCGCGTCGATGGCCTCCTGGACGGCGGCTTCCGTGCGGGTGTCGAGGGCGCTGGTCGCCTCGTCCAGGATGAGGACGGGCGGGTCCCGCAGGATCGTGCGGGCTATCGCCAGCCGCTGCTTCTCGCCTCCGGAGAAGCGGTGGCCGCGCTCGCCCACGACCGTGTCGTAGCCGTCGGGCAGGGCGGCTATGTGGTCGTGGATCTGCGCCGCCTTGGCCGCCGCGTGCAGTTCCTCGTCGGTGGCGTCCGGCTTGGCGAAGCGCAGGTTGTCACCGACCGAGGCGTGGAAGAGGTACGTCTCCTGGGAGACGACACCGACCGCGCGCGCGAGGGTGTCGAAGTCGAGGTCGCGCACGTCGACTCCGTCCAGCGTGACCCGGCCGCCGGTGACGTCGTACAGGCGGGGCACCAGATAGCCCAGCGTGGACTTGCCGGCGCCGGTGGGGCCGACGACGGCGAGGCTGCCGCCGGCGGGCACGGTGAGGTCGACACCGTCGAGGACGGGTCCGCCCTTGTCGTCGTAGCGGAACTCGACGTCCTCGAAGCGGACTTCGCCCTTGATCCGGTCCAGGCGGACCGGCCGCTCGCGCTCGGTGATGTCGACGGGCAGGTCGAGGTATTCGAAGATGCGCTGGAAGAGCGCCAGCGAGGTCTGGATCTGGACGCCGGTCGCGAGCAGGCTCACAGCCGGGCGGAACAGGCCCTGCTGGAGCGAGACGAAGGCGACGATGGTGCCGAGGGAGACCTCCGGGCCGCCGAACCGGAGGGCGAGGCCGGCCGTCCAGTAGATGACCGCGGGCATCGCGGCCATGACGATCGTGATCACCGCCATGCGCCAGCGCCCGGCCATGTTCGACCTGACCTCCAGGTCGACCAGGTGCTCGGACTCCTGGGCGAAGGACGCGGTCAGCGAGTCGGCGCGGCCCATGGTGCGGCCGAGCAGGATGCCGCTGACCGAGAGCGACTCGGTGACCGTGGCCGCCATCGCGGCCATCTGCTTCTGCCGCTGCGTGGTGATCTTCTTGCGTTCGTTGCCGACGCGGCGGCTGATCCAGACGAACACCGGCAGCAGAAGCAGCGAGACGATCGTCAGCCGCCAGTTCAGGGCGATCATCGCGACGACGGTGGCGACCACACTGGTGGCGTTGGACACCAGGGAGGTGGCGGTGGAGGTGACGGTGGCCTGCATGCCGCCGATGTCGTTGGCGATGCGGGACTGGACCTCGCCGGTGCGGGTGCGGGTGAAGAAGGCCAGGGACATGCGCTGCAGCCGGCCGTAGACCGCCGTGCGCAGGTCGTGCATGACCCGCTGGCCGACGGTGGTCGAGATCAGGGTCTGCAGCACGCCGAAGACGCTCGACAGGACGGCGCTGAGGATCATGCCGAGCGCGAGCAGGCTCAGCAGGCCGGTGCGGCCCTGCGGGATCGCGACGTCGAGCGTCTCCTTCAGCAGGAACGGCGTGGCCACCGAGACCAGTGACGAGGCGCCGACGAGCAGGCCCACGACCGTCAGACGGCCGCGGTAGGGACGGAAGAGCCGCAGGATGCGGCGCACCTGCCGGGGCTGCTCGCCGGCGTCGGCAGGTGGGGTCCAGGAGGGTTCGCGGTCGGGGTGCATGGGCTCCTACGGGAAGGACGGGCGCCGGCCGGGGGTCGACCGACGATGTCGGAACGGATCGCAGCTCATTGTTACCTATACTCACAATGAACGGCATCCTGATATTGTTCCCGCATGACCACCCCCGATCCCGACGGCCTGCTCGCCGAGCAGTTGCTGCGGCTCACCCGCCGGGTGCACCGCATCCAGAAGCGCCATCTGGAAGAGCGCGACCTGGGCGTCACCCCGGCCCAGTCCCGGCTGCTGCGGACCCTCGCGCACTACGCCTCGCCTCCGCGCATGGCCGACCTGGCCGAGCGCCTGGAGGTCGTGCCCCGGGCGGTGACGACGCTGGTCGACGGGCTGGAGGCGAGCGGGAAGGTGCGGCGGGTGGCGGATCCGGCGAACCGGCGCGTGACCCGGATCGAGCTGACGGACGAGGGGCGCGCGGCCCTGCGCGAACTGCGCGGCGCCCGCCACTCCGCCGCCGAGGAGATACTGGCGCCCCTGACCGAGAAGGAGCGCCAGGTGCTCGGCGTGCTGCTGGACACCCTGATCGACGGGGACGCGGCCCAGCGCTGCTGACCGGCACGGGCGCCGGACCGGCGCGACCGGTTTGACCGGCTCGACCGTAAGGGCGCGTCCCCGGCGAGGTGCGCGCTGTCAGGCGTCCCTCTCGCCGCCCGGCTCAGCAGCGGCGGCGGTCCTCCGTCAGCATCCCCTGAACCGTGGTCAGCAGACGGTCGTAGCAGCCGTCCGAGCCGAGGAGGCGGTAGCGCTCGGTCGAGGTGCCGACCGCGTGCCGCCGGTCCCGCGGCACATCGGTCGTGTACGCGGCGTCGCCGCTGTAGGTGTCGTCCAGCCGCGACCACACGGTGCGCCGGCCGCCCTCGCGGGTCACCGACTGCGCCCGGTCGCCGAGGGTCAGCACGGTGCGCAGCCGCTTGTCGGAGCCGAGGGTGACGGCGCCGTTCACGGTGTACGTCCGGTGCGTCCGCGTCGTCCGCGCGGGGCCGTGGCCGGCGGTCCTGACCGTCTCGTCGTCGGTCCAGTTCGCGTCGAGTGCGTCCGTGTCCTCGCCGTCGGTCCAGCGGTGGTCGGAGGTGTTGGCGAGCGCCCGCGTGACGGTGGTGGTCACGCGCCCGTGCGAGGTGTCGAGGTACCCGGAGACGGTGAGCCGGTGCCCCGCCTCGGTGTGCGCCCGGTTCTCCGCGCCGGGGGTGAAGGTGGAGGAGTCGGCGAGATCGGTCGCCTCGTCCTCGGTGAGCGCGCCGGGGACGTGGGCGCGGTGCGGGTCCCGCCAGACCAGGACGTTCACCGGGGTGCTCCAGCCCGACTGTCCCGCGGGCACACCGGCGACGGACACCTCCACGCGGTGCGGGCGCCCGTCGTTGAGGAGGCCGGCGAAGGGGGTGAGGTCGTACTCGACGGGCCGGACGTCGAAGGCGCGCGGGGCCGGGACGACGTACCACAGGAAGGGGTTGGACCAGCCGCCCGTCCACACGTTCGGGAACGGGGCGGCGATGCCGGCGAGCCGGCCGTCGACGCTGATCCGCACCTCGCGGTAGGGCCCGCGGTCGGACTTGCAGGAGTAGGGCGCCGGGTCCGCCACGGTCAGGTACCAGAACTCCTCGCAGCCCCCGCCCGAACCGGTCGCGTACACCTCGGCGACGATCCGTTCGCTGTTGCGCGGGGTGGTCAGCGTCGTACCGGCGGGCGTGTCGGCGAGCGTGAGGACGTGGTCGGGGGCGGGGGCCGCGGGGCGGCCGGCGTAGAAGGTGAGGGTGACGTGGACGTCGATGACACCGGTGTACGTGTCGTCCACCACGTTGCCGATCAGCATCTCGACGTCCTGGGAGCGGCGGAAGGTGTCGCTGTAGCGGGTGACGTCCTTCTCCACGTGCCACTCGATGCCGTCGGGCGAGGGCTCCGGCGTGGAGGTGCGCAGGATCTCCACGCCGCCGACGTGCAGATAGCCGAGCCGGTCGTACTGACGGCCCTTCACCTTGCCGTCGAGGCGCAGCACGACCTTGCTCCAGCGCCCGCCGCAGTCCCCGGGCGGCACGTACGCGCCCCGGTAGGGCGTGAAGTCGCGGAACCGTACGTCGGCGAGGGTGACCTGGCAGGACCTGGCGTCCGGCCGGTCGACGGGCGGGGCCGCGGTCACCGGGTCGTGCCAGTCGGTGCCGAACTCGGCAGGCACCTCGGCGGCGTGGGCCACCGGAGTCCCCGTGCCGAAGAACGCGCTCACCAGGAGGGTCGCCCCCGCGAGCATGGACATGACCATCGGTCTTCTCATGGCCGGTGTTCTAACGGGGAGACGGCCCGCCCCGCAATGACGCCTCGACAGAACGGCGCGATGCGTACGGCCGCCGCACGCGCCGGACGCCGCACAATGAACGGGTATTTAGTGATATAAGCGGATCATGCTGGCATAGTGCGCTTATGGAGATCGCAAAGGGGTCACTCTCCCGCCGCGCGGCCCGCACCCTCGCCCTCGCCGTGGCCGGCACGGGCGCGGTGACCGGTGCCGCCCTCGTCGCCGGCCTGCTGCCGCACGAGACCGACGGCTCACCCGCGCCCGGTCCCGCCGCCTCGACGGGCCCGGCCCCGGCCCCCGGCGCGCCCGGCATCGGCGACCCGCTGATGCCGCTCGCCGGCAACGGCGGCTACACCGTCCGCCGTTACACACTGGACTTCGACTGGCGGGCACCGCACACCCCCTTCGAGGCGTCCACCACCCTCAGTGCCACTGCCACCCAGGCTCTGTCCCGCTTCGACCTCGACTTCGCGGGCAACACCCTGCACCGCGTCACCGTCGACGGCGCACCGGCCACCGCCCGGCGCGACGGGGACGAACTCGTCGTCACTCCG
Organism: Streptomyces sp. NPDC107654; assembly: GCF_055639035.1. Lineage (NCBI taxonomy): Bacteria > Bacillati > Actinomycetota > Actinomycetes > Kitasatosporales > Streptomycetaceae > Streptomyces > Streptomyces sp. NPDC107654. The sequence continues at coordinate 58,802 of NZ_JBVKBI010000011.1, forward strand.
GTACGCCCCATCCCCCGCGGCGGCGCCTTCACCGTCCAGGTCGCCTACACCGCCGACCCGGCACAGAGCCGGCACCGCGACGACGCGATCCAGGACTACGGCTGGGTCCCCACCGCCGACGGCACCATGGTCTGCGCGCAGCCCGACGGGGCCAAGATGATCTTCCCGTCCGACGACCACCCGAGCCTGCGGGCACCGGTCACCTTCCACATCACCACCCCACCGGGGCTCAGCGCGGTGGCCAACGGGCGGCTCGTCTCCACCGTCCGGCGGCCCGACGGCCGCACCCGGTGGACCTACGACTCCGAGCAGCCGGTCGCCGCTCAGCTGGTGCAGCTGGCGATCGGGAGGTTCACGTTCGCCGACAGCAGGGGCCCGGGCGGGCTGCCCGTCCGGGACGTGGTCGCCGACGGGCTGGTCACCGGCACCGAGGAGTACCGCTCGCTGACGCCGGAGCACCTGGCGTGGCTGGAACGGCGGCTCGGCCCGTACCCCTTCCTCCGCTACGGGGTGCTGGTCGGCGACACCGACCTGCCGGTGGCCCTGGAGACCCAGTCGCTCTCCGTCGTACCGCGGGACGACCTGCTGGGTGACCGGGTCGACGCCGAACGCAATCTCGTCCACGAGCTGACGCACCATTGGACGGGTGACAGCGTCGCCATCCGCCGCTGGTCCGACCTGTGGCTGAGCGAGGGTCACGCCCGCTTCTACGAACGGCTGTACTCCGCCGAGCACGGCGGCGTGAGCCTGGAGTCCGCGATGCGGGAGGCGTACGAGCAGCACGACCAGTGGCGGCACGACGAAGGGGCGCCCGCCGAGCCCACCGCGGAGACCCTCTTCAAGGTGATGCGCTACGACGGTTCGGCGCTGGTGCTCTTCGCGCTGCGGGAGAAGGTCGGCGAGGAGGCCTTCGAGCGGATCGAGCGCACCTGGGTGACCGAGTACCGGGGGCGCGCGGCCGGCACCCGGGACTTCGTCGCGCTCGCGTCCCGGGTCGCCGGAGAGGACCTGACGCCGTTTCTGAAACCCTGGCTCCACGGCCCCCACACCCCGCCCATGCCGGGCCACCCCGACTGGCAGGTGGACCCGGTGGAGGACTGAGCCGCATCCGGTCGCGCGTGGTTGCCCCAGGCAGCCGAGCCACTGCCGCCGACCGGGTGGCCTCTGCCGGGCCGCTGGTCCACCCCGGTGACGCTCGCCACGACACGACGCCCGGGGCACGGAAACGTACAAGGGGTGGCACCACGGGCAACTCCTTTGCCCTGGTTGCGATCGAGCGTGGTTGGGAGAGCCTCTGCGATGAGAAGAAATGTTTCTGCACATGTCCCCGGTGCCATCCGGAGGTGCCGCCGCGCGGCTTGTGTGATCGCGGGGGCGGCACTCCTGCCGCCACTGCTGATCCTCCCGATGTCCGGCGCCGACGAGGCGGCGGACCGGCGTCTGCAGGACGCCTTCACGGACGCCGCGCGCGAGTTCCACGTGCCGCGCAGTGTGCTCATGAGCGTCTCCTACATGCAGTCACGCTGGGACACGCACCCGGGCGCGCCCAGCGTCTCGGGCGGCTTCGGACCGATGCACCTGGTGGACACCGACCGCGTCAAGACCGCGGTCCCGCCGCCCGCCCCGCAACCACCGCTCGGCGCCCAGGGCCGGCAGCTCACGGGTGCGGCGGGGGACTCCGCCGCCGCGGACACACCGGCCCACCGCGCCGTACAGCCCGCGGACCTGCAGCACGCGGCACGCCTGATCAAGGCCCCGGCCGGACGTCTGCGCACGGACGCCGTCGCCAACGTACGCGGCGGAGCCGCGATCCTGGCCGAGACGCAACGACGGCTCGGCAAGCCCCTCAGCGCCGATCCGGGGGACTGGTGGGAGGCGGTGGCACGCTTCCCGGGCAACCGTGACGTCACGTCAGCCGCCTCGTACGCCGACGACGTCTTCGCCCTGATCCGCCGGGGAGCGCACCGCACCACCGCGGAGGGACAGGACGTCGCCCTGTCCCCCAGCCCCCGGGTGCGGCCGCACCCCCGCACCGCCGGCCAGCCGAACCCGCAGCGGTCCAAGCTGGCGGAGTGCCCCGCGGAACTGGCCTGTGACTGGCTCGGCGCGCCGTACGAGGAGATCGACGACAGCTCGTACGGCAACCACGACCTCGCCGACCGGCCCAGGGACCAGCCGATCGAGTACATCGTCATCCACGACACCGAGGCGGACCTGCAGAGCATGTTCCAGACGGTGCAGGATCCGACGGAATCCTCGTGGCACTACTCGATCCGCTCCAGCGACGGCCACGTCACCCAGCACATCAAGACCAAGGACGAGGCCTGGCACTCCGGCAGCCAGTTCGTGAACGCCCGCTCGATCGGCATCGAGCACGAGGGGTTCCTCACCCACCCGGGCACCTGGTACACGGAACAGATGTACCGGGCCTCGGCGCGCCTGGTGAAATACCTGGCGAAGAAGTACTCCATCCCGCTCGACCGGCAGCACATCTTCGGCCACGACAACGTGCCGGCTCCGACCGCCGACACCATCCCCGACATGCACGACGATCCCGGCCCCTTCTGGGACTGGCGGCACTATTTCGACCTCCTCGGCGCGCCGCTGCGCGCGACGGCGGGACCCGACAGCGACATGGTGACCATCCTGCCGGACTACGCCGCGCACAAACCGTCGTTCACGGGCTGCACCGGCAGTGGTTCACCGTGTCGGCCGCACGGCTCCAGCGCCGTCCGGCTGTACACCGAACCGGACGAGAAGTCCCCGCTGATCCAGGACCCGGGCCGCAAGCCGGACGGCGACGACTCCACCCAGGACGTCAACGACCTGGGCTCGCGCGTCTCCACCGGGCAGACCTTCGCCGTCGCCGACCGCCGCGGCGACTGGACGGCGATCTGGTTCCAGGGGCACAAGGCCTGGTTCAAGAACCCCCGGAACAAGCCGACGGCCGTCGGTGCGGCCGGGCGCATGGTCACGCCGAAGGAGGGCCTGGACGAGATCCCGGTGTACGGGCGTGCCCTCCCGGAGGAGGAGGCCTTCCCGGACGACGTGGACGAGCCGGCCGAGTCACCGCTGCCCTACGGCTTCCTGGCCGGGCAGCGGTACGTGACACAGGCCGGCGTCGGCAGCTCCTACACCGCCAAGTCCTTCAGCGACACGCCCAACCCGGTGGTGTGGGGCCGGGAGCGGTACTACGAGATCCAGTTCGGCCACCGGCTCGCGTACGTCCGGGCCAGCGACGTGGACGTGGTCGGCTCCTCCACCACCGCGGGGGCGCCGGGCCTCCAGACCGGGAGGTGACCTCATCGGAACGCCGGGGCACCATGGGGGCTAACCTCCGCGGAACACCGGAGGACCGTGCCGGGCCGCCGAGCGGTGGCCTCGCGAGGGCCGGCCGCGCCGGGCCGGGGTGGCGGGGGGGGGCGGATTTCCCGGTGGCCGGGAGCGGGCGGCGGGGCGGGAGGTGTGTGTCCCGGCGTCCTCGCTCCGCCCGACTCCCAGGCTCGGCCCGTCCTCGCTCCGCTACGCCCTCAGGCTCGTTCTGTCCCCCATCACCACGACAGGGTCGTGCGCCGGGTCCAGCGTGCGCAGCAGGAACTCCATGGCCTTCCGGGAGACGCTGACACAGGCCGAAGTGCCGCTGCCATGGTCCAGGTGCAACCAGATGCCGCCCCCCTTCTCCGTTCCCCACGGGCGGGTGGCGTCGCGCGGCGGGGTGCCCTTGACGCGGTTGTAGTCGATGGCGATGACGTAGTCGAAGTCGTGCTGGTGCGCCTCGTCCCACTCGGCGGGCGGTGCGTAGGCGCCCTCGTTCCGGTCGTAGGGCAGCCGGGTGCCCGGGTCGGCGAGCACGCCGCCGGCGTCGGTGAGGGTGAACACGCCGACCGGGCTGCGCGCGTCGCCCTCGTGATGGTGCGCGGTCCAGCCGCGGCGCCCGTTGTGGGCGGCCCATCTCGCCATCGGGTGCCAGTGCGCGCCCTGACGGGTGTACAGCACGACCAGGGAGTCCGCCGAGTCCCGGCCCTCGCCGTACACGGCGACGACCTGGCGGGAGCCGACGGGTATCCGCCGGTACAGGCGGTCGCCGACACCCGGGATGCGGGTCGGGTCGGTCGTGGGGGCGGACGGCGCGGTGGAGGCCCGCTCGGCACCGCGCGCGCCGTGAGCGGGAGCGGGGGCGGTGGTGCCGCAGGCGGAGAGCGTCGCGAGGAGGGCGCCGAGGGCCGCCACCCCGGCGACCGTCCGGCGCCGCGCACTGTCGATCTGCACACCTCCATGCTGCCATCACCAAACCGGCTGACTGGGTGAACGTTCGGGCAGTGACCGTGCCGAGTGACGTGGTTGTCCAGGCTTGACGGGCGGGGCGGGAGGCGGGGCGAGCCGGGTGATCAGGGCCGTGTCCGGAAGTCGGCGGCTTTCGGGGGCCGTCAAGGAAAACCGTTTGAAATCCACCACTCCGCGACGCGAACCTTTCACGGCTTGTTGCCGTGCACCGCGGCTTCCCGGCCCTTCCCGCCCCTATGACACGAGCCACTGGGACGTCATGCAGATACAAGACCTTCCGTATCCCGATCCGGGCGTGCCCGACGTGCGTTCGGGTCCCCGATTCCTGTGGTGGCTCTGGCGCAACCAGCTGGGCGGACAGCTGAAGTCGCTCGCCTGGGGCCTGCTGCACTTCGTGTCCGTCTCCGCGCTGCCCTTCTGTGTCGGTCTCGCCGTACAGGCGGCCGTCGACCGCTCCGGCGGCCGGCTCGCCCTGACGGGTGGTCTGATGCTGGTCTGCGGTACGGGGATCGCGCTCGGTGACACCTTCCTGCACCGGGCCGCCATCACCAACTGGATCACCGCCGCCGCCCGCGTCCAGCAACTCCTGGCCCGCAAGGCCGCCCACCTGGGTTCCGCGCTGACCCGGCGGGTGGCGGCCGGTGAGGTGGTGGCCGTCTCCACCGGTGACGTGGAGAAGATCGGCTGGTTCGTCGAGGCCGTCTCCCGTTTCACGGCCGCCGCGCTGACCGTCGTGGTCGTCTGCGTCGGCCTGCTCGTGTACCAGCCCGCGCTCGGCGTGATCGTCGCCGTGGGCCTGCCCGCCGTGGCCCTCGCGGTCCTGCCGCTGCTGCCCCGCGCGACGCGCCGCGCCGACGTGCAGCGCGAGAAGGCCGGCCGGGCCACCGAGCTGGCCTCCGACACCGTCGCCGGACTGCGGGTGCTGCGCGGCATCGGGGGCGAGGAACTGTTCCTGGACCGCTACCGCCAGGCCTCGCAGGAGGTACGGCACGCCGCCGTGCGCAGCGCGCGCATGTGGTCGCTGATCTCCGCCGTACAGGTGCTGCTGCCCGGACTGCTGCTGATCGCCGTCGTCTGGCACGGCATCGACCTGGCCCGCCAGGGCCGGATCACGGTCGGTGAACTCGTCACCGTCTACAGCGCGGTCATGGTCCTCAACTACCCGCTGCGGCACTTCGAGGAGATCGCCATGGCGTACTCCTTCTCCCGCCCCTCGGCCAAACGCGCCGCACGGGTGCTGTCGCTGGAGCGGTCCACGGCCACCGACGGAACCCGCGAGGCCGACGCCCCGGACGGTGACGTGTACGACCCCGCGACCGGTCTGCTCGCTCCCGCCGGCCGGCTCACCGCCGTGGTGTGCGGCGACCCGGACGCGGCGGGCAGGCTGGCCGAGCGGCTGGGCGGCCACCCCTCGGAGCCGGACCGGTCGGTGCTGCTCGGCGGGGTCCCCCTGGACGAACTCCCCCTCGACACCGCCCGCACCGCCGTCCTCGTCCAGGACAAGGACCCGGTGCTGCTCTCCGGCACACTGCGCGACCTGCTCGACGTGCCCGCCTCCGGAGCCGTGCGGCCCGCGGACGCGCTGGCGGCGGCCCGGTGCGAGGACGTGCTGGACGCGCTGGTGCAGGGTTCGCTGGACGCCGCCGATCCGATGGACGCCCGCATCACCGAGCGCGGGCGGTCCCTGTCCGGCGGCCAGCGCCAGCGGCTCGCCCTGGCCAGGTCGCTGATCACCGATCCGGAGGTGCTGGTGCTGGACGAGCCGACCTCCGCCGTCGACTCGCACACCGAGGCCCGGATCGCGGACGGGCTGCGCCGGCTGCGGTCGGGGCGGACGACCGTGGTGTTCACCTCCTCTCCCCTGCTGCTCGACCGCGCGGACCAGGTGGTGCTGGTGCACGAGGGCGAGGTCGTGGCGGTCGGCACGCACCGGGAACTGGTCGACGGCGAGCCGCGGTACCGGGCCGTGGTGACCCGGGAGACCGAAGAGGAACTGGCCGCGGCCGACGAGGACTTGCTGCTGGACGCGCTCCAGGAGCTGGAAGAGATCGAGGAGAGCGCATGATCGGCGTTGCGCCGCCGGCGTACGACCCGGCGGCCCCGACGACCGCCACCACCCTGCCTGTCGGCGCCCCCGCGACCGTACGCGCCTACGTCACCGAGCTGTTCCGGCGGCACCGGCGGGCCTTCCTGCTGCTCATCACCGTCAACACGGTGGCCGTGGTCGCCTCCATGGCGGGCCCGTACCTGCTCGGCGGCCTGGTCGAACGGGTGACGGACGAGGCCCGGGAGCTCCACCTGGGCCTGACCGCCGGGCTGTTCGTGCTCGCGCTGGCCGTGCAGGCCGTCTTCGTACGGCAGGTGCGGCTGCGGGGCGCGATACTCGGCGAGCGGATGCTGGCCGACCTGCGCGAGGACTTCCTCGTGCGGTCCGTCGGGCTGCCGCCGGGTGTGCTGGAGCGGGCGGGCACCGGCGACCTGCTCTCCCGCATCACCACCGACATCGACCGCCTGGCCAACGCCATGCGCGAGGCCGTGCCGCAGCTGGCCATCGGTGTGGTGTGGGCCCTGCTGCTGCTCGGTGGACTGGTCGTGACGGCGCCGCCGCTGGCCGCCGCCGTGCTGCTCGCCCTGCCGGTCCTGGTGACCGGCTGCCGCTGGTACTTCAAACGGGCCCCGTCCGGCTACCGCTCGGAGGCCGCCGGCTACGCCGCCGTCGCCGCCGCGCTCGCCGAGACCGTGGACGCGGGCCACACCATCGAGGCGCACCGCCTCGGCGCCCGCCGCGTGGCCCTGTCGGAACGGCGGATCGCGCAGTGGGTCGCGTGGGAGCGGTACACCCTCTGGCTCCGCTCCGTGCTCTTCCCGGTCGTCAACGCCGTCCACCTCCTCGTGCTCGGCTCGGTGCTGATGGTCGGCGGGGTCCTCGTCCTCCACGGCTGGCTCGGAGTGGGCCGACTGACCACCGGTGCGCTCATCGCGCAGATGCTGGTCGATCCGGTGAACCTGATCCTGCGCTGGTACGACGAGGTGCAGGTCGCCCAGGTGTCGCTGGGCCGCCTGGTCGGTGTGCGGGACATCGAGCCGGACGCCGGGGACGCCTCGCTCGCTCCCGACGGGCGGGACGTGCACGCCGACCGGGTGCACTTCGGCTACCGCGAGGGTGTCGACGTGCTGCGCAAGGTCTCCCTGGAGGTCGCGCCGGGCACCCGGCTGGCCCTGGTCGGCCCGTCGGGCGCGGGCAAGTCCACCCTGGGCCGGCTGCTCGCCGGGATCTACGCGCCCCGGGACGGCCGGATCACCCTGGGCGGGGCGGAGCTGTCCCGGATGCCCGCGGAGCGCGTCCGCACGCACGTCGCCCTCGTCAACCAGGAGCACCACGTCTTCGTGGGGTCCCTGCGCGACAACCTCCGGCTCGCCCGAGCCACCGCCCCGGACGCCGAGCTGTGGGCCGCTCTGGGCGCGGTCGACGCGGACGGGTGGGCGCGGGCACTGGACGAGGGCCTGGACACCGAGGTGGGCTCCGGCGGCCTGGCGCTGACCCCGGCGCAGGCACAGCAGATCGCGCTGGCCCGGCTGGTGCTGGCCGATCCGCACACGCTGGTCCTGGACGAGGCGACCTCGCTGCTCGACCCGCGCGCGGCCCGCCACCTGGAACGCTCCCTGGCACGGGTCCTCGACGGCCGCACCGTGGTCGCCATCGCCCACCGGCTGCACACCGCCCACGACGCCGACGTGATCGCCGTCGTGGAGAACGGCCGGATCAGCGAGCTGGGCAGCCATGACGAGCTGGTCGCAGCGGGGGGCGCGTACGCGGCACTGTGGCGGTCCTGGCACGGGTGACGGCGCCCGGTGTGAGCCGGGGAGCGCGGTGACTACGGCGGCGCGGTGCGGGGGCTCCCGTGGCCGGCGGTCGGGCGACGGTGCCGCGGAGGGCCGCGGGCGGGCGGTGGGGCGGGGCAAACCTGCGGCAGGGGAGCCGAGGGCTTGCGCTGCCTGGCCAGGGAGGGCCACACCGTCTGGGTCCGGTCGCCGATGCCGATGAGGATCGGTCGGGGGCCGCCGGGTGGCCGGCCACGGGGTGTCTCCGGTGGCGGCGCCGGAACGCGCAGGCGGGTGCCGGTGCCGGCCGGACCGGGGCCTGCACCGGGGCCAGGTGCCGCTGGGCCGTGGTTGGTGTGGCAGGGCGGGGGGCCTGCCGCGCCGGGACCCGTGGCGTTGCGCGGTGGCGAGCCGGGGTGGAAGGCTGGAGAGCGGCACCAGCTCGGGGTGCGGCCGGGAGCCGGCGGTTCCAGGCGAGTGCCCCGGTGCCCTGGGTGCCGACGGCCCGCCGCCCGCTGGGGCGGTACCCGGCCGTCCTCACCACCTGGAGGTAGTCGTGGACAGCGCCGACGGTTGGGGGGACGACGTCTACCAGCCCGATTCCTCGGAGATCCGGGAGGACTCGGGGGTGCTCGACGTCGAGGACACACTGGACTTCGACGGCATCGCCGACCCCCTCGATCGCGGTTGGTCCCCTCCCGAACGGCCCTGGGCGGTCGAACACACCGGCGTGACGGCGGCCGAACGCAAGGCGGGCGAGACCCTCGACCAGCGGCTCACCGAGGAGCTGCCGGACCTCGACGCGCCCGACGGCGACGGCATCGGCGACTGTGCGAGTACCGACGGGGAACCCCTCGACAACGAGGTCGGGCACCTCCGCTCCGGCCGGCTGGTGGCTCCCGACGAGGGCGCGCACGAGGACGAGGAGGCCGCCCTCGTGGCCACCGACGTCGGCATCGACGGTGCCGCCGCCTCCGCCGAGGAGGCAGCGATGCACATCGTCGACGAGGACTCCCTCCCCGGCTGAGCCGGACCGAGCCGATCCGCCCGACCCGACCGCCCCGTACGAGGAGCCGCGATGCAGCAGGACAAGCACCCCGACTACCACTCCGTGGTCTTCCGCGACCGCGCCGCCGGCTACGCGTTCCTGACCCGGTCCACCGCCCGGAGCGAGCAGACCATCGAGTGGGACGACGGGGAGACCTACCCGGTGATCGACGTGGAGATCTCCTCGGAGAGCCACCCCTTCTACACGGGCAAGGCCCGCACGGTCGACACCGAGGGCCGCATCGCCCGCTTCGAGCGCCGGTACGGCGCCGGGGACGCGGGCGAGGCCACCTGATCCCGGGGTGTTCCTCAGATCACGTTGAGCGCCGCGGCGCAGCCCACTCCTCCGAGCAGCATGAACACCGGCATCAGCACCTTCAGCTCGACCCAGCTGCCCGCCCGGAACCGCAGCGCCTTGGGCGGCCCCAGCGGATACCAGCGCTTGCGGCCCACCGGGATCGGCCACAGGATCGGGCAGCCGGACACGGTCAACGCGTCCCCGATGTCGTGGACCAGCGCGCCCAGTACGATCGGCAGCCCGAGCCACAGGTACTCCTGCCCCGGCGCGGTGAACAGCCAGTCCGAGCCGTGGCCCGGCTTGTCCAGCACTCCCGCGAGAATCCAGGCGCTGGTCGCCGCCAGCAACCAGACCAGGACATCGCTGCTGGAGCCCCGCGCCGCCCGCCACAGCAGGCCTTCGATCGCGAGCACCATGTGCACGAACAGGATCGCCAGCACCGCCCAGCGGCCCCCGGTGATCGCCGCGGCGGAGCAGCCGGCCCCGATCAGGACCGCCCACACCCAGGTGTGCGTCAGCGTGCGGTGCCCGCCGGAGCGGCGCGGGTCGCCCTGCTTCCTGGTCGCCTTGTAGACGGCGTAGGACAGCTTGTCCACGATCTCGCAGATCCAGCGGGAGACCGGCCCGAAGGCCCGGGAGATGGTGGCGGCCTTGTGGTCGAGGTCCGGGGCGAGCGCGGCGCCGGCGCAGATCAGCGCACCGGAGAGGAGGACCGGCCAGGGCATCGGGTGCCCGGCCGCCGCGGCGGCGGCTCCGACGCCGAGCCAGGCCGCGGCCCCCGACAGTGAGTGTGCTGGTCCCATCATGGCCGCTTCCCGCCCCATTCCTCATGTGCCGCTGTCCAGTTGACCCGGTGCGCTGACGCTGCGTCGGCGACACAGCGTAGCGGTCGTGATCTTCGTACCCCCAGCCGATTCCCCGCTCGGGCCGAAGGCCAGGCAAGATGGGGGCGTGACCCTCATCGATCAGCTGCCGCCGACCGCCGACCCCGACGCCCTGTACGAGGCCTTCGAGTCCTGGGCGCAGGAGCGCGGCCTCACCCTCTATCCGCACCAGGAGGAGGCGCTGATCGAGGCGGTCTCGGGGGCGAACGTGATCGTCTCGACGCCCACCGGCTCCGGCAAGAGCATGATCGCCGCGGGCGCGCACTTCGCCGCGCTGGCCCGGGACGAGGTCACCTTCTACACGGCGCCGATCAAGGCCCTGGTGTCGGAGAAGTTCTTCGAGCTGTGCAAGCTCTTCGGCACCGAGAACGTCGGCATGCTCACCGGTGACGCCTCCGTGAACGCCGACGCGCCCGTGATCTGCTGCACCGCCGAGGTGCTGGCCTCCATCGCGCTGCGCGACGGCAGGAACGCGGACGTGGGCCAGGTCGTCATGGACGAGTTCCACTTCTACGCCGAGGGCGACCGCGGGTGGGCCTGGCAGATCCCGTTGCTGGAGCTGCCGCAGGCGCAGTTCATCCTGATGTCGGCCACTCTGGGCGATGTGTCCTTCTTCGAGAAGGATCTCACCCGCCGCACCGGCCGTCCCACCTCGGTGGTCCGCTCGGCGACCCGACCGGTGCCCCTCTCCTACGAGTACAAGCTGACCCCGCTCACCGAGACGCTCACCGAACTGCTGGAGACGAAGCAGGCCCCGGTGTACATCGTGCACTTCACGCAGGCGCAGGCCGTGGAACGGGCGCAGGCACTGATGAGCATCAACATGTGCACGCGCGAGGAGAAGGACCGGATCGCCGAGCTGATCGGCAACTTCCGCTTCACCACCAAGTTCGGCCGGAACCTCTCCCGCTACGTCCGGCACGGCATCGGCGTGCACCACGCCGGCATGCTGCCCAAGTACCGGCGCCTGGTGGAGAAGCTCGCCCAGGCCGGTCTGCTGAAGGTCATCTGCGGCACGGACACGCTCGGCGTGGGCGTCAACGTGCCCATCCGCACGGTGCTGTTCACGGCCCTCACCAAGTACGACGGCAGCCGGGTGCGCACCCTGCGGGCCCGGGAGTTCCACCAGATCGCGGGCCGGGCCGGCCGGGCCGGTTTCGACACCGCGGGACTCGTGGTGGCGCAGGCGCCGGAGCACGTCATCGAGAACGAGAAGGCGCTGGCGAAGGCGGGCGACGACCCCAAGAAGCGGCGCAAGGTGGTCCGCAAGAAGGCACCGGAGGGCTTCGTCGGCTGGACGGAGAACACCTTCCAGAAGCTGATCGAGTCGGAGCCGGAGCCGCTGACCTCGCGGTTCCGGGTGACGCACACGATGCTGCTGTCGGTGATCGCCCGCCCGGGCAACGCGTTCGAGGCGATGCGCCACCTCCTGGAGGACAACCACGAGCCGCGCAGGCAGCAGCTGAGGCACATCCGCCGGGCGATCGCGATCTACCGTTCCCTGCTGGACGGCGGGATCGTGGAGAAGCTCGACAGGCCGGACGCCGAGGGCCGCATCGTCCGGCTCACGGTCGACCTCCAGCAGGACTTCGCGCTGAACCAGCCGCTGTCCACGTTCGCCCTCGCCGCGTTCGAACTCCTCGATCCCGAGTCGCCGTCCTACGCACTCGACATGGTCTCCGTGGTCGAGTCCACCCTGGACGACCCGCGGCAGATCCTCGTCGCCCAGCAGAACAAGGCGCGCGGCGAGGCGGTTGCCGCGATGAAGGCGGACGGCGTCGAGTACGAGGAGCGCATGGAGCGCCTCCAGGACATCACGTACCCGAAGCCGCTGGAAGAGCTGCTCTTCCACGCGTACAACACCTACCGCAAGAGCCACCCGTGGGTCGGCGACCACCCGCTGTCGCCCAAGTCGGTGATCCGGGACATGTACGAGCGGGCGCTGTCCTTCACGGAGCTGGTGTCCTTCTACGAGCTGGCCCGCACCGAGGGCATCGTGCTGCGCTACCTCGCCAGCGCGTACAAGACCCTGGACCACACCATCCCGGACGACCTCAAGTCCGAGGACCTGCAGGACCTGATCGAGTGGCTGGGCGAGATGGTGCGCCAGGTGGACTCCAGCCTGCTGGACGAGTGGGAGCAGCTCGCCAACCCGGAGGTGATGACCGCCGAGGAGGCCCAGGAGAAGGCCGACGAGGTCAAGCCGGTCACCACCAACGCCCGCGCCTTCCGCGTCCTGGTCCGCAACGCCATGTTCCGCCGCGTCGAACTGGCCGCCCTGGACCAGGTCGAGGAGCTGGGCGAGCTGGACGCCGAGTCCGGCTGGGACGCCGAGGCCTGGGGCGAGGCGATGGACAAGTACTGGGACGAGTACGACGACCTCGGCACCGGTCCCGACGCCCGCGGGCCCAAGCTGCTCGTCATCAACCAGGAGCCGGAGAACGGCCTCTGGCGGGTCCGCCAGATCTTCGCCGACCCGAACGGCGACCACGACTGGGGCATCAGCGCGGAGATCGACCTCGCGGCCTCCGACGCCGAGGGCCGCGCGGTCGTCCGCGTGACCGACGTGGGCCAGCTGTGAGCCGTTCGCGACCCGTGCTGAGCCAAGGAGAGTCCCGCCGATGACGAATCCGGCCGAGAGACTGGTCGACCTGCTCGACCTGGAGCAGATCGAGGTCAACATCTTCCGTGGCCGCAGCCCGCAGGAGTCCCTGCAGCGGGTCTTCGGCGGCCAGGTGGCCGGCCAAGCGCTCGTCGCGGCCGGCCGCACCACGGACGGCGAACGCCCGGTGCACTCACTGCACGCGTACTTCCTGCGCCCGGGACGGCCGGGCGTGCCCATCGTGTACCAGGTGGAACGGGTCCGCGACGGACGCTCCTTCACGACGCGCCGGGTCACGGCCGTGCAGCAGGGCCGCACGATCTTCAATCTGACCGCCTCCTTTCACAAGCCTGAGGAAGGACCGTTCGAGCACCAGCTGCCGCCGGCCCGTGAGGTGCCGGATCCCGAGTCGCTGCCGACGGTCACGGAGGAGGTCCGCAAGCATCTCGGGGCGCTTCCGGAGCAGTTGGAGCGGATGGCGCGCCGCCAGCCGTTCGACATCCGGTACGTCGACCGGCTGCGCTGGGACGCCGAGGACATCGACGGCGCCGAGCCGCGCAGCGCCGTGTGGATGCGCGCGGTCGGACCGCTCGGTGACGACCCGCTGGTCCACACCTGCGCGCTGACCTACGCCAGTGACATGACCCTCCTGGACGCGGTACGCATCCCGGTGGAACCGCTGTGGGGACCGCGGAGCTTCGACATGGCCTCCCTGGACCACGCCATGTGGTTCCACCGGCCGTTCCGCGCGGACGAGTGGTTCCTGTACGACCAGGAGTCGCCGATCGCCACCGGCGGGCGCGGGCTGGCCCGCGGGCGCATCTACGACCTGCGGGGACGGCTGCTCGTCTCGGTCGTGCAGGAAGGCCTGTTCAGGGCCCTGTAGTGCCCAGGGCCGGCGACCGAGGCCGGGGGCGGGGGCGGGGGCTCAGAGTCCCGCCGGTCGTGCCGAGCGCGCGGCTCTCCGCCGCAGCCAGGACCGCAGACCACGGGACGTGCGCGGCGGAGCGGGCTGTGCGGGATCATGCTGCCGGGGGACGGGGCGCGGCGCCGGTCGCGTCACGGCCTCGGGGCGCCTCACGCACGGCTGCGAAGGCCGCACCACCAGCTCGGGGCGCCTTCCAGGCGACTCCGCAGTCGGCATCACGGGCTGCGGGAGCAGGCCCGGAGATTCCCCGGACTGCGTTGGCGGTCCCAGGAGCGGGGCCGCCGGCTTCCGGGTTCGTGCCGGCGACCGCAGGTCCCGAGCCAGCACGTCGACTTCCCGCACCGGCCACTCCGGGAGACGCGTTGCCGACTCCCGCGGCGGTGTCTCCGGCCTGGCGGGCCGCGCGGACGGCTCCGGGGACCATGCCGCCGATTCCGGGATCGCTCCGCCCGTGGGCCGGCTGACCGGCGGTTCTTCCAGCAGCCCGGTGACCGTCCGTGCCATCGGCGGGATGGGCCGCGCAGGCCTCCGGATCGCCGGCGGTACGCGGTGGGCGGACGGGCGCGGTGCGGGTGACTCCTCGCGGGCCTCCACGACCGAGCGCGCCAGGTCGCTGCGCAGCCAGCCGATCTCGTCCGCGTCCTGTGCCGTCATGATCTGCTCGGCAAGGTGCGCGGCGGGGGAACCGGGAACGCCGCGCCCGGGTGGCACGGGCCGGAACCGGTACAGGTGGCCGCGCTCGTACGGGTCCTTGACGATGTCGGCGACCTCGACGGGCGCGAGGAGGGCGGCCACGGCTCCGGCGCGGGCCCACGGGTCCTCCGCCTGCCGCAGCAGGAATCCGAGATGGCGTCCGCGCCAGTTGCGAGCCCGCAGATCCACTCCCGCCTGCAGCTGGCTCCGCAGGGTCTCCGGCGTACGCCCTTTGAGCAGGTGCGCGTTGTCCGCCGCGGCCGCGAAGTGGCGCAGCTCTTCCGCCAGATAGAGCCAGACCACCGCACGGTAGCGATTGAGGTAGAACGTGACCGGCACGAGCAGGCCCAGGCGGGCAAGCCGGCTGAACCGGCCGGCCGGGATGGCCATCAGGGCGGCACCCTCGGCCGTACCGACGACCTGCACCCGCTCGCGCAGGGATTGCGGGAAACCGTCCTCGGCGCGGAGGCGGTCGATCTCCGCGCGCTCCACGCGCCGGCCCCCTCCCCCGCCCTCGTCGGGCACGGTCCGGATGCGGCCGAGATGCACGGCGAGGTCGAACTCGCTGCGCTTGAGGCCCAGTTCGCGAGCGGCACGGCTCGGCGTGCAGGTGCTGGCGCGGGATGGTCCGAAGGTGCCTGCCGACATGGTCGCACTCCCCCGTGGAGTCCGTGGCTCACGCCCTGTGCGGTCGCCGTGCACACACCGTAGCCGGTCCGCCTCCCCGCCCGGCAGGCCTGTGGATAACTGCGCCGGTGCAGGAAGAGACGCTGGTCAGGCGTCGTCCGACAGACGACTTCGCTCGGGCTGCCTGACGTCGACACCGAGGTGCTCGCCGACCCGGTTGACGAGCAGTGTCATCTCGTAGGCGATCTGGCCGATGTCGGTCTGCGCCCCGCTGAGCACGCACAGACAGCTGCCGGTGCCGGCGGCGGTCACGAACAGCACGGCGTCGTCGTACTCGATCATGGTCTGGCGTACCCGGCCGGCGCCGAAGTGGCGTCCCGAGCCCTTCGCCAGGCTGTGCAGTCCGGACGCCACGGCCGCCAGATGCTCGGCGTCCTCCCGGCGTAGGCCGGTGCTCGCGGCGGTGACCAGCCCGTCGTTCGACAGGACCAGCGCGTGGCGTACGTGGTCCACCCGCTCGGTCAGATCGTCCAGGAGCCAGCCGAGACCCTGGTTCTGCGCCATCTCCGTCTCCCCGTGTGACGTCTCCCCCTGGCTGGAGGAACTCCCCGCCAGCCTTCCCCACGACCGGCGTGCGGGCAAGCAGGATGGGCCCATGGCAGAGAAGATGACCGATGAGGAATGGCGGGTGTTCGTCTCGGACGGCACCCGCACCGGCAAGTTGTGCACCGTCCGCGCCGACGGGAGCCCGCACGTGGCGCCGATCTGGTTCCTGCTGGACGGGGACGACCTGGTGTTCACCACCGGCAAGGAGACGGTGAAGGGGCGCAATCTGGCCCGGGACGGCCGGGTCGCGCTGTGCGTGGACGACGACCGTCCGCCGTTCCACTTCACCGTGCTGAAGGGTCGCGCCCGGCTGTCGGAGGACATGGCCGACCTACGGCTGTGGGCGGCCCGCATCGCCGCCCGGTACATGGGCGAGGACCGCGCCGAGGAGTACGGCGCCCGCAACGGCGTACCAGGGGAACTCCTCGTCCGTGTCACCGTCGACCACGTGCTGGCCATGCGGGACGTCGCGGCCTGAGCAGCCGGCTCAGCCGACCGAGTCCAGGAGCCGGGCCGTGTGCATCCTTCCGGCGTACTCGACCAGCCGGATCAGTACTTCCTTGCCGGAGTCGCGGTCGCGCGCGTCGCACAGCACCACGGGGGTGCCGTGGTCGAGGTCGAGTGCCCGGGAGACGTCGTGGGCGCCGAACCCGCGGGCTCCCGCGAAGCAGTTGACTGCCACCACGAACGGGATGCGTCGGTGCTCGAAGTAGTCGACGGCGGGAAAGCAGTCCTCCAGCCGTCGGGTGTCCGCGAGGACAACGGCGCCGAGGGCTCCCTGGGCGAGTTCGTCCCACAGGAACCAGAAGCGGTCCTGTCCGGGGGTGCCGAAGAGGTAGAGCGACAGGCCGGAGCGGATCGTGATGCGGCCGAAGTCCATGGCCACGGTCGTGGTGACCTTGTGGTCCACGCCGTCGGTGTCGTCCACCGACTGGCCCGCTTCGCTGAGGAGTTCCTCGGTGCGCAGTGGCCGGATCTCGCTGACGGCCCCCACCAGGGTCGTCTTGCCCACGCCGAAACCACCGGCGACCAGTATCTTCAGCGCCAGCGCGGAGGCGTCGCCGGCGGCGTCGGAGTGCTCGGGGACCATGATCACTTCTCTCGGGAGGGCCGGTCGCGGCCGGCGTCCGCGTGCTCCGGGGTGAAACCAGCAGCATGACCACAGCGAGGCCTGTCCGGGCGGTTGGGCCGAAGTGCATCGAATGCGACCGAAATACACACACTGGGTGGCGTTTCCTGAACGCTCATCTACAGCGCCCGCAATCCCTCGATGACCTCGCGCAGTATCCGTTCGTCCGGCAGGTGCGCCGGGGGCACAGGGCGGCTGATGGTCACGCAGCCGAGTTCCAGGAGGTCCCCAAGGAGCACCCTGACCACGCCGACCGGTAGATCCGCGTCCGCGGCGAGTTCGGCGACGGACTGGGTCTCCGGGCGGCACAGGGCGATCAGGGTACGGTGCTCGGGGCCGAGCGCGGTGTCGTCGTCCAGCGCCGGTGCGGCGGGGGCCAGGGTGACGAGCGCGATCAGGTCGAAGCGCACGCCCGAGGGCCCCGGCTGGGTGCGGCCACCGGTCATGGCGTACGGACGGACCAGTGGCCCGGCCTCGCCGTCGTACCACTGGCTGCCCCGCTCGCGGGGGCCGGGCGGGTTCTCGGTCATCGGTGCGGCCTTCCGGTTCATCCGGCGGCGGGTGGCTGCGCAGCGACGCGCGGTGGCGTGTAGAGGTGCTCACCGACGCGTTTGACCAGACGGGCCATCTCGTAGGCGACCAGCCCGATGTCGGCCGTGACCGCGGTGAGCAGGGCGAGGCACGAGCCGTCACCGGCGGCGGCCACGAAGAGGAACGCGTCGTCCATCTCCACCATCGTCTGGCGGACCCCGCCCGCTCCGAAGTGCCGTCCGGCACCCTTCGCGAGGCTGTTGAATCCGGATGCCACGGCGGCGAGATGCTCGGCGTCCTCCCGCACGAGCCCGGTGGAGGCACCGACCGCCAGGCCGTCGTTGGACAGTACGACGGCGTGCCGCACCTCGCGCACGCGCGTGACCAGGTCGTCGAGCAGCCAGTCCAGTTCGCCGGCTCGCCGGCCGGCCCTCTGGTTCGGGTCCTGGATCATGCCGGGTCTCCTTCGGTGCTGTGCCTGCCCGTATCGGGTTCGGGGGCGGCCCCGCGGCCGGGCTGCCTGCCACCGCCGCGCGTCCAGCCGTCGCGGTATGCCGCCATGCGGTCCCGGACGAGTTCGGGGGTGCGCCGGTCGTCGCCGCGCCGGTCCGCCTGCGGAGCCGGCTCTTGGGACCGCTGGTGGCGCAGTTGGGGGGCGAGGTTCGCCTGACGCACCCGGCGCGGGAGGACGTCGGAGGAGTCGGAGTCGTCGGGCGGGCGGTGCAGGCGCAAGGCGGTGACACCGGGCGGCGGGGGTTCGTGGGCGGAGTCCTGGCGGCCGTCCACCGGACCCGTGTCGTCCCGGACGGGAAACGGCCGGGTGATCTGGGGGCCGGCTGCCGTTCCGGTGCCGCGCGCGCCGGTGGGCCGCACCGTGCCGTGCACGCCGGGGACCTGCGTAGTGCCGTGCGCCCCAGGGGTCTGTGCGGTGCCCTGCGGACCGGGGAACCGCGCGGTGCCGTGCGCGCCGGGTGCGGTGGCCGCCAGGGCGGGCCGGTCCGGCCGTGTGGCGACGACGGCCTCCTGTGGCGAGGCCGTGCCGGGCACGCGCGTGTAGGCGCGCTCCTGGTCGTGCCGGGCTTGGGCGCCCTCGTGGGAGAAGCGTTCTGCCGAGCCGCCGTGCAGCAGGGCGGTCGGCACCAGGATCACGGCGGTGGTGCCTCCGTACGGGGAGGTCCGCAGGTGCACCTTGATGTCGTGCCGGGAGGCGAGTCTGCTGACCACGAAGAGTCCGAGCCGGTCGCTGTCGAAGAGGTCGAGCGCCTCGGCCTGTTCGATGCGCCGGTTGGCGTCGGCGAGGGTCTCGGCGCCCATGCCGAGTCCCCGGTCCTCGATCTCCAGGGCGTAGCCGTTGCCGACCGGTTCGCCGGTGACCCGCACACGCGTGTGGGGCGGCGAGAACTGTGCGGCGTTCTCCACGAGTTCGGCGAGCAGGTGGGTGAGGTCGGCGACGGCCGCCCCGATGACGTGGGCCTCGGGGAACTGGCGCACCTCCACGCGCGCGTAGTCCTCGACTTCCGAGACGGCGGCGCGTACGACGTTCGTCAGCGACACCGGCATGCGCCAGGCCCGGCCGGGTGCGGCGCCGGAGAGGATGATCAGGCTCTCGGCGTGGCGCCGCATCCGGGTGGTGAGGTGGTCCAGTCGGAACAGGTCGCTCAGTTCGTCCGGGTCGTCGGAGCGCCGCTCCATGCTGTCCAGCAGGCTGAGCTGGCGATGGACCAGGACCTGGCTGCGACGGGCCAGGTTCACGAAGACCCCGGAGATGCCGCCGGCCAGCTCGGCGCGCTCCACGGCCGCGCGGAGCGCCGCCCGGTGCACGGTGGTCAGGGCTTCCCCGACCTGAGCGGTCTCGTCCTCGGCGGGTGGTCCGGCGGGCGCCTCGGCCTGGATGTCGATCTCCTCGCCGGCACGCAGTTTCCTCATCGCTTCCGGGAGTTTGCGGCGGGCGATCTCGAGCGCGTCGTTGCGCAGGCTCACGAGTTCGACCACCAGGGCGCGCCCGATGCGGACGGAGATGACGAGGGAGGCGGCGACGGCTGCGAGCCCGAGGAGAACGGCGGCGCCCGCGGGACTGAGCAGGCCGCGAGCGACCGGGTCGGCACGGCCGGCGACGGCACGGCCGGTGGCCGCCGCGATGGTCCGCATGCCGTCCTGTACGCGCGCGTGTGCGGCGCTCCAGGCGGCCCGCGGTGCCGCGGTGGCCGGTCGGGCGCCCGGTCCCGCGGCGAGCAGCTCGTCCTCGGCGGCGCCCAGGTCGGCGGAGGGCCCGCTGTGCGCCAGGTCCTGCCAGGCGGCGCGCTGGGCGGCGGGGAGGTCGGCGACGGCGGTGTCGGTGAGGGTACGGCGCGTGGCCACGGCGGCGCTGAAGAGCCGTAGCCGCTCCCCCCGCAGGGCTCCTGCGGTGCGTGCGCTGCCCAGCAGCGCGTCCTCCTGGGCCAGGGCCTCGGCGGCGCGGGAGAATTCGAGCAGCACGCGCGCGTCGGAGGCGACGTCCGCCTGCTGGACGCCGGTCAGGGCGCCGTCCACGGCGAAGGCCGCGGCGATGGTCTTCGTGTAGCGGGTGTACGTGTCGTCCCAGCCTGCCTTGTGCTCCCGTACGGCTGCCCGCAGGGTCCGGAGGCGTTCGGCACCGGCGACGAAGGCGTCGAGGCGGCCGGAGACGCCGGCGGGCAGTTCCTGGCTGTCGGCGACCGTGCTGTGGCGGCCGAGCCTGAGTGCGGCCATGGCACGGTCGGTGCGGGCCGCGAGGGCTTCGAGGTCGCCGTCGTTCCCGGCGCGCGGGTCGGTGGCGTAGCGCACGGCCGCGGTGCGCTCGGCCTGCAGTGCGGTGACGGCGACGGCCACCGGGGTGCGCAGTTCGGCATCGACCCGCTGTGACTGGCGCAGCCGGGCGACGTCCTGGGCGGTGCTGACGGTGGCGTACGCCCAGAGGGCGAGGAGGGAGACCACGGGCACCATCAGGAGGCTGACCACCTTGGCGCGCACGGTCCGCGGTCGCAGGTGCCGGCGGCCTCCACGCGCGCGTGCCGGAGCGAGCGGTGTGCGGAGCGGGTGGGCGGTGCCCTCCTCGGCGGGTGGTCCGGCGTGTGCGCGGCGGCCGCGGGGGCGGTGCTCGGGGGCGGCGGCTCGCTCGGGGGTACGGGGTGGGCGCATGGCCTCCTCGTTCGGGACGGGGTCGGTGCGTCGGGGGCCGGGCCCCGCTAGCGGGCGACGCTCTCGACGGGCCGCTGGGCGGAGGCCGACGCCTCGCGTTCGTCGGCGGAGGGCGAGAGGGCGACGAAGGCCGAGGTGATGAACAGGTAGGACCCGAGGCCGACGGCGAGGGGGAAGATGAACTGCATCGCCGTGGCCCCGGGCAGGGCGTCACCTGAGGGGTCCACACGCACGCTCACCGCGAACATCCCGGTGTAGTGCATGCTGGTGACGGCCGCTCCCATGACGAGGGAGGCGACGGTGACCGCGAGGGGGGACTTGATGTTGAGTCCGGCCCACAGGGCCGCGGTCGCCGCGACGACGGCGATCAGTACCGACAGTCCGACGAGGACGGGGTCGTACCTGACGTCCCCGTGCAGCCGGACCGCCGCCATGCCCAGGTAGTGCATGCTGGCCACGCCCAGTCCGGTGGTGAGCCCGCCGAGGAGGAGCGCCCGGCCCCGGTCGCGGCTGTAGCCGACGGCGAAGACGCCGGCGCAGACGACGACCATGGCGACAAGGAGGCTGAGGATGGTCAGCGGCACGTTGTAACGGATGTCGCTGCCGCTGACGCGGAAGCCGAGCATGGCCACGAAGTGCATGGTCCAGATGCCCGTCCCGATCGCGGAGGCGGCGGTGACGAGCCAGTTGCGGCGCGAACGGCCGGTGGTGGCGAGCGCGCGGACGGTGCAGCGCAGTCCGAGTGCGGCGCCTATGCAGGCCATCACGTATGACAGCACGGGGGTCAGCCAACCGAAGGCTGCGTGGTCCAGGTGTCCCATGGCCCCGGGACGCTAGCGGCGGCACGGGCGCACAAAGGGGGCGCATTTCGAAAACTGCCTGAATCTGGCGCACGGTTGCAGCGGAACGATCGCGTCCCGCTCGAACATGCGCACAGAGGCACCCCTCGTGACGGTGAGGAATCATGCGGAACATGAACGACGACCACACACACGTCCAGGAGTTCTTCACCGCCCGCGCCGCCGACTGGGACACCCGGTTCCCGGACGACGGCCCGGCCTACGCCGCCGCCGTGGCCGACCTACGGCTGCGGGAGGGGGACCGCGTGCTGGACGCGGGCTGCGGCACGGGTCGCGCCCTGCCGGCGCTGCGCACCGCTGTGGGGCCTTCCGGGGTGGTGCTGGGCGCCGATCTGACCCCGGCCATGCTCCAGGCGGCCGTACGGGCGGGCAGGGACCGTCACGGGCGGCTGCTGCTCGCTGACGTCTCCGCGCTGCCGCTGCGCTCGGGGAGCCTGGACGCCGTGTTCGCAGCCGGCCTGATCGCCCACCTGCCACGCCCCGTGGACAACCTCCGGGAACTGGCACGCGGGGTACGGCCGGGCGGCTCCCTCGCGCTCTTCCACCCCATCGGCCGCGCGGCGCTGGCCGCGCGTCAGGGCCGCCGTATCGCCCCCGACGACCTGCGGGCCGAGGCCAACCTCGGTCCAATGCTGGCCCGTTCGGGCTGGCGCATGACCTCGTACGTCGACGAGGACGCCCGCTTCCTCGCGCTCGCCGTGCGCGAGGGCTGACCGCGGGGCCGGGTCAGTCCGTCCCGGCGACGGCTGCCGCGAAGACGTCGGGGTTGTCGAACATGACGTTGTGCCCGGCGCCGGGCACCGTCACCACACGCACCCCGGCGGCTTCCAGACGCTCCCGGCCCGCGAGTGCGCCGCTGTGCTCGCCCTGGAGGAAGACACGGTCGATGGGCAGCCCTTCCAGGAGCGTACGCATCACGGGGTCCGAGCCCTTGCGCAGACCGACGGCGCTGCGGTGCAGGGCGCGCGGGTCGGCCAGCCGCATGGTCGCCGCCCACAGCGGGCCGACCGCCTCCAGCACGCGCGCGTACTGCTTCTCGACGAACTCGTCCTCTTCATAGGCGGCGATTCCGCTGCTGGCGGCGGTCGACGGCGGAAAGGCGTCCAGGTTGGCCTCCGTCAGCACCAGCCGGGAGACGAGTTCGGGCCGCCGGTGGGCAAGGACGACGGCCACCGAGCCGCCCATGCTGTGCGCGATCAGTTCGGCACCGGTGACTCCGGCCGCGTCCAGCGCGGCCGCGACCGCGTCGGCGTGATCCTCCAGCGTGTACCCGAAGTCCCGGGGCCGGTCGCTCGTACCGTGACCGGGCAGGTCCACGAAGAGGCTGCGCCGGCCCACGAGTTCGGGCCGGGCGGCGATGTGGGCGTGGTACACGGCGGACATCGCCCCCAGCCCGTGCAGGTACACCCGGGCAGGTTCCGCCCCAGGCACCTCGGTCCACCGGATGTGGCTCCCCCTGCTGTCGAACGCGGCCTGCTGCATCGTGCCCCTCCCTGTGTTCGGTGACGCCGCACAATACATCGATACCGAGGTATGCCGTCAAGACAGTATTGGCGTCACGAGGTACCCCTGTTGGACAATGCGGTCATGCTCGAACTCGCCATCCTCGGTTTCCTGTACGACGCCCCGCTGCACGGCTACGTCCTGCGGCGCCACATCGCGGCGCTCACCGGACATGTGCGCCCGGTCGCCGAGAGCACGCTGTACCCGGCGATCAAGCGGTTGGAGAAGGCCGGCCTGCTGGTACGGGCGACCGAGCCCGGTGCCGTCGCCGCGCCGCGCCATGTGCTGCGGCTGACCGAGGAGGGCGGACGCGAGTTGAAGCGCCGGCTGGCCGAGCCCGCACAGCGCGAGATCACCGACGAGAACCACTGGTTCACACTGCTGGCGTTCCTGCGGCACCTGGCGGACCCCGCCGCACAGGCGGCCGTGCTGCGGCGCCGGCTGGCCTTCCTGGAGGAGCCGGCGAGCTTCTTCTACGAGGGCGACCGGCCGCTCTCCGCCGAGGAGCTGGACGATCCGTTCCGGCGCGGTGTCCTCACCATCGCGCGTGCCACGAGCCGGGCCGAACTGGCCTGGCTGCGCGACACCCTGGCGTCACTCGACGGGGTCGGCCGCTGAGACGTCCCGGTGCCGCACCGGGCAGCCGCGCAGCCCGGGGACGGGCCGGGTGCCCAGGTCGGCTACGCGGTAGCCGTTCGGGTAGCCCTTGATCTCCCAGTTCTGGCGGGCGAAATGCGGGCTGCGGCGCGGCGGCAGCAGCCGGACGAGCCGGCCGCGCGTCCGCACGGCGCGGCGCACCAGCGCGGAGGTGGCGGCGCCGGGGCGCGCGTAGCGGAACGCGCGCAGCAGCGGCTCGTCGAGCAGGGCGAGCGTCGCCGTCCGCAGTACCGGTGCGAGCGGACGCGGGTACCAGGAGGCCATCAGGTCCAGGGTGGCGTCGGAGACACGCCGGGCCTCCTCGTCCCAGCCGAAGTGGGCTTCCTCGTAGCTGTCGAGCAGGGCTTCGAACTCCGCGTACGTGCGGGGGGACAGCCGACGCCAGCCGTAGGCGTCGATCCAGCGCCGGGGCATCACCACGAACGTGCTCAGCACGTACCGCATGTCGTCGTCGCTGATGTCGTAGCTGCGGTGCATCTGATTGATGCGGCGGATGGCGGTGCGTCCCTGCTCCGCGGTGAAGCCGTGTTCCACGACGGTGTCGAGAAGCAGCACGGTGTCGTCGTACCGCTTCTGCGTGTGCTCGGTCAGCTCCGCCGTCCGCGCGAGCAGCCGGCCGATGCCGGGCACCGCGTAGGTGCGGTACAGCGCCAGTTCCAGGGCCCGGGTGTAGTCCCAGGGAAACTCGTACGCCACGCTGATCCGGTAGATCTCCAGCGCGTCCGCCACCGGGTCCAGCCGGCGGATCCGGTCCAGCTGCTCGAACCGCTTCACCGCGTCGTCCCCCTTCTGATACCGGATCTCCAACTCTACGTTGTGAAGCAGCAGATGGGCGATCAGTGGTGACTTCGTCCGGGGAGAAGGTGATCGGTGTGTTCGACACGATCCGCAGGTACGCAGGCAGGCTCCGCACCTCCGAACCCGCACGCCCCGTGGGTGCTTCGGAGCGGCGCGCGCACAACTTGTTCGAAGCCGCGGCGGTCTATGTGGCCGCCCGGGCGGAGGACGACCAGGACCGGATCGAGGAGGCGGCGGCCTGGGTGTCGCCGGAGGCGCTCTCCTTCGGCGTGAGCGAGCTGGCCTGCCGGGCGGTGGTGGCGCTGGCCCGGCAGCGGGACGAGTCGCCCGACGAGGTCGCCCGGGCCCTTCTCGGACTGCCCGCCGCATGAGCGGAACTCTCCTCTCCAGATGTGGCCGTTTCGCCCCTGTCCAGGTGGAAACCTGCAGCTCCGCGTGGTGCGCGCGGTCGTGACAAGCGGGCTCCGCTCGCACTAGGGTGCGCGCCGATGGACGACCACTGGGGAGGCAGGGATGGCCGGGACGGACGATGAGGCCGTCGCCGCCGCGGACGATGCGCTGTACGTGCTGACGGCGGTGCTGCTGACGCCGGCGCAGTTTCCGAGCGTGCTGGGCGACGACTACCCGGAGGCGTGTGCGGCGCTGGACCTCGCGCCGCGCGCCGACGGGTACGGCCTGGTGCTGGGCCAGGACGGGGACGGCGCTCGCTGGACGGTCGTCATCGACGACGTCTCGCTGGTCGCCGTGGCGATCGCCTCCTGGGACTGCGGCATGGAGTACGAGCTGTCACCGGACGAGAGTGCGGTCGTGACCGCCCTGCCGGGGTGGCCCCTGGCCGTCGCTGTGGCGGCACCGGGCGTACCGGCTCCGCACGACCCGCCTGCCGAGGAGGCGGACCGGCCGGCGCTGAGCCCTCCGGACACCGCGTCCTGGGGACCGGCCCAGCGTCGGCTGGGCGCCGACGAGATCGCGTTGCAGTGGGCGGCCTGGCGGGAGCAGATCGATGACGCCGACTTCCCCGCGCCGGGTGAGCCGGTGAAGGCCGCACAGGTCGCCGGGTCGGCACCAAAGGCCGCGGAGGGGACCGAGCGCGCTGCGTCCGGCGGCCACAGCGGTGTCCGCCGGGTGCTCGCGGAGGCGCGCGCCTACGTCGACTCGCCTCCGCCGCTCGGTCGGGTGCGTTCGTCGTTCGCCCCGGGCGAGGCTCGCACCCTGCGCGCCGACGGTCCCGGCTGGTCGATCGTGGCCCGTACCGACGACATCGCGTTCGTCCTGCTCGACGAGGAACCCGGTGAGGTCCTGCCGGTGGGCCGGGGCCCTGAGCTGCCGGGACTGCTGGACGCGCTCGACAAGCTGGCCGTACGGCCCCTGTGAGCCGGAGCGACCGGGCGAAGCCTCCCGTGCCGCTCCAGGAGCCGTACCGCGCGCGTCGCGCCCCAGGACAGGGCGCGGTCCGCATCGCCCGCACGGCCGGCCCGCACGTCCCGGGGCGGCGCCTCAGCGGCCGATCTGCTTGCGTCCGGCCCGGCGCAGCCGGCGGCGTTGTGAGGGGTCCAGCGCGAGGTACGCCACCAGTGGGACTCCCACGATGAGCAGGAGGGCCACCCAGCCGGTCAGCCATACCAGCAGGATCAGCCCGGCCGCCGTGGCTCCTGCGGTGATCTTGGAATTCATGGACACGAGCGTCGCCTCCTCCGCGGCCACCGCCGCTTCCTGATCTGAGAACGGCCTGCCGCGAGCCGCGGTTCCGGGTCCCCACCCTGAGACATCCCTGAGGCCTGCCCGTAGGGGTTCCGCCCGAGGGGCGAGGCCGGAGGCGGGGCCAGGTCGGAGACGCACGGGCCGGGGCGCCGGCTGCGCTGCGCCGACGGTCCGGGACGGGCCCAGGAAGCCGGGCGGCGGTGGCCTCCGGAGGATCCCGCCCTGCGCCGGTCGCGCGGCGAACGACCACCACCGCACCGGACCGGACCGCACTCCCAGGCGCTCGCGCCGGGAGACCGGCCGGCCGTGCGGATCGCGCAGCCGACCTGGCACAGGCCGCGAGCGCGCGAACATCCGCCCGTCTGGCACGGTTGCAGGGCCGTGTTCTCGTCGCGCCGGGCAGGCGTGTGGTCTCTTCCTCACGGCTCCGGCCGGTCGCCCCGGCCCGGCGTGACCCAGGTATCCGGAAGCTGGGCGTCCGCCCGTGTCCCCCTCGCCCGGCCCCAACGCTCAACAGTGGTGGGGGACTTCGTGCTGTACCCTCGGCGACTCCGGTCGAGTAGTCAAGTTTGAGGAGTGCGGTAGAGCAGTGCAGACCATTCCCTCGGCACCACCCCCCGACCCGTCCGAACTGGCCCGCTGCTCCGTCGTTTTCCTCCCGTCCGACCCGGCGCGGGAGGGCCGGATCGGTTTCTGGAGACCGGACGGCGGAACCCCGCCCGCATGTGCGGACGGCTCACCGGCCGATCTGGAGTTCGCGGTGCCCGCTGCGGACGGCGGCGTCGAACGCGTCCCGCTGCCCGTGCTCCTGCTCCCGGTCCGCACTGCCCTTCCGCTTCTCACGCGGGCGCGTGCGCTGCCGGGAGAACAGCGGGCCGCTGCCTTCTGGCGGACCGCGTACGAACTGGGCCTGACCTTCCTGGCGCGGGGTCTGCTCCTGCCGGGCCTGTCCCCGGGCGACCACGACGCCTGGCGCGTGGGCCCGCTGTCCGCCGGGGACGCCGAGCTGGTCAGGGAACTCGCCGCGGCCATGCCTCCGGAGGCACACGCGGTGCCGCTCCCGGGAGACGGGCCGCTGCTGCTGCCCGACCCGCAGCGGCTGCTGCTGGCCTTCCTCGACGCGGTCGCCGACGTGCTCCCCCGTTCCCCCGCCGCCCCGCTGCTGACCGGCGGCCCCGCGTACGCGGCGCCCGAGCCGCAGCGTCTGCCGGTGCTGCGGGCGTGGGCCGACGACATCGCCGCCGGGCATGACGCGGGGGTGCGGCTGTCGCTGCGCGTGGAGGCCTCCGGTCTCGACTGCGTCACGCCCGGGGACGGCGCCCCGGTCCGCTTCCGCGCTGTGCTCCAGGTGCACGGCCAGAGCGGTTCGGGGGACGTCATGGATGCCGCCGGCCTGTGGACCGGTGCGGAGGCCGGGCACGTGGCGTCCGCTCCCCGCGCGCGTGCCGACGCGTTGCTGGCGCTGCGCCGCGCCGCCCGGGCCTGGCCGCCGTTGGCGCCTCTGCTGTCCGCCGCCGTGCCCGACGCCATGGACGTGGCCGACGAGGAACTGGCCGACCTGCTGGGCGAGGGCGCGCGGGCGCTGGCCACCGTGGGAGTCGATGTGCACTGGCCCAAGCGCCTGGTGCGCGGCCTGACCGCGCACGCGGCCATCGGCCCAGCGGACGACGGCGCCGCCTCGCCCAGTGTGGCAACCGCGCCGTCGTACCTCTCCGCGGACGCGGGGGTCTCGTTCCGCTGGTGGTTCGACCTGGGCGGGCGGGAGTTGTCACGGAACGAGCTGGACCGGCTGGCGGAGGCCAGGCGTCCTCTGGTGCGGCTGCGCGACGGGTGGGCCCTGGTCGATCCGCGGGAGGCGAAGCGCGCCCGGTCGGAGCGGGACCGCACCCTCGCTCCCGTCGAGGCGCTGGCCGCGGCGCTGACGGGTTCGGCGGAGGTCGACGGCCGACAGGTGGACGTACGGCCCACCGGCTGGCTGGCGGGTCTGCGGGAACGGCTCAGGGTCGGTGAGCCGGCGGACCCTGTCGGGCAGCCACCGGGCCTGGCCGCGACCCTGCGGGACTACCAGCTGCGGGGCCTCGACTGGCTGGCCCGGACCACATCCCTCGGTCTGGGCTGCTGCCTGGCCGACGACATGGGTCTCGGCAAGACGATCACCTTGATCGCACTGCACCTGCACCGACAGACGGACACCTCGGCGGCCGGACCCACGCTCGTCGTCTGCCCGGCCTCGCTGCTCGGCAACTGGCAGCGCGAGATCGAGCGGTTCGCTCCCGGCACGCCGGTGCGCCGGTTCCACGGAGCAGGGCGCGCGCTCGGGTCTCCGGCGGACGGGGAGTTCGTCCTCACGACGTACGGGACGATGCGCATGGACGCCGCGCGGCTGGCCGGTGTCTCCTGGGGGATGCTCGTGGCCGACGAGGCCCAGCACGTGAAGAACCCTTACTCCGCGACCGCGCGGGCTCTGCGCACGATCGGCTCACGCGCGCGCGTGGCGCTCACCGGTACTCCGGTGGAGAACAACCTCACGGAGCTGTGGGCGATCCTCGACTGGTCGACCCCGGGCCTGCTCGGCGGGCTCGGCGAATTCCGCGCGCGCTACGCGCAGCCCGTCGAGGGCGGCCGGGACCCCGTCGCCGCACAACGGCTCGCCCGGCTGGTCGAACCGTTTCTGCTGCGTCGGCGCAAGTCCGACCCGGGTATCGCCCCCGAGCTTCCACCGAAGACCGAAACCGATCACCCGGTGGCGCTCACCTCGGAACAGGCGGGGCTGTACGAGGCGTTGGTGCGCCAGACGCTGGACCGGATTGCGGCCGCCGGCAACATGGAACGGCGGGGCCTGATCGTGCGGTTGCTGACCGGCCTGAAGCAGATCTGCAACCACCCGGCGCAGTTCCTGAGAGAGGAGAATACGCGGCTCGCGGGGCGCTCGGGGAAGCTGGAGCTGCTGGACGAACTGCTCGGCACCATCCTCGCGGAGGGTTCGGGCGTGCTGGTCTTCACCCAGTACGTGCGCATGGCCCGGCTGCTCGAACGGCATCTGGCGGACCGCGGGGTGCCGTCGCTGCTCCTGCACGGCGGAACGCCGGTCGCCCAGCGGGAGGCCCTGGTACGGCGCTTCCAGGCGGGCGAGGCGCCGGTGTTCCTGCTGTCGCTGAAGGCCGCCGGAACGGGCTTGAACCTCACCCGCGCCGAGCACGTCGTGCACTACGACCGCTGGTGGAACCCGGCGGTGGAGGCACAGGCCACCGACCGTGCGTACCGCATCGGGCAGACCCGTCCCGTCCAGGTGCACCGGCTGATCACGGAGGGGACCCTGGAGGACCGCATCGCGGAGATGCTGGGCCGCAAGCGGGAGCTGGCCGACGCCGTGCTCGGCACCGGCGAGGCGGCTCTGACGGAGCTGTCGAACGAGGAACTGGCCGCACTGGTGGAACTGCGCGGGGAGGCACGATGACTCACGACCACGACGGGGACCATGACGGGGACGGCCGGGCGGAGCGGACGTTCGCAGCGCTGCCGCCCGCGCGCGGGCGGGCAATCGCGCAGAGCTGGTGGGGGCGCGGCTGGCTGCAGGCGCTGGAGGACGCGGCCCTGGAGACGGCGGCGGTCAAGACGGGACGCCGGCTCGCGCGCGCGGGCGGTGTCGGCGCGGTGACCGTGCGCCCTGGCCGGGTCACGGCCGTCGTGCGCGACCCCGCAGGTGCGGCCCACCGGGCCGACGTCCTGCTGCCGGAGCTGTCCGACGGGGAGTGGGCGCGGTTCCAGGATCTCGTGGTGGAGCGGTCCGGACACATGGCCGCGCTGCTCGACCGGGAGCTTCCGCCGCATCTGGTCGAGGACGCGGCGCTGGCCGGGATCGAACTCCTGCCGGGCATCGGCGACCTGGAACCGGAGTGCGACTGCGAGGCCTGGGACCACTGCGGACACACGGCGGCGCTGTGCATCCAGGTGGCCCGGCTGCTGGACGAGGACCCGTTCCTGCTGCTGCTGTTGCGGGGGCGGGAGGAAGACGCCTTCCTGACGGAGCTGCACGTCCGCGGCGCCGCCGAGCCGTCCGCGGTGACGCCCGCGGCCGACGGAGTCGACGCGGCCGAGGCGTGGGCGGCCGGCGACATCCTGCCGCCCCTGCCGGAGGTGCCCGGGCTTCCGCGGGCGCCCGGCACGCCGCCGTCCCTCACCACCGGCTCCGTGCCGGCGCCCGGAATCGACGTTGCGGCGCTGGAGCACCTGGCCGGCCGCACCGCTGTGCAGGCCTCCCGGCTGCTGGCCGCGATCCTGGGCGGCGGCGTGCAGGCGGAGGACTGCCTGACGGCCGCTCAGGACGCCGTACGGCTCGCCTGTGGGCCGACTCCCCCCGACGCCGCAGAGCGGCTCGCCATCGGGTCGGGACGTGGCCCTGACGGGCTCTCGGCGGCCGTGCGCGCCTGGCGGCTCGGGGGTGCGGTGGCGCTGACCGTGCTCGACGGGGAGCGGGAGATGGAGGGCGCGGCGCTCGCACGCGCGCGTGCGGCTCTGGAAGGGGCCTGGGAGGCGGACGAGCGGCCGGTGTTCCACCGCGGCGGCAACCGGTGGACCGTCGCGGAGGAAGGCGTTCAGCTGAGGCTCGACGGTGAGGGTCACTGGTGGCCGTATCGCGAGGAGGGAGGCCAGTGGGTGCCGTCGGGCGGGGCGGATCCCGATCCCGCGACCGCACTGGCCTCGGCGCGGCCCGGCACGGCCGAGCCTCGGCGATCCTGACCGGCCGCCATCAGGGACCGGCTCGAGCCGATGAACGGCGGACGCCGGCCGTTCACCCGACCGTCGTACGGCGTTCCTCCGAGGAGCCAAGGGTGGCCGCAGCCCACGACGTTGTCTCCGGAGGCCCGAAGTCACCGCACGCCGCCGGACGGCGCCGCGTCCCCCGTACCCTCGCCACGGGGCTTCCCCTGGCCCTGGCCGCCGCCCTGGTGGCCGCGGGAACGGCCGTGGCGGCACCGTCCGGGGACGCCCGCGTCGTCCGTACGGCGACCCTCAGCGAGGTTCCGCTGGGCGCGTTCAGCAACGCGTGCTGCCCGGCAGCGTGGCCGACGACCACGGGGTGAAGCTCGGCGGCATCGGCAGCGACATCTACCCGGCGGAACGCAGGGGCGAGTACTGGACGGTGACCGACCGCGGCCCCAACGGCCGGATCGAGGTGGACGGCAAGAAGCGCCGGACCTTCCCGGTGCCGGGATTCGACCCCGCGATCGTCAGGATCCGGGTCTCCGGGGACACGGTCGAGGTCATGGACGCGATCGCGCTGAGCCTCCTCCGGAAAGGCCGTCACCGGGCTGCCGAACCAGAAGGGCCGGGACGAGGCGCCGTACACCTACGACGCGGGCACGCCGCTGTCCTACGACCCGAACGGCCCGGACACCGAGAGCATCGTGCGAGCCGGGGACGGCAGTTCGTGGCTCGTCGACGAGTACGGGCTGTCCCTCGTGCACGTCTCCGCGCGCGGGCGGGTGCTCACTCGCTATGTGCCCAAGGGGCCGGCTCTGACCGGCGCGGACTACCCGGTGGTGGAGGCGCTGCCGTCGATTCCGCTGCGCCGCAGGACGAACCGCGGGTTCGAGGGGCTGGCGCGGCTTCCCGGCGGTGATCAGGTGATGGCCCTGCAGAGCCCGCTGTCGCTGCCGGACGCGGACGCCGGGGATGTCTCGCGCACCACGCGTCTGCTGCGCTTCTCGCCGCGTGAGAAGGCCGTCACGGCCGAGTGCGCCTACCGCTTCGACCCCGTCGGCGTGGTCGACCCGGGCGAGGACGACATCTCCGAGCTGAAGATCTCGTCGGTGGTGGCGGTCGGCCGCGACCGGCTGCCCGTCGAGGAGCGCACCGACAGGGCGGCTCGCTTGCAGCTGGTCAGGCTGCGCGACAGGTCCGACATCCTCGGCGGTCCGTGGGACGACGACACGACGTCGCCCTCGATGGAGCGGCTGGCCGACCCGGCGACCGCGGGGGTGCCGGTGCTGTCCAAGCGGCTCGTGGTGGACCTGGGCGAGGTCGCCGGGGTGCCCGGGAAGATCGAGGGCATCGCGCGCGTGGACCACGACACGCTCGCGCTCGTCAACGACGACGACTTCGGGATGACCGACGGGGCGGGCGCCTTCGACGCCCAGGGCCGCCTGGTCGACAGCGGGGTCCGGACGACGGTGGTGTACGTCCGCCTGCCCGGGAAGCTGTGATCGGGTCCGGCGGGCCGCACCGCCCGGACGGACGGCCTACCGGACGGACGGCCGACCGAGCAGAGGGCCGATCGGACGGACGGCCGACCGGCCAGACGATCCACCGGACCGACAACCCTCCGGACCACAACTCACCGAACCGACAACCCACCGAACCGGCGCCCCCCGATGAGACGGGTCAGGAGGTCGTCAGATTGATCATTCTGTGGTCGGACAGACCGCCGTCGACGACTCGGCACGCGTACGTGCGTCCCTGCGGGCCGAAGATGTAGTCGATCTTGTTGCCGCCGTCCGTGGCGGCGCCGGTGTGCGGTGAGGTGGGAGTCGGCTGCCCGCACTCCTGGTGGGCGAGGTAGAGGCTGTCGAGGTAGCCGACGTCCTTCGTGGTGGTGTTGAGATCGCCGCCGTAGTACGTGGTGTAACCGCCGGCCGTGAGGGTGTCGACGTTCTCGCGCATCGTCGCGGCCTGCTTGGGGCGGACGGGGTTGTCGGGGTCGGTGTCGTCGCCGGCCGGGTTGCCGTTGGCGTCGGTGTAGGGACCGCTGCTGAAGTGGGCGTTGCAGTACGCGGATCCCTCGGCCGGCACGACCGCGCAGAGCATGGGGCGCTGCTCCTTGCCGTTCGGTGACGGCAGGACGGTGCCCTGGTACCAGGTGTTGCTGTCAGGCACGGCAAGGGCGATGCCGAAGGCTCCTCGGTCGACGTGGTCGGTGCCGTCCGAGCAGTTCTTCTGGGCTCGGACGACCGTGCCGTCGGATGCGGTGGCCACCTTGTAGTACGTCGGCATGAACCGCACGTCCAAGGGGCCGGCCCAGCTTTCGAGTTTCAGCTCCAGGGGTTTCGCGGACTTCTCGCAGATTTCCTGGAAGAAGATCGCGTCAGGCCGCCGGGTGCCCATGGCGGCGTGGAGAGCGGCAGAGACGTCGTCCGCTACGGTCGCGGGCGGGGCGTACTCCAGATCGCAGTCGGGGTCGGGGTTGTTGTTGGCGCAGACGTTCCAGGAGACGACGTCGCGCGCCCGCGGCGCCTGGGCGGTGGGCGCGGGCATGTTCGCGGTGTAGGCGCCCTCCGGGCCGATCCGCTCCAGGGTGAAGCGCTCCCAGGAACCGAGGCCGGCGGGATCGGAGACGGACGTCCGCGCGCGCAGCAGTCCGTAGTCGGGGTAGCTGCCGAGTTCCGCGGCCACGTACTTGCCGTTGTGGGCCAGCAGTCCGAACGCGCCGCCGGACAGCGGCGTCAGCTTGAAGCGTTCCCAGGATCCGGTGGCCGTCCCCCGGGTGCGCAGCAGGGACCCGCTGGCGTCGTCCTCCGCCGTGACGTAGTTGCCCGTGGCCTCGGAGCGGAAGCTGACCGTCGTCCCGTACTTCTTCACCTCCGCCACATAGTCGGTGTGCAGGGTGAACAACTCCCACCCCTTGGCCTCGGTGGCGTCCGGGTCGGCCCTCAGTTTCATGTCACCGTTCGGCCCCGCGGAGACGGACACGTAGTAGCCGTCGACCTTCAGCGCCCACCGCTGGCCCGCGGACGACGGGGGCACCGCGGTGTCGGCCGCGGCTGACGGTGCGGCCAGCGTCACAACGGCGCCGACGGCGGTGAGCACCGCCGCCAGCACCAGCCGTATTCGCTTGATCATGCTTGATCCCTTGTGAACGCTCCGCACCTGTGCGCGGATGTGAACGCGGGGTGAATTCAAGCATGATCAAGAAACTGGGAGCATGTACATGCCCTCCGCTTCCGCCTCCTACCGCGCGCGTGGGGACGTTTCGCCCGCCACGCGCGCGTGCGGTCAGCCCCGCGCCCCCAGCAGGTGGTCCATCGCCAGCTGGTCGAGGCGTTCGAAGGCCATGCCGCGCGCGGCGGCCGCCTCGACGTCGAAGTCCTCGAAGGCCGCGCGGTCGGAGAGCAGGGCCTGCAGGCCGTCGGCCGCGGTCGGCTGGGCCAGCTCGTCGAGTCTTGAGGCGCGCAGCGCCTCCTGCACCTCCGGGTCCGCGCGGAAGGCGGCCGAACGCTCTTTGAGAATGAGGTAGTTGCGCATGCAGCCGGCCGCGGAGGCCCATACGCCGTCGAGGTCCTCGGTCCGCGGCGGCTTGAAGTCGAAGTGGCGGGGCCCTTCGTAACCGGCGCTCTCCAGGAGGTCGACGAGCCAGAAGGCGGCCCGCAGGTCGCCCGCGCCGAACCGCAGGTCCTGGTCGTATTTGATCCCGGACTGGCCGTTGAGGTCGATGTGGAAGAGCTTGCCCGCCCACAGGGCCTGCGCGATGCCGTGCGGGAAGTTCAGGCCGGCCATCTGCTCGTGGCCGACCTCCGGGTTGACGCCGTACAGCTCGGGCCGCTCCAGGCGTTCGATGAAGGCCAGCGCGTGCCCGACGGTGGGCAGCAGGATGTCGCCGCGGGGCTCGTTCGGCTTGGGCTCGATGGCGAACCGCAGGTCGTACCCCTGGGAGACGACGTACTCGCCCAGCAGGTCGAAGGCCTCCTTCATCCGGTCCAGGGCGTCTCGTACGTCCTTGGCGGCCCCGGACTCGGCGCCCTCGCGACCACCCCACGCGACGTACGTCCTGGCGCCGAGCTCGGCCGCCAGGTCGATGTTGCGGATCGTCTTGCGCAGGGCGTAACGACGCACGTCGCGGTCGTTGGCGGTGAACGCGCCGTCCTTGAAGACGGGGTGGGTGAAGAGGTTGGTGGTGGCCATCGGGACGGTCATGCCGGCGGCGTCCAGGGCCTGCCGGAACCGCTTGACGTGCGACTCGCGCTCGGTGTCCGAGGAGCCGAAGGGGATCAGGTCGTCGTCGTGGAAGGTCACTCCGTGGGCGCCGAGCCCGGCCAGGCGCTGCACCGTCTCGACCGGGTCGAGGGCACGGCGGGTGGCGTCGCCGAACGGGTCCCTTCCCTGCCAGCCGACGGTCCACAGGCCGAAGGTGAACCTGTCCTCGGGGGTGGGCTGGTAGCTCATGCCGTGGCTCCTTGCTGCGTACGACTATTCGTCATGGCGGTTTACAAATTAGTATGCGGACGCACCGCTGGGAAGAGACAAGATGTCTTCGACAGCAAGGTGTCTTCGACAGCCCACCGCACGTCCCGCGGAGCCGCGGAAGAGGGAGAGCCCGATGTCAGCAGCCGAGGGTCCGCTCGTCGTCGGGGTGGACACGTCCACCCAGTCCACAAAGGCGCTGGTCGTCGACGCGACCACCGGTCAGGTGGTGGCGAGCGGCCAGGCCCCGCACTCCGTGACCTCCGGAGCGGGCCGTGAGAGTGATCCGCGTCAGTGGTGGGACGCCCTGTGCGCGGCACTGCGCCAGTGCGGTGACGCGGCGCACGAGGCGGCGGCGGTGTCGATCGGCGGCCAGCAGCACGGCCTGGTCACCCTCGACGAGCACGGCGAGCCGGTACGTCCGGCGCTGCTGTGGAACGACGTCCGCTCGGCACCGCAGGCCCGCCGTCTGGTGGAGGAGCTGGGCGGCCCGAAGGCCTGGGCCGAACGCACCGGCAGCGTGCCCGGGGCGTCCTTCACGGTGACCAAGTGGGCGTGGCTCGCCGAGCACGAGCCGGAGGCGGTGCGCGCGACCCGGGCGGTACGCCTCCCCCACGACTACCTCACCGAGCGCCTGACCGGGCAGGGCACGACCGACCGCGGCGATGCCTCCGGCACCGGCTGGTGGGCGTCCGGGACGGAGGCGTACGACGAGGAGACCCTCGCGCACGTCGGACTCGACCCGGCGCTGCTGCCCCGGGTGGTGCGGCCCGGCGAGGTCGCCGGCACCGTACGCGACAGCCACGACCTGCCGTTCTCCA
The DNA here is from genome assembly GCF_055639035.1 of Streptomyces sp. NPDC107654. Lineage (NCBI taxonomy): Bacteria > Bacillati > Actinomycetota > Actinomycetes > Kitasatosporales > Streptomycetaceae > Streptomyces > Streptomyces sp. NPDC107654. The sequence continues at coordinate 94,926 of NZ_JBVKBI010000011.1, forward strand.
AGGGCACGCTGGTGGCTCCGGGCACCGGCGACAACGCGGCGGCGGCGCTGGGCCTCGGCCTCAGGCCCGGCACCCCGGTGCTGAGCCTCGGCACCTCCGGTACCGTCTACGCCGTCTCCAGGCGCCGCCCCACCGACCCGACCGGCACAGTGGCGGGCTTCGCCGACGCGCGCGGGGACTGGCTGCCGCTCGCCTGCACCCTGAACTGCACCCTCGCGGTGGACCGCGTCGCCGCCCTGCTGGGCCTGGACCGGGAGGCCGTGGAACCCGGCGGCTCGGTGACCCTCCTGCCGTACCTGGACGGCGAGCGCACCCCGAACCTGCCGCACGCCTCCGGACTGCTGCACGGGCTGCGCCACGACACCACCGCCGGCCAGCTGCTGCAGGCGGCCTACGACGGCGCGGTGCACGCACTGCTCGGCGCCCTCGACCTGGTCCTCGACGAGGACGCGGACCGCGGCACCCCGCTGCTCCTGATCGGCGGAGGGGCCCAGGGGACGGCCTGGCAGCAGACGGTGCGCCGGCTGTCGGGCCGGCCCGTCCAGGTGCCGGAGGCCAGGGAACTGGTCGCCCTGGGCGCGGCGGCACAGGCGGCCGGGCTGTTGACCGGCGAGGACCCGGCGGGAGTGGCCCGCCGCTGGAACACGGCCGCGGGCCCGGTCCTGGAGGCCGTGGAACGGGACTCCGCGACGCTCGACCGGATCACCGGGGTACTCTCCGACGCGGCCCCGCTGCTGGAGCGGGACCCGAACACCCAGTGACCAGGCCGCCCGCCTCCAGCCGGGCGGCAGACACCGAGGATTGACGGAGGCATGACCGCACCGCTGCACGAGGCGCGTCCGCCGGGCGCCGGGCGCTCCCTGCCGGACACCCAGCAGGGCATGCGCCGGCGCAACCTCGCCCGGGTGCTGCACGCCGTCAGCGCCGAGGGCTCACTGTCCCGGGCCGCGGTCGCCTCACGGATCGGGCTGACCCGGGCGGCCGTGTCGACGTTGGTGGACGAGCTGATCCGCTGGGGGCTGCTGGAGGAACTGGGCCCCGAGCGGCCGGGCCGGGTGGGACGCCCCGGATCGGCGCTCGCGGTCAGCGGCCGGGGTCCGGCCGGGATCGGCGCGGAGATCGGCGTCGGCCATCTCGCGGTGTGCGCGGTCGACCTGCGCGGCGAGGTCCGGGCGCGGGCCGTACGGCACGGCGCCAACCGCGGCCGGGCGGCCGGGCCCGTGATCGAGGAGCTGACGGAGCTGATCCGCCGGGTCGTCGCGGAGGCGGAACGGGCGGGGCTCTGGCCCGCCGGGCTCGCGGTCGCCGTGCCCGGTCTGGTGGCCCGGGACGGACGGACCGTCGTACGGGCCCCGAACCTCGACTGGCACGACACCGACCTCGGCCCCCTGCTCCCCGGCGACTGGCCGCTGACCGTGGACAACGAGGCCAATTTCGGAGCGCTGGCCGAGTTGTGGCTCGGTGCCGGCACCCCCGGTGACTTCCTGCACGTGTCGGCCGAGATCGGCATCGGTGCGGCCGTGGTCGTCGACGGCACACTGCTGCGGGGGACCCGGGGATTCGCGGGCGAGCTGGGCCATGTGCCCGTACGGCCGGACGGTCCCGCCTGCCCGTGCGGCGGCCGGGGCTGCCTGGAACAGTACGCGGGTGAGGACGCGGTACTGCGCGCGGCCGGGCTGGAGCCGCGCGAGGATCTGGTGGGCCTGCTCGCGGAGCGCGCGGAGGCCGGCGACGAGGGGGTACGGGCGGCTCTGCGGGACGCAGGTACGGCGCTCGGGATCGCCCTGACCGGGGCGGTGAACCTCCTCGACCCCGAGACCGTGGTCCTGGGCGGGGCCCTGGCCGGCCTCTCCCCCTGGCTGCTGCCGTCGCTCGAGGCGGAGCTGGCGGGCCGCACGGCGGGCCCGGCCTGCCCGTTGGCGGTGTCCGCGCTGGGCCCGCAGGGCCCCCTGCTGGGTGCCGCCCACTCCGTCGTACGAGCGGTGCTGGACGACCCGGCGATGGTGGCGGAACGGTCCTGAGCGACCGGCTCGCCGCGCGCCGAGGCCGTGCCCCCACGGTCCCGTGCTTCGCCCGATCGGGTGGTCAAGTTATCCACAGGCCACGACTTGTCCACGGAACCGCGGCACGCCCTTCTGCCCAACCGGCCCGAGCCGTACCGTGATTCACGCGGGGCGCAGCCGACGGACCGTCACGAACGACCGACAGCCAGACATGTACGGCCGACACCCCGTCATGCTCCGTCGGCAGCCGTCGATATCGCCGACGGGCTTCATGGCACGGCGGACGGCTCGTCACGCACGGCCGGGCGGCGGGCGCTCGCGGAATGAGGGAAACGCGCAGGCGGCAGGTGGCAGCGGACTGACACGCACCAGGGGGAGCACATGAACGAGGAGCCGACCGGGGCACTGCGGCGCGACGCGATCGGGTTGCGGGAGGTGCTGTTCCAGAGCATCACGGCGATGGCGCCGGCCGCCGCGGTGGCCGCGTCGATTCCGTCCGGCGCCGCCTTCGCGGGCGGCAGCCTTCCCCTGGCGGTACTGGTCGCCATGGTGGCCTGCCTGTTCACCGCCTCCTGTGTGGCGGAACTGGCCCGCGAGCTGCCCGCGGCGGGCTCGGTGGCGACATACGCGGCCCGGGGCCTGCACCCGGCCGTCGGCTTCCTCGTCGGGTGGGCCTACGTCTTCGTGGAGATGCTGGTGCCACCACTGCTGCTCCTGCAACTGGGCTTCACGGCGGCGGCCACGCTGCACGAGGAGTGGCCCGCGTATCCCGCGGACCTGTGGTGGCCGTGGGCACTGGCGGGAACCGCGGTGATCGCCGTGGCCGGCTACCTCGGCGTCCGTGCCTCGGCCCGCTTCGGCACCGTCCTCGGTGTCTTCGAGATCCTCGTCCTCCTCGTGTTCGCGGTGCTGCTCATCGGCAAGGCGGGCAGCGCGAACACCGTGTCGGTGTTCGGCACGGCGCACACCGCCGACGGATACACGGGGGCCGCCGGGGTGTTCGCCGGGTCCGTGTACACGGTGCTGGCGTTCGCCGGGTTCGAGGCGGCGGCGCCGCTCGCCGAGGAGACCCGCGACCCACGACGGACCATGCACCGCGCGGTCCTGGGCGCGGCCCTCGGCATCGGCCTGTTCTATGTGCTCACGACCTATGCGATGAGCGTCTACTACGGCCCCGACCGGTTCGCCGAGTTCGGTGCCTCGGGCGCGGCCTCCTGGGAGGGCGTCGCCCGGGCCTCCTTCGGTCTGTTCTGGGTGCTGGTGTTCCTCGCGGTGGTCAACTCCACTGTCGCGAACGCCAACGCGTGCGCGAACGTCTCGACCCGCACCGCCTTCGCCCTGGCCCGCATCCGAGTCCTGCCCGGCCTGCTCGCCACGCTCCACCCCCGGCACCGCTCCCCCGTGGCCGGCATCGCCGTGCAGACCGTCGTGGCCGTCACGGCAGTGCTGGGACTCGGCTTCGCCTACGACCCCGTGACCGCGTTCCTGCTTCTCGCCACGGTGATCGTCACGGTCGTCGTCGGCGTCTACATCGTCGTGAACCTCTCCTGCACCGGGCACTTCCTGCGCCGTGGCCGGGCCGTCTTCAAGCCGGTACGGCACCTGCTGTTCCCGGTGCTGGGCATCACCGCTTTCATCCCCGCCCTGCTGACGGCCGCCGGCCTCCCGGTGTTCGACTTCGTGACGGAACTGACGGCTCCGGTGTCCTACGCCGGCCCGGTCGTCAGCGTCTGGATGGGGGTGGGCGTGCTCGTCCTGCTGGTGCTCGTACGACGGCATCCCGAGCGCATAGCCGAGACCGCGCGGGTGCACCTCGACGCGTACGACCCCGGCGCCGACCGGCAGAGCGGGACCGTCCCGCGCTGACCCGCCGAGGGCAGAGCGGGAGCGTGCCTGGCTGAGCAGCGGTCACAGCGGGGCCGTCCACACCGCGTCCGGCCTCGTTCCGGAGCCAGGCCGACCCGCCCCGGCCAGCACCCGGTCGCGCCCTCGGTCAACCCCCGTCACCACCACGACCAGCCCCCCAGTCGCCGCCTCGGCCAACTCCCCTCACCTCATCGACCAACCGCGCCCACCGCCTCGACCAGCACACCAGCGCTCAACCAACCCCAGTCACCGCCCTGGCCGGTCGGCTCCACGACACCGGCCGACCCGGTCCACCGATCTGACGACCCGCCCCATGAAGGGAGCCACCCCACGATGGCCGAGCCCCGTATCCTCACCGTGCGTCCGGAACCCGACCAGTACGCCTGGACGTTCGGCGGAGCAGCACCCCTGGCACGGATCGCTCCGGGCACCGTCCTCGACCTGTACACGGAGGACTGCTTCGCCGGCCGGGTCCGCTCCGAGAAGGACCTCGTGTCCGAGGTGTGCGAGTTCCCCTACCTCAATCCGCAGACCGGCCCCTTCCACATCGAGGGCGCCGAGCCCGGCGACACCGTGGCCGTGCACTTCGTGTCGATCGAACCGGCCCGCGACTGGGCGGCGTCCACGACCGTCCCCCTCTTCGGCGCCCTCACCTCCACCCACACCACGGCCACGTTGCAGCCACCGCTGCCGGAGCGCGTCTGGATCTGGCAATTGGACCGGGCTCGGCGGACCGCCCTGTTCGAGGCGCGGGACAGCGACATCCGGGTGGAGCTGCCCCTGGATCCGATGCACGGCACGGTGGGCGTGGCACCGGCCAACCTGGAGGTGCGCTCGGCCCTGGTGCCGGACGCGCACGGCGGAAACATGGACACGCCCGAGATGCGGGCCGGCGTCACCTGCTACCTGGGCGTCAACGTCGAGGGCGCCCTGCTCAGCCTGGGCGACGGGCATGCCCGGCAGGGGGAGGGCGAGACCTGCGGGGTGGCCGTGGAGTGCGCGATGAACACGGTGGTGGTCGTAGACCTCCTCAAGGACGTCGCCACGCCGTGGCCCCGGCTTGAGTCGGACACGCACATCGTCTCGACCGGATCGGCCCGCCCGCTGGAGGACGCGTTCCGGATATCCCAGCTCGACCTCGTGCGGTGGCTGGTGCGCGACTACGGGTTCAGTGAGCTGGACGCGTACCAGTTCGCGACCCAGGCCGTCGAGTCGCCGTTGGCCAACGTGTGCGACACCAACTACACGTGCGTGGCCAAGCTCCGCAAGGAGTGGCTGCCCGCCCGGGAGACGTACCGCGGTGTGCACGCACGGCTGCGGGAGACGGCGCGGGTCCTGTGCGGCTGACGTCTCCGCCGATCCCTGCGCCGTACAGCCGCCGCTCCCCGACGACTTCCGAAGCATCGCAACGGCCTTCCGAAGGCATCACAACGCACCGTCAAGGTCGAAGCGAACGCACGCCAAGGTCTCAGGAACGCACCGTCAAGGGCTGACGAACGCACCGTCAAGAGCTCACGAACGCACCGTCAAGAGCTCACGAAGCACCGCCACGGCCACACGAAGACAGCCCCACGTCACCCGCAGGGCATCCGCGGCGGCCTGGCGAACGCACCCCGAAGGACATTCCGAAAGGCACCCGAAAAGGCACCCCGAAAAGGCTTACCGAAAGGCATCCCGCCATGGACAAAGACCGGACCGCACCGCGGCTCAGCCGGCGACGGCTGCTGAAGGGCGCGGCGCTCGCCGCCGTCCCCTACGCCCTGCTTCCCGACCCGCGTGCCGGTGCTCAGACCGGGTTCGTCGACTACCCGCTCGCCGAGTGGCGGCCGGCGAGCGGCTCCAACTACACGGTGGCCGGCCGGCCCGGCGACTACGCCATCGACCGTGTGATCATCCACGTCACGCAGGAGACGTACGCCGACGCGCTGGCGATCTTCGCCAATCCGCAGAAGAAGGTCTCCGCGCACTATCTGGTCCGCTCGGCGGACGGGCATGTCGCCCAGTGCGTGCATGAAGCCGACATCGCCTGGCACGCCGGTAACTGGTCCTACAACACACGCAGTATCGGCGTCGAGCACGAGGGCTGGGTGGACCAGCCCGCCTACTTCACCGACGCCCTCTACGAGGAGTCGGCGAAGCTCACGGCGGCGATCTGCACGGCGTACGGCATCCCACGGGACAGGGAGCACATCATCGGCCACTACGAGGTGCCCGGCACCGACCACACCGACCCGGGGCCGCACTGGGACTGGGTGCGCTACATCAGACTGGTCAACTTCGCCTGACCGAGAGGAGTGGCTTGTCCCACCGGTTGTTCCCGCGAACACGCGGGGTGACGATGGTCGGGGCCGCCGTGGCACCGCCGTTCCACCGTCCGGGGAGGCCGAGTTGACCGATCCGTGGGTTGCCCTGGAGCCCGGGGCCGACCCCGCCGAGCGGGTCCGGGCGCTGCGCCGTGCGCACGAGACGTTCACCACGGTGGGGACGGTGCCGCGCCCGGTGCGGCCGGTGGTGGCGGAGTCGTGGCGGCGCAGCGCGCGGGCGGGTGTCGGGCCGGACGGCACCGCCTGTGTGGAACTGACCGACGGCGACCTCGGCGCCTACCGCGCGGAGCACCCCCTGGCCCAGGTGATGCCCCTGTTCCGGGAGCTGATGGGCACGTTCGCGGCCGACGGGGAGCATCTGCTGGCGGTGTGCGACGCGCACGGCAGACTGCTGTGGGTGGAGGGGCATGCGGCGACCCGGCGCCGCGCGGACCGGATGAACTTCGTCCCGGGGGCCCGCTGGTCGGAGAGCGCGGTCGGCACCAACGCGCCGGGCACCGCGGTGGCCGTGGACCGGCCCGTGCAGGTGTTCGCCGCCGAGCACTTCATACGGCGGGTGCAGCCGTGGACGTGTGCCGCCGCTCCGGTGCACGATCCGCGCACCGGACGGGTGCTCGGAGCCGTGGACATCACCGGCGGGGACGGACTCGCCCATCCGCACAGCCTCGGTTTCGTGCAGGCGGTGGCTCGGGCGGCCGAGGCACAGCTCGCCCTTCTCGCCCCGCCGGGCTGCGCCGGGGAGGGGCCGCTGCTCAGCGCGCTGGGCCGGGACGAGGCCGAACTCGCCGTGGAAGGAGGGAGGATCAGGCTCAGCCGCCGGCGCAGCGAGATCCTCGTGCTGCTGTCGCGCCATCCCGAGGGCCTGAGCGGGGACGAGCTGCTGTGCGCGCTGTACGCGGACGAGTCGGTGACCCCGGTGACGTTGCGGGCGGAGCTGGCCCGGCTGCGCAGGCTGCTGGGGCCGGAGCTGCTCGCCTCACGGCCGTACCGGCTGACGGCCGCGGTCGAGTCGGACGTCACCGTGGTCGAGCGGCGGCTGGAGACGGGCGGGCTCACCGCGGCGGTGAAGGCGTACGCCGGGCCCCTGCTGCCCGGTTCTCAGGCCCCGGCGATCGTCCGGCTGCGGGAGCGGCTCGCGGGTGCGCTGCGCACGGCACTGATCGCGCACCGCGATCCCGACCTGCTGGCGGACTGGGCGCACGCGCCGTGGGGCGAGGAGGACATCGAGGTGTGGCGGGCCCTCGCCGTGGTGCGTCCGACGGCACCGGTCCGTGCCCGGCTCGCCGCGCTGGAGGCCGAGCTGGCGGTACCGGCCGGGCGGGCACCGGCGCGGGCCCGCGGTGCAACGTACTTGCAACGTCCGCCCGCCTAGCCTCGCGGCGAGAGCTGCCCAACGGCGGGCAGCGCTGCACCGGGAGGCAGACCAGGATGACTCGCTACGCGGCTCCGGGCACCGAGGGCTCGATCGTCTCCTACCAGGCGCGCTACGACCACTTCATCGGCGGCTCCTACGTGCCGCCCGCGCGCGGGCAGTACTTCGAGAATCCGTCGCCGGTCAACGGGCAGCCCTTCACGGAGATCGCCCGGGGTACCGCGGAGGACGTGGAGCGGGCGCTGGACGCGGCGCACGAGGCGGCGCCCGGGTGGGGTCGTACGCCGGTGGCGGAGCGGTCCGACGTCCTGCTGAGGATCGCCGACCGGATGGAGGCGTATCTGGAACCGCTGGCGGTGGCCGAGAGCTGGGAGAACGGCAAGCCGGTGCGGGAGACGCTGGCGGCCGACATCCCGCTCGCGATCGATCACTTCCGCTACTTCGCGGGGGCGATCCGGGCGCAGGAGGGTTCGCTGGGCGAGCTGGACGACGACACGGTGGCGTACCACTTCCACGAGCCTCTCGGAGTCGTCGCGCAGATCATCCCGTGGAACTTCCCGATCCTGATGGCGGCCTGGAAGCTGGCGCCGGCGCTGGCCGCGGGGAACGCGGTGGTCCTCAAGCCGGCCGAGCAGACCCCGGCCTCCATCCACTACTGGCTGAGTCTGATCGCGGACCTGCTGCCGCCGGGCGTGCTGAACATCGTCAACGGCTTCGGTGTGGAGGCGGGCAAGCCGCTGGCGTCGAGCCCACGGGTGGCGAAGGTCGCGTTCACCGGGGAGACCACGACCGGGCGGCTGATCATGCAGTACGCCTCGGAGAACATCAAGCCGGTCACCCTGGAACTCGGGGGTAAGTCGCCGAACATCTTCTTCGACGACGTGTGGGCGCACGACGACGAATTCCGCGACAAGGCGCTCGAAGGCTTCACGATGTTCGCGCTCAACCAGGGCGAGGTCTGCACCTGCCCGTCCCGGGCGCTCATCCAGCGCGGCCGCTACGCGGAGTTCCTGGAGGCGGCTGTCGAACGCACCCGGCGCATCAAGCCGGGCCACCCGCTGGACACCGGCACGATGATCGGCGCGCAGGCCTCCAACGACCAGCTGGAGAAGATCCTCTCCTACCTGGACATCGGCCGACAGGAGGGAGCGAGGGTCCTCACGGGCGGTGAGCGCGTCGAGTACGACGGCGAGTTGAAGGGGGGTTACTACGTCCAGCCGACCATCTTCGAGGGCGACAACCGCATGCGGATCTTCCAGGAGGAGATCTTCGGTCCCGTGGTCTCGGTGACCTCCTTCGACGACTTCGACGACGCGATCAAGACTGCCAACGACACGCTGTACGGCCTGGGCGCGGGGGTGTGGACCCGGGACATCAACACCGCCTACCGCGCCGGCCGCGCGATCCAGGCGGGCCGTGTGTGGACCAACTGCTACCACGCCTACCCCGCGCACGCGGCGTTCGGCGGCTACAAGCAGTCCGGGATCGGCCGCGAGACGCACAAGATGATGCTGGAGCACTACCAGCAGACCAAGAACCTGCTGGTGTCGTACTCGCCGAGGAAGCTGGGCTTCTTCTAGACACGGTGACCGACGACGCGCCTGACCGGGAGGGTATGCCGGCAGGCGCGTCGTCGCTTTCGAGCAGGACGGCGCGGTCTTCGCCCCGGCAGCGCCGAGCCTCTCCGCGGCCGACTCATTGACGGGGCCATGACCACTCCTCTACCGTCCGACCGGAGAACCGAACCACGTTCGAAATACCGATCGCTTCGACGCCCCTGGAGCACGTATGACGTCCGGTCCCCGTCTCTCCCGCCGCTCCTTCCTCGGTGTGGCCGCCGCCACGCCCCTCGCCGTCACCGGCGCGCTGGGCGCCGGCGCCGGAACCGCCCACGCCGCCGGCACGGCGTACGCCATGGCCTACTTCACCGAGTCACCGAACGGCACCGGCACCGACTACGGCCTCCACCTGGCCGTCAGCACGGACTCGCTCCACTGGATGCCGCTGAACCAGAACGATCCCGTCGTCACCCCCACCGAGGGCGCGCTCGGGCTGCGGGACCCGTTCGTCCTGCGCAAGCAGGACGGCACGTTCGTCGTCCTGGCCACCGACCTGAAGGGCACGGACTGGAGTTACGTCAGCCAGTACGTGCACGTGTGGCACTCACCCGACCTGCGGACCTTCACCGGCTACCACCGGCTGAAGGTGCACGGCCTGAACACCCACGCCTGGGCCCCGGAGGCGTTCTGGGACGCGGGACGAGGACAGTACGCGCTCATCTACTCGGCGGTCGGCTCCAGCGGGCACAACGTGATCATGGTGAACCACACCACCGACTTCGTCACCGCCTCCGCCCCGCAGGTCTTCTTCGACCCCGGCTACGACGTGATCGACGGCGACATGGCTGTGGGGGTGGACGGGGTCAACTACCTCTACTTCAAGAAGGACCAGACCCTGGCCGGCGCCCGCTCCACCAGCCTCGAGCCGGGCAGTTTCCGGGAGTTCGGCACCGCGGTCGCCCACGGCGGCACCGAGGCGCCCACCCTGGTCAGGTCCCCCGCGGCCGGAAACTGGTACCTGTGGGGAGACACCTACACCCCCAACGGTGTCTTCTACGCCTGGCAGACCGGCGACCTCGCCTCCGGCACCTGGACCCCACTCGACCAGAAGGCCTACACCCAGCCGGTCAACTCCAAGCACTGCGGGATCACGGCCCTCAGCACCACGGAGTACGACAACCTCGTCGCCCGGTGGGGCGTCCCCACCTGGAACCGACTGAAGTCGTACAACCACCCGTCGCGTTACGTCCGTCACGCGAACTACGCCGGCCGGATCGACGCGTACCCCTTCGACCCGTACACCGACTCGCTGTGGCAGCTGGTGCCCGGCCTCGCCGACAGCGGCGCGGTGTCGTTCCGGTCGGTCAGCCACCCGACCCGCTACCTGCGCCACTACGACTACCAGCTCCGTCTGGACGTCGACGACGGCACGTCGACGTTCGCGGCGGACGCCACCTTCCAGCGGACGGCGGGCCTCGCGGACGCGAGCTGGTCGTCGTTCCGTTCCTACAACAACCCCACCCGCTACCTGCGCCACTCCGACTACGTCCTGCGGATCGACCCGATCTCCACGGCCACCGACCGGCAGGACGCGACGTTCCGGGTCGGGTACTGACCCGGCGCGGGCGGCCCTCGTTCGACCGACCGGCGCGCACGGGGGCGCCCGGCACGCGATGCTGGGGAGCGGACAGGTTCCCTGAGGAGGCCAGGAGGTCCGGCCGGTGCTCGCCGTCAACCCGATGGACAGCGCCTCGGTGCTCGCCGCCTTCGGCGCGCTGGGCGTCCTGGCGGTGGTCTTCGCCGAGTCGGGCCTGCTGGTCGTGGGCTTCTTCCTGCCCGGTGACACGCTGCTGTTCCCGGCCGGGGTGCTGTGCGCGGGCAGTGTCCAGCAGCCGCCGCGGCTGGCGCTGTGGCAGGTGCTGGTGTGCGCCGCGGTCGGGGCGGTGGCGGGCGGCCAGGTGGGCTATCTCATCGGACGGCACGGCGGCCGGGCGCTGCTCGCGCGCTCCTCCGGCGACCGGGTGCGGAGCGCGGTGGCGCGGGCGGAGCGGCTGCTGTCGCGCTACGGCTACGGCAAGGCGCTGGTGATCGGCCGGTTCGTGCCGCTGCTGCGGACGGTGCTGCACCCGGTGGCGGGGGCTCTGGGCGTGCCCGCCCGGGCCTTCACCCTCTGGCAGACGGTCGGCGGGGTGCTGTGGTCGCAGACGCTGGTGCTCGCCGGATACACGCTGGGCGCCTCGGTTCCGCACATCGACGACTACCTGCTGCCGCTGGTCGCCGTGGTGGTCGTGGTGTCGCTGCTGCCACTGCTCCCGGAGGCCCTCCGCGCCCGCCGGAGGCGCCGCGACTCCTCGGACTGAGCGCGCCACGCTCCGCCGCCCGGCGCGTGCCCCGCCCCCGCCGACGCCGTGACCAGCAGCGGCAGCCCCGCCGGTCGGGGTCCGGCACCCGCGGCAGGTCGTCGGTCGGGACCGGCCTGCGCCGGCTCGCCGCGGCAGTCCGAGGGCCGAGCCAAGCGGCGCCAATGTCGATGAGTCAATGTGTCGATCATGCCGTCCAAGGACGGCTTCACGCCCGCGGAATCCCAGGAACCCGGGCTCAGCCCTCGCCGAAGGGCCCGAGGAGTCCAAGGAACCCGGGCTCCGCCGAGCCGAGTTGTCGGGCGAAGTCGGCGGACACGCCCACCACTTCGTGCAGTGGGACGGCTCGTCTGCTGGTGGCGGCGAGATCCTCGCGGGCCTCCCTGGACCACAGGAACGGGACGACGCTGATGCCCTGGGACACGTGCAGGGCCGCCGCCTCCGCACGCCAGCCCGGCCAGCGCAGGCCCGCGTAGAACCGCTCCGTCCCGCCGGACAGCAGCCAGTCGATCCAGGCCGAGTGGCCGATGTCCAGCGCCTCCCAGGCCAGGGTGTCGGGCGCGAAGTAGGTCAGCTGACCCGGGGCGCCGGGGCGGCCGCCGCCCACGGGGTCGGAGCCGTTGAGGCAGAACACTCCGCCGAGCACGTCATGGCCGACGACGAGCCCGGCCGCCGGGTGCCAGGGGGCGTCGGACTCGTCGGGGAACCCGTTGACCCGCCCGAGGCTCGGCAGTCCGACGGCCGCGGAGCCGGCGCCGTACACCCGCAGCCAGCCGTCGTCCAGGACGAGGCCGCCGCAGTGCAGGGTGAGCGCGCCGAGCACCGACCGCGTGGTGACCTGGAGCCGGAGCAGGCAGCTGCGCCCCTCGTCGGGGTCGGCGGGCAGCACCCGGACGGGTACGGCGGCGGTCGTGAACGCCTGCTGCAGCTCCGGCCAGGCCGGGTCGTCCACCTGGGTCAGCTCGTCGAAATCCCGCATCCCCCGATGATCGCAGGGCACTCCGGCCGGGCTCAGTCGGCCCGGCGCGGTGTGCGGGCCGTGCGGCGCTTGCGGTTCGGGCGCCGGGGCCGGTGCACCGTGTCGAGCTCCCCCACCGCCGCCCGGACATGGGCCGGTTCCCGCCGCGCGCCCCCGCCGGCGCACCTCCACACCGGGCGTCCGGCCTCCTCGGCCACGTGCATCCCGAGTCCGTGCAGGGTACAGACCGGCCACACCTGCCACAGGCACTCCATGACCGTGTCCTGGGCGGCCTCGGCGACGGCCGGCAGCGCTTCGGCGGCCGAGCCGGCCGGCTCCAGGGAGTTGCCGTGCGCGTCGCCGTTCGCCAGCGCGACGTAGACCTGTTCGGGCTCGTCGCCCTCGGCCGGGTAGGCGAGGAGGCGCAGCGGGCTCTGCCCGGGCAGGGCAGCCGCCAGGTCGCGGTTGACCGCGGCCAGCGCCTCCTCCCACAGCGGATGCTCGCCGGCGGGGACGAAGTACGGCTCGGGCAGGATCGGGAAGGCGGGGCTCACGCCTCCATTGTCCCCCCTCGGCCCCGGCAGCGTGTCCGGCCGGGCAAGGAGGCGTTCTGGACGGGTTCGTGACCATCCGTGAGACTGGAGCGGACCGACACCCCGGCTGTCCAGGACGGTGCCATGGAAGAGGAGATCCCCCGGGTCGAACTCACGCCCGAGGCCGCCGAGCTGGTGCGCCGCCTGCGTACCGAGCACGGGCCGCTGATGTTCCACCAGTCCGGCGGCTGCTGCGACGGCAGCGCCCCGATGTGCTATCCGGACGGCGAGTTCCGCACCGGTGGCTCGGACGTGCTGCTGGCGGAGCTGACGGTGGCGGGTGTGCCCGAGCCCGTCACGTTCTGGATGTCGCGCAGCCAGTACCAGGCGTGGAGCCACACCCGGCTGATCGTGGACGTCGTTCCGGGACGCGGCAGCGGATTCTCGCTGGAAGCACCCGAGGGGGTGCGTTTTCTCACCCGTTCTCGCGTCGTCGACGCCTAGTCGGCCCCCTCGCCGCCCGATTCTGGTCCACTGCCCCTGCGGACAGGACAGTTGACGAAACATCAGGGGGCACGGTGACCAGACGTCGCAGGCGTTCGGCAGCGGGCAGAGCGGTTCTCACGGTGGCCACGGCGTTCGGTGTGCTGACCGGCACGGCCCTGGCGGGTGCGGCACCGGCCGGTGCCGCACCCGCGGGCAGGCGGCTCGCGCCGGGCGTCACCTACCGGCACTTCGACCTCACGGCGGCGGCCGGGAAGACCCGCGCCCACCTGGTCACGGTGGACCTCTCCGACTCGCACGTCAGCGTCGACCTGCTGTACCCGGACGCGGTGGCGGCCCGGTCGACGGTCTCCCGGCTGGCGGACTCGGCCGGGGCGGTCGCCGGGGTGAACGGGGACTTCTTCGACATCACCGAGACGCAGCACCCGGGCGTGCAGGCCACCGGCGCCTCCGTCGGACCGGCCGTGGCGGACGGGCAGGTGCTCAAGGGGGCGGTGCCGAAGGGCCAGCGGTTCGGTCCCGCCCTCCCCCCGGGCACCAGCACCCGGGACGTGCTGGGTGTGGGCACCGACCGGCGGGCCCGTCTGGACCGCCTCACCCTCTCCGGTTCGGTCGGCACACCGGACGGGAAGCTGCCGTTGAAGGGCCTCAACCAGTACGCGCTGCCGGTGGACTCCGTCGGCGCCTTCACCGCCCGCTGGGGCAGCGCCTCCCGGGTGCGGGCCGTCTGCGGCACCGACACCCAGCGGTCGGCGCCGTGCAGCAGCGACACCTACGAGGTGAAGGTGCGCGGCGGCCGGGTGGTCTCCGCCTCGGACGCCCCGGGCAGCGGCACGATCCCGGCGGACACGACGGTCCTGCTGGGCCGTGAGGAGGGCGCGCGGAAGCTGCGCAAGCTGTCGGTCGGTGACCGGGTGGACGTCACGCACTCCCTGGCGGCGGCCTCGTCGGGGGTGCCGTACACGTTCGCGATCGGCGGCTTCCCGGTCCTGCGCGACGGCACCCCACTCCCCGGCCTGGACGACAGGACGTCGGCGGTGCGCACGGTCGTCGGCTTCAAGGACGGCGGCCGGCGGCTGCTGCTCCTCGCGCTGGACGGTTCCGCCGCCTACCGCACCGGACTGACCGTCGCGGAGGAGGCGGAGACCATGCGGTCGCTGGGGGCCACCGACGCCTTCAACCTCGACGGCGGCGGCTCGACGGAACTGGTCACCCGTGGCACCGGCGCCACCGCCGTGACGGTGCGCAACCACCCGAGCGGCGGCGCCGAGCGCCCGGTGCCCAACGGCATCGGCGTCTTCTCCGCGGAGTGACGCACCCGTTGCGTCAGGGCCGCAGGCTGCTGACCAGGTCGGCGGTCGCGGTGAGCCCGCTGTGGATGGTGGGCGCCACGCTGGTGCTGGCGAGGTAGAAGCCGAGCAGCAGGCAGACCAGGGCATGGGAGATCTTCAGCGAGCAGTTGCGAATGAAGATCACGGCCAGGATCAGAAGCAGCAGCACCACAGAGATGGAAACGGCCATCGGGAACCCTCCTCCGCCACGCCCCGTGTGCGGCGTTCGGCCGCAAGTGTGGCGTAGCGGAGGGTTCGTCCGGGCTGCTGACATGTCCCCCGATCGTGTGGTCTTACGCGCGGGGGCGGGCGTCGAGGAAGGCCGCCAGGCCGGCGAGGTCGTCGGTGTTGAGGTGGTCGACCCCGGCGGCGAGCAGCTCGCTCCACAGCGCGTCCCGGGCCGGGCCCGCGGTGTCGGGAGTGGCCCAGAAGCGGACTCGCCGTCCGCGCGCGTGGGCGGCGGCGGTGATGCCGCGCAGTTTCTGCCGTTCGGCGTCCGGGAAGGTTCCCGCGCCGGTCCAGCCGAAGTACTGCGTCCAGTTGTCGCTGATCAGCGGGATGAGGGAGGCCGGGGCGGGGCCGTCGAGGTCGCCGAGCCGGCCGTCGTAGAAGGCGCGGCGCTGGGTCTGTGCCTCCATCGGGGTGCGGGCCGCCCGGTCGCCGGAGACGACGACGGTGACCGGGCCGGGATGGACACGGCCGTGCGCGTACCGGGTGAACAGGTGGGGGTGGCGGCGCAGGCGGCGGTCGAGTGCGCGGTACGTCGAGGAGCCCTCGGTCTTGATGTCGACGAGGAGTTGCAGCGGCCGGCGTGCGCCCCGGTAGACCGAGCCGTGCTGCGCCCTGACGCGGGCGGCGAGGGGTTCCAGGTAGAGGGATTCGAGGGTGCGGGACGGGTCGAGGCCGGACGCCTCGTGGCCGACGAGGAGTTGGTCGCCGACGAGGAAGACGTCGGCTTCGACGCTGCCGAAGCGGTGGTCGAGGGCGTCGTGGAGGGGCCGCGGGTGCGCGTAGTCGTTGTGGGCGTGGGCGTGCCACAGCGGACGTGGGCGGCGCGTCCGCTCCCCGGCCGACGCGCCCTGCGCGGGCAGGGCGAGGCTGCCGACGAGGGCGGCGCCGAGGGTGGTGAGGGCGCTGCGACGGGTGGTGAGGGCCATGCACTGCCTCCCTGGGAATGCCGGACGGGACCGAAGGGAGTATGCGCGCGGCACACCGCCGATCGGCCCCGGCCGACGGGGAGTTGTCCCTCTGTTCACCTGTGGCCGCGGGGAGTCAGGGCCCCTGGAGATCGACCAGCGTGGCCAGCGCATGGCGATGGGCACCCGCCGTGCCGTAGGCGATCGAGTCCGCCTTGGCCCGCTTCAGGTACAGGTGGACCGGGTGCTCCCAGGTCATGCCGATGCCGCCGTGGAGCTGGAGCGCCTCCTCGGTGACGTGGACGGCCACGGGCGCCGCGTACGCCTGCGCGACGGCGACCGAGACCTCCGCGTCCTCGCCGGTGGTGAGCGCGTCGGCCGCGGCGCGGGCGGCGGCCCGGAGGTTGACCACCTCCAGCCACAGCTGGGCGAGCCGGTGCTTGAGCGCCTGGAAGCCGCCGACCGGCCGGTTGAACTGCTTGCGCTCCTTCAGGTACCGGACCGTCTCCGTCAACGCCCATTCCGCCACGCCCAGTTGCTCGGACGCGAGCAGTCCGGCGGCGGCGCGCAGGGCCCGGCGTACGGCGGACCCGGCGTCGCCGACCCGGCGGCCGGGAGCGCCCTCCAGCCGTACCCTCGCCAACGGGCGGGTCAGGTCCAGGGAGACCTGCGGGGTGACGGTCACGGCATCGGCGGTGACGGCGTACAGGCCACCGTCGTCGGCCGGGACGAGCAGCACGTCGGCGACGGCCGCGTCCGCGATGCCGGTCAGCTCACCGTGCAGGCGGCCGTTCTCCACGCGCACGGCCTGGGCGCCGGCACCCGGGGCGGTGTGCAGGGCGACCGCGAGCACGCCGATGGTGCGCCCGGAGGCCAGTCGCCCCAGCAGCTCCCCCTCGTCGCAGGCGAGCAGGGCCTCGGTGGCCACGACCGCGCTGGTCAGGTAGGGCACCGGAGCGACCGCCCGTCCCAGCTCCTCCAGGACGACGGCGGCCTCGCGGTGGGTCGCGCCCTGGCCGCCCCGCTCCTCGGGCACCAGCAGCCCGGCCAGGCCCATGCCCTCGGCGAGCAGCTTCCACAGGGCGAGGTCGTGCGGGGCGTCCGACTCGCCGCGGGCGATCACGTCGGCCGCCGCGCAGTGGTCCGTGAGCAGGTCGCGGACGGCGGCCCGCAGCGCCTCTTCCTCCTCGGAGTACAGCAGATCCGTCATCGGGCGAGGTCCTTCCAGGCGACGTCCTTGTCGGTGCGCGGCTCGGCGGGCAGGCCCAGGACGCGCTCGGCGACGATGTTCAGCAGGACCTCGCTGGTCCCGCCCTCGATGCTGTTGCCCTTGGAGCGCAGATACCGGTATCCGGCGTCGCGTCCGGTGAAGTCGACCAGCTCGGGGCGGCGCATGGTCCAGTCCTCGTACAACAGGCCCTCCTCGCCGAGGAGTTCGACCTCCAGGCCGCTGATCTCCTGGTTGAGGCGGGCGAAGCCGAGCTTCATGCCGGCGCCCTCGGGGCCGGGCTGGCCGAGGGCGAGCTGCTGGCGCAGGCGTTCGCCGGTGAGGCGGGCGACCTCGGCCTCGACCCACAGCTTCAGCAGCCGCTGGTGCAGCTCGTGGGTGCGCAGTTCGGGGCGTTCGCGCCAGGTCGCGGCGACCGGGCCGATCATGCCGCCCTCGCGGGGCAGGGCCATGCCGCCGATGGCGACGCGTTCGTTGTTCAGCGTGGTCTGCGCGACCCGCCAGCCGTCGCCGGCCTCGCCGAGCCGGCGGTCGTCGGGGATGCGGACGTCGGTGAGGAAGACCTCGTTGAACTCCGCCTCGCCGGTGATCTGGCGCAGCGGCCGGACCTCGACGCCGGGGTCGGTCATGTCGCAGACGAAGTAGGTGATGCCCTGGTGCTTGGGCACGTCCGGGTCGGTGCGGGCGATGAGGATGGCCCAGCGGGCGAGATGGGCGCTGGAGGTCCACACCTTCTGCCCGTTGACGACCCAGCCGTCCCCGTCCCGTACCGCCCGGGTGCCGAGCGCGGCCAGGTCGGAGCCGGCGCCGGGTTCGCTGAACAGCTGGCACCAGACCTCCTCCCCGGTCCACAGGGGCCGCAGATAGCGCCGCTTCTGCTCCTCGGTGCCGTACTTCAGGATCGTCGGCGCGGCCATGCCGAGGCCGATGCCGATGCGCCGGGGGTCGTTGTCGGGGGCGCCGGCGGCCTCCAGCTCGGCGTCCACCACGGCCTGGAGCGAGCGCGGGGCGCCGAGGCCGCCGAGGCCCTCCGGGTAGTGCACCCAGGCGAGGCCCGCGTCGAAGCGGGCGCGGAGGAAGTCCAGGCGGTCGGTGCTCGCGGGCGGGACCTGCGCGAGCAGCTCGCGGGTGCGGCGGCGCAGTTCTTCGGCGTCGGTCATGCTGCCTCCTCCGGGAGTACGGCGATCCGGCCGGTGGACAGGCCGTCCGCCACCTTCTGCACGGCGTCCGCGGCTCCCTTCAGCGGGACGCGCTCGCTCACCAGCGGCTTGACGGCGCCCCGGGCGGCCAGTTCGGTGAGCTGCTCGTGACAGTGCCGGACGAGCCCCGGGTTCTTGGTGTTGTACAGGCCCCAGTGCAGGCCGAGGATCGAGTAGTTCTTCACCAGGGCGTGGTTGAGGGCCGGGCTGGGGATGGTGCCGCCGGCGAAGCCGACGACGACGATCCGGCCCTCGAAGGCGACCACTTTGGCGGACTGGGCGTAGGCGTCGCCGCCGACGGGGTCGTAGATCACGTCGGCTCCGCGTCCGCCGGTGGCCTCCTTCACGGCGGCGACGACGTCCTCGGCGCGCCGGTCGATCACCACGTCGCAGCCCAGTTCCCGGGCGACGGCGGCCTTCCGCGCGCCGCCGACGACGCCGATGACCGTGGCGCCGGCCGCCTTGCCGAGCTGGACGGCGGCGCTGCCCACGCCTCCGGCGGCGGCGTGCACGAGCAGGGTCTCCCCCGCTTCCAGGCGGGCCCGGCGGTGCAGGCCGAACCAGCCCGTCTGGTAGCCGATGTGCAGGGCGGCGGCCTCGGCGTCGTCCAGCGCCTCGGGGGCGGGCAGCAGGGTCCGGGCGTCGGCGAGGGCGTATTCGGCGAAGCCGCCGTGGGGCAGCGCGGGGTTGGCGATCACCCGGCGGCCGTCCTCGGTCTCGCCGCAGATCTCCACGCCCGGGGTGAAGGGCAGCGGGGGCCGGATCTGGTACTGCCCCCGGCACAGCAGCGCGTCCGGGAAGTTGACGTTGGCGGCGCGCACCCTGAGCAGGACCTGGCCGTCGCCGGGTGTGGGCCGCTCGACGTCATGGAGCCGCATCACCTCGCTCGGCTCGCCGTTCTCGTGCACTTGCCATGCCTGCATGCGGTGCCTCCACGCGACTGCTTCGCCGGACCGGGGTCCCCCGCATACTAAGCGGTCGCTTGCCGATCAGGGAACAGTCGCGTGGGTCACGCACGGGCGGGTCGCGCCCGCACGTGCATCCGCTCCCCCTGGGGACCGAACAGGCTCAGGAACTCCACCGGCCCCTCCCCCGCCGACCCGAACCAGTGCGGCACCCGTGTGTCGAACTCGGCCGCCTCGCCCGCCGACAGCACGACGTCGTGCTGTCCGAGCACGAGCCGCAGCCGCCCGGAGAGGACGTACAGCCACTCGTACCCCTCGTGGGTCCGCGGATCGGGCTCCGTGGTCCGCTGCGGCTCGATCACCTTGTAGGCCTGGAGCCCGCCCGGCTGGCGGGTCAGCGGGTACATGGTGCGCCCGTGCCGCACGATCGGCTTGGCCCGCACCCGGGGGTCGCCGACCGGCGGCGCCCCGACCAGTTCGTCCAGCGGCACCTGGTGGGCCTGGGCGATCGGCAGCAGCAGTTCCAGGCTGGGCCTGCGCAGGCCGGACTCCAGCCGGGACAGGGTGCTCACGGAGATGCCGGTGGCCTCGGACAGCGCGGCCAGGGTCACCTCCCGCTCCTTGCGGACGCGGCGCAGTCTCGGACCCACGTCCGCCAGTACGTCGTCTGTGCTCATGCTTTCTATTGCAGGAACGGCAACTACGTTTGTCAATCCCGCAGCCGCGGGCGACCGTCGTCTCATGACCGAGAACACCAGGTACGAAGTTGTCGTCGTCGGCGGCGGGGCCGCCGGCCTGTCCGCCGCGCTGGTCCTGGGCCGGGCACGGCGCCGCACCCTGGTCGTCGACGCGGGCGAGCCGCGCAACGCGCCGGCCGCGCACATGCAGGGGTATCTGTCCCGGGACGGCATGTCCCCGGCCGAGTTCCTGGCCGTCGGCCGGGAGGAGATCGCCCGGTACGGGGTGGAGCTGGTCCGGGACCGGGTGGTGGACGCCACCAGGGACGCGGACCGGGACGGGGCCGGGAGCAGGGACCGGGGCGGCGATTTCACCGTCGTGCTCGCCGGCGGCCGGACCGTGCGGGCCCGGCAGCTCGTGGTCGCCACCGGGCTCCGGGACGAGCTGCCGCCGGTCCCGGGCCTCGCCGAGCGGTTCGGCAGGGACGTGCTGCACTGCCCGTACTGCCACGGCTGGGAGTTCCGCGACCTGCCGACCGGCGTCCTCGCCACCTCCGCGCTCAGCGTGCACCAGGCGCTGATGGTCACCCGGTGGTCGAACGACGTGCGCCTCTTCCTGCACGAGGTGAGCGAGTCGGAGCTGACGGACGAGGACCTGCGCAGACTGGCCGCCGCCGGGGTCACGGTGGTCCCCGGCGAGGTGACGGACGTCGTGGTCACCGACGACCGGCTCACCGGGGTCAGGCTGGCCGACGGCAGGGTCCACGCCCGCGCGGTCCTGTACGCCGCCCCGCGCGCCGTCCCCCGCAACGACCTGCTCGTCCGGCTGGGCGCGGAGCTGCGCAAGACCCCGTTCGGCAGCTACCCGGTGATCGACGAACGGGGCCTGACGAGCGTGCCGGGCCTGTGGGCGGCGGGCAACGCGAGCGGTTTCGCGGAGCAGGTGGTCAACGCGGCCAGCCGGGGTTACCGGGCGGGCGCGGCGATCAACGGCGAGCTGCTGATGGCCGACCTCGACGACAGCGCCCGGAAGGCGCGGGGTGCCGGGTGAGCGGCCACGACGCACCCGCACGTGAGGAGCCGCGCATCCGGCGGGGGGCTGATGCACTATGGGCTGCATGCTGCTGACCCGGCTGGCCCAGGTGTCCCGGGAGGTCGCCGCGACAGCGGCCAGGACCCGGAAGACCGCGCTGCTCGCGGAGTTGTTCCGGGACGCGGAGGCGGACGACGTGCCGATCGTCATCCCCTATCTGGCCGGACGGCTGCCGCAGGGCCGGCTCGGCGTCGGCTGGAAGGTGCTGGGCCGCCGGGTCCCGCCGGCCGGTGAGCCCTCCCTGACCGTGCGGGAGGTCGACGCCCGGCTCACCGAGCTGGGCAAGGTGTCCGGACCCGGGTCGCAGGCGGAGCGGGCCCGGATCGTCGGCGAGCTGATGGGCGCGGCGACCGAGGAGGAGCAGCGGTTCCTGCTCGGCCTGCTCACCGGCGAGGTCCGGCAGGGCGCCCTGGACGCGGTCGCGGTGGAGGGCCTCGCCCAGGCGACCGGCGCGGACCCGGCGGACGTACGGCGGGCCGTGATGCTCGCGGGCTCGCTGCAGACGGTGGCCGGGGCCCTGCTGGGCGAGGGGCCCGCGGCGCTGGAGCGGTTCCGGCTCACCGTGGGCCGGCCGGTGCTGCCGATGCTGGCGCACAGCGCCTCCTCGGTCGCTGAGGCGGTGGAGAAGCTGGGCGCCTGTGCGGTGGAGGAGAAGCTGGACGGCATCCGGGTCCAGGTGCACCGGGACGGCGACACCGTACGGGTGCACACCCGCACACTGGACGACATCACCGACCGGCTGCCCGAAGTGACCGCCGCCGCGCGGGGCTTGCGGGGCGAGCGGTTCATCCTGGACGGGGAGGTGATCTCCTTGGACGCGACGGGCCGGCCCCGCTCCTTCCAGGAGACGGCGGGCCGGGTGGGCTCCCGGACCGATGTGGTGAAGGCGGCGGAGGAGGTGCCGGTCTCCCCCGTCTTCTTCGACGCCCTCTCCGTCGACGGCCGCGACCTGCTCGACCTGCCGTTCGCCGAGCGGCACGCGGAGCTGGCCCGGCTGGTGCCCGAGCCGATGCGGGTGCGGCGCACGGTGACCTCGGGCCCGGCGGACATCCCGGAGGCGGAACGGTTCCTCGCCGAGACCCTGGCCCGGGGCCACGAGGGCGTGGTGGTCAAGGCGCTGGACGCGCCCTACAGCGCGGGACGGCGCGGCGCCTCCTGGCTGAAGGTCAAGCCCGTGCACACCCTCGACCTCGTGGTGCTGGCCGCCGAGTGGGGTCACGGCCGCCGCACCGGCAAACTGTCCAACCTCCACCTCGGCGCCCGCACCCCGGACGGCGGCTTCGCGATGCTCGGCAAGACCTTCAAGGGCATGACCGACGCGATGCTCGCCTGGCAGACCGAGCGGCTCCGGGAGCTGGCGGTCGAGGACGACGGCTGGGTGGTCCGGGTCCGCCCCGAACTCGTCGTGGAGATCGCCTACGACGGACTCCAGCGCTCCACCCGCTACCCGGCCGGTGTCACCCTCCGCTTCGCCCGTGTGGTCCGCTACCGCGAGGACAAGCGCCCCGAGGAGGCCGATACCGTGGAGGCCCTGCTGGCAGCCCACCCGGAGGTCACGCCGTGACGGTGCGGACGACGAAGCGCAGCGCGGGACTGCTGTTGTTCCGGCACACCGCTCAGGGGCTGGAGGTATTGCTCGGCCATATGGGCGGCCCGCTCTGGGCGAAGAAGGACGCGGGCGCCTGGACCGTGCCGAAGGGCGAGTACGACCCGGCCGAGCCCGCCTGGGAGGCGGCCCGGCGGGAGTTCCGGGAGGAGCTGGGGCTGGCACCGCCCGACGGGGAGGCCGTACCGCTGGGCGAGGTCGTGCAGCGCAACGGCAAGATCGTCACGGCCTGGGCGGTGGCGGCGGACCTCGACCCGGAGACGATCACCCCGGGGACGTTCACCATGGAGTGGCCGCCGCGCTCCGGCCGGACGCGGGAGTTCCCGGAGCTGGACCGGGTGGCGTGGTTCGGTCTGGACCGGGCCCGTGCGGTGATCGTCACGGCCCAGGCCGCGTTTCTCGACCGGCTGGCGGAGCACTCGGGCTGAAACGCCCGAGCGCCTGTCGCGTTGCGCCCTGCCGGGCCGCGCGCGAAGGTCGAGACAAGCCCGCTCCCAGGGAGGTCAGCCATGCCCATCGCGACGGTGAACCCGGCGAACGGCGAGACACTCAAGACGTACGAGCCGATGGACGAGGACGAGCTGGAACGCCGGCTCGAACTCGCCGAGGCCACCTTCCGCACGTACCGGACGACCTCCTTCGCCGACCGCGCCCGACTGCTGAACAAGGCCGCCGACCTGCTGGACGAGGACCGGCGGGAGATCGGCCGGATCATGACCACCGAGATGGGCAAGCCGGTCACGCAGGCCCGCGCGGAGGCCGCGAAGTGCGCCAAGGCGATGCGCTGGTACGCGGAGCGCGCCGAGGGGCTGCTGGCCGACGAGGAACCGGCCGAGGCCGACGTGAACGACTCCGGCGCCTCCCGGGTCCGGGTCCGCTACCGGCCGCTCGGCCCGGTGCTCGCCGTGATGCCGTGGAACTTCCCCCTGTGGCAGGTGGTCCGGTTCGCCGCACCGGCGCTGATGGCGGGCAACGTGGGCCTGCTCAAGCACGCCTCCAACGTCCCGCAGACCGCGCTGTACCTGGAGGACCTGTTCCACCGGGCGGGCTTCCCGGAGGGCTGCTTCCAGACGCTGCTGATCGGGTCGGGCGCGGTGGACGACGTCCTGCGCGACGAACGCGTGAAGGCGGCCACCCTGACCGGCAGCGAGCCGGCTGGCCGGGCGGTCGCGTCCACCGCCGGGGAGATGGTCAAGAAGACGGTGCTGGAGCTGGGCGGCAGCGATCCCTACGTCGTCATGCCGTCCGCCGACGTGGACCGCGCCGCCGAGGTCGCGGTGACCGCGCGGGTGCAGAACAACGGGCAGTCCTGCATCGCCGCCAAGCGGTTCATCGTGCACACCGACGTCTACGACGCCTTCGCCGAGAGGTTCGTCGCGGGCATGCGGGCTCTCAGGACCGGCGACCCGCTGGCGGAGGACACCGAGATCGGGCCGCTCGCCAGCGAGCGGGGCCGCGACGACCTGGAGGAGCTGGTGGACGACGCCCGGCGGAGCGGGGCACGGGTGCTGTGCGGCGGACAGCGGCCGGACGGCCCCGGCTGGTACTACCCGCCGACCGTCCTCGCCGGCATCACCCGCGAGATGCGCATCCACCGCGAGGAGGCGTTCGGGCCGGTCGCCACGCTGTACCGGGCGGACGACCTGGACGAGGCGGTGCTGATCGCCAACGACACACCGTTCGGGCTGAGTTCGAACGTGTGGACGCGGGACGAGAACGAGGTGGAGCGGTTCGCGCGGGACCTGGAGGCCGGCGCCGTCTACGTCAACGGGATGACCGCCTCCCACCCGGCGTTCCCGTTCGGCGGTGTGAAGCGGTCGGGGTACGGGCGTGAGCTGTCCGGGCACGGAATCCGGGAGTTCTGCAACATCACCACGGTTTGGCAGGGTGCGTGAGCACCGCGCGGCTACCATCCCGTTTTGTGAACCGCGAAGTGACCCTGCCTCTGATCGTCGACGACCGCGGTGTGCTGCAGGTCTCCGCGGCCGACGTGAGCAAGTTGTTGCGGACCGTGGGTGCGCGATGGCTGCATCTCGTCGAGGCCGGGGAGCAGGGACTGGACGAGGACACGGTCGCGGCGCTGACGATCGAGCTGGCGAAGCTCGCCGACCGGATCGACGTGGCGTGCATCGCGCACAGCAGTGGGGCGCCGTAACGGCCGGCACCGCGTTTTCCCTCGTCCGGGGGCATGAATCGCCCTGCGAGCCTGACCCCGGGGTCCCCGGTTCGGAGTAACCCAGCGCGAGATCGTCGTCCTCCCGGGTGACGGTGGGTGGAGCACCCCAGAGGTGTGGACCACCTTCCGGACAGCGGAAAGCAGGGACGGTTCATGGCGACTTTGTGCAGACCCTCGGTGTCGGTCCCGGAGCACGTGATCACGATGGAGGAGACGCTGGAGCTGGCGCGTTCCCGTCACGCGGACCACCCCCAACTGCCGCTGGCGCTGAGGCTGATCGAGAACACCGGCGTCAGGACGCGGCACATCGTGCAGCCCATCGAGGAGACCCTGAAGCACCCGGGCTTCGAGGAGCGCAACAAGCTCTACGAGGCCGAGGCGAAGGCCCGCGTCCCCGCGGTCATCCAGCGCGCCCTGGACGACGCGGAGCTCCTCACCAGCGACATCGACGTGATCATCTACGTGTCGTGCACCGGCTTCATGATGCCGTCGCTCACCGCGTGGCTGATCAACGAGATGGACTTCGACAGCACCACCCGCCAGCTTCCGATCGCCCAGCTGGGCTGTGCCGCCGGCGGTGCGGCGATCAACCGGGCGCACGACTTCTGCTCGGCCTACCCGCACGCCAACGCGCTGATCGTGGCCTGCGAGTTCTGCTCGCTGTGCTACCAGCCCACCGACCTCGGCGTCGGCTCGCTGCTCTCCAACGGCCTGTTCGGCGACGGCATCGCCGCCGCCGTGGTGCGCGGGCGCGGCGGCACGGGGGTCAGCCTGGAGCGCAACGGCTCCTACCTCATCCCGAAGACCGAGGACTGGATCGCCTACGACGTCCGGGCGACCGGCTTCCACTTCCTGCTGGACAAGAGGGTGCCCGCGACCATGGAGCCGCTCGCCCCGGCGCTGAAGGACCTGGCCGGCACGCACGGCTGGGACGCGTCCGACCTGGACTTCTACATCATCCACGCGGGCGGCCCCCGCATACTCGACGACCTCAGCAAGTTCCTGCAGGTCGACCCGCACGCCTTCCGGTTCAGCCGGGCCACGCTCACCGAGTACGGCAACATCGCCAGCGGCGTCGTCCTGGACGCGCTGCGCCGGCTGTTCGACGAGGGCGGCGCCGAGGACCGGGCACGCGGTCTGCTCGCCGGATTCGGCCCCGGCATCACCGCCGAGATGACGGTGGGCCGCTGGGTCAACGGGGACGGGAACGCCTGATGATCGAGGAGGCCACCCTCACCGGGCCCCTGCCCCCGGTCCGGCACTGGCCGGCGCTCGACCTCACGGGGACCGAGTTCGACCCGGTCCTGGCGGAGCTGATGGCCGAGGGCCCGGTCACCCGGGTCCAGCTGCCCAACGGCGAGGGCTGGGCCTGGCTGGTCACCCGGTACGAGGACGTGCGGAGGGTGGTCAACGACCCCTGCTTCAGCCGCTCGGCGGTCATCGGCAGGCCGGTCACCCGGCTCGCCCCGCACTTCATCCCCGAGCGGGGCGCGGTCGGCTTCCTCGATCCGCCCGACCACACCCGGCTGCGCAGCTCGGTCGCCGCCGCCTTCACGGCGAAGGGGGTGGAGCGGGTACGGGCCAGGGCCCGCGGCATGCTGGACGAGCTGGTGGACGACCTGCTGCGGGCGGGGCCGCCCGCGGACCTCACCAGCGCGGTGCTCGGCCCGTTCCCGATCGCGGTGATCTGCGAGCTGATGGGCGTCCCGGCCCGTGACCGGCACGGCATGCACGCCTGGACCCAGCTGATCCTGTCCTCCGCGCACGGCAGGGAGGTCAGCGAGACGGCGAAGCGGGAGATGAGCGCCTACTTCTCCGATCTGATCGGGCTGCGCGAGCACAGCACCGGCGAGGACGTCACCTCGCTCCTCGGCGCCGCCGCGGGCCGGGGCGAGGTCACGCTGGAGGAGGCCGTCGGCCTCGCCGTGCTGCTGCAGATCGGCGGCGAGGCGGTCACCAACAACAGCGGGCAGATGTTCCACCTGCTGCTCACCCGCCCCGACCTGGTGCGGCGGCTGCGCGCGGAACCCGGGCTCCGGCGGCGGGCGATCGAGGAACTCCTGCGCTGGATCCCGCACCGCAACGCGGTCGGCCTGTGCCGGATCGCGCTGGAGGAGACGGAGATCGGGGGCGTCCGCATCCGTGCGGGCGACGCGGTCTACGTCTCCTACCTGGCCGCCAACCGGGACCCGGACGTCTTCCCCGACCCGGACGCCATCGACTTCACCCGCAGCCCGAACCCCCACGTGGCGTTCGGCTTCGGTCCGCACTACTGCCCCGGCGGCATGCTCGCCCGGCTGGAGGAGGAACTCCTGATGGACGCTCTGCTGGACCGGGTGCCGGGCCTGCGGCTGGCCGTACCGCCGGATCAGGTCCCCTTCCACCGGGGCGCGTTGATCCGGGGACCCGAGTCCCTTCCGGTGACCTGGTGAGGGGATCATGACGGAGACCGAGGGACTGTATGTGCCGCCGGGCGCAGGCCGGGTCGTGGAGACGCCGGCGCAGCGGGTGACGTTCAAGGTCACCGGCACCCACTCGCGGATGGCCTCCACCTTCGAGGTGGAGGTACCGCCCGGCTTCGACGTGGGCGCCCATGTGCACACGCGCAGCGAGGAGCTGTTCTACGTCCTCGACGGCGAGCTGGACGTCCTCGCCTTCGAGCCCCGCGTCCGGACCCCCGACAACTGGCGGAAGTGGGAGTCGCGTTCGGGCAGCAGGGTGGTCCGGGCGACGCCGGGCACGGTCATCGTCGTACCACCGGGCTGTCCCCACGCCTTCGCCAACCCGACGGAGTCGCCGGCGAGGATGTTCTTCCAGGCGTCCCCGCCGCCGGATCACGAGCGGTACTTCGAGGAGCTGCTGGAGATCCTCGGCCAGGGCGGCCCGCCGGACCAGGAGGCCATCGAGGCCCTGCGGGCGAAGTACGACATCGAGCAGCTCACACCGCTCAGGCACCGGTGAGCCCCGGGGACCGTGGCAATCGGCCCCCGGGTCCGCGGCGCCCCCTAGCGGATCGGCATCCCGGACAGGGTGCGGGCGATGACGAGCCGCTGGATCTCGCTCGTGCCCTCGAAAATGGTGTAGATCGCGGCGTCCCGGTGCATGCGCTCCACCGGGTACTCACGGGTGTACCCGTTGCCGCCGAGGATCTGGACGGCCTGGGCCGTGACCTTCTTGGCGGCCTCGCTGGCGAAGAGCTTCGACATGGAACCCTCGGCCGCGGTGAACGGCTTGCCGTTGACCGCCATCCAGGAGGCGCGCCACACCAGCAGGCGGGCGGCGTCGATCCGGGTGCGCATGTCCGCCAGCTGGAAGGCGACGCCCTGGTTGTCGATGATGGGGCGGCCGAACTGCTCCCGGGTCATGGCGTAGTCGAGGGCGACCTCGTACGCGGCCCGGGCGGTGCCGACCGCCATGGCGCCGACCGCCGGGCGGGACGCCTCGAAGGTGGCCATCGCCGCGTTCTTGACGCGCTCGCCGCCCGCCTTGGCCTTCTCACGGGCGCGGGCGAGCCGCTCGTCCAGCTTCTGCTTGCCGCCGAGCAGGCAGGAGCCGGGCACCCGGACGTTGTCGAGGATGACCTCGGCGGTGTGGGAGGCGCGGATGCCGTGCTTCTTGAACTTCTGGCCCTGGGACAGGCCGGCCGTCCCCGGCGGGACGATGAAGGAGGCGTGGCCCTTGGAGCCCAGCTCCGGGTCGACCACCGCGACGACGACGTGGACGTTGGCGATGCCGCCGTTGGTCGCCCAGGTCTTCGTGCCGTTGATCACCCACTCGTCCTTGGCCTCGTCGTACACGGCACGCGTGCGCATGGAGGCGACGTCGGAGCCGGCGTCGGGCTCGGAGGAGCAGAACGCGGCGACCTTGACGTCGTTCTGGTCGCCGTACATCTGCGGGATCCAGGTGCCGATCTGTTCCTCGGTTCCGTTGGCGAGCACGCCCACGGCGGCGAGGCCGGTGCCCACAATGGAGAGGGCGATGCCCGCGTCGCCCCAGAACAGCTCCTCCATGGCCATCGGTATGCCGAGGCCGGTGGGGTCGAAGTACTGCTGCGCGTAGAAGTCGAGGGAGTAGATGCCGACCTTCGCGGCCTCCTGGATGACCGGCCAGGGAGTCTCCTCGCGTTCGTCCCACTCGGCCGCCGCCGGGCGGATCACGTCCGCGGCGAAGCCATGGAGCCAGTCGCGCACTTCCCTCTGTTCGTCGTTCAGCTCCATGGTGAACTCGGCCATGTCCCCTCCAGCGGCGGTGGTGCGATGTTACTTACGGTAACCCGAGTCTGTTACTCATCGGTAGGAAAAGTCAACCGCTGATGACGCCTCGGCATCCCGTTCGATGTCAGAGGGGCGGTCAGTGCTAGTTTGCGCAGGCGTCACCGAATCAGCACGGGTGGGGAGAGCACATGGACACCACGCAGCGGACCGATCAGCAGCGGTCCGCCGACCGCCGACGGCGCGAGCTGCTGGAGGCCGCCGACCGGGTGGTGCTGCGCGACGGCCCGCAGGCGTCGATGAACGCGATCGCGGCGGAGGCGGGTATCACCAAGCCGATCCTCTACCGGCACTTCGGCGACAAGGGCGGCCTTTACGCAGCCTTGGCCAAGCGGCACACCGACGCCTTGCTGGCGTCGCTGCGGGCCGCGCTGGACGCTCCCGCCGACCGCCGCGAGCGGGTCGAGTCCACGCTGGAGACCTACCTCGCCGCGATCGAGGCACGGCCCCAGGTGTACCGCTTCCTCATGCACCCGGCCGAGGGGAGCACGGGGGGCGACCAGGGATTCGACGTCGGCAAGCACTCCGCGCCGCTGCTGCGCAGGATGGGCGAGGAGCTGGCCCAGGTCATCGAGGAGCGGGTGGACCTCGGTCCGGAGAGCCAGCAGCTCGCCCGGGTCTGGGGGCACGGGATCGTCGGGATGATGCATGCCGCCGGGGACTGGTGGCTCGGAGAACGGCCGTGCTCGCGTGCGGAGTTGGTGCGGTCACTGGCCGACCTGCTGTGGGGCCGGCTCGCGGCCGCGGGGGACCGGGTCGGGGGCCCGGGCTTCTGATCCTCGCCCTCCGGGTGCGGGCCGGCGGCGGCCGGGCGCGCGGCTCCCCGCGCCCCGCGGGCGGATCCCCTCACCTGCGCCACGGGGCCCGGTCGATCTGCCGCGCCAGTCTGCGCCCGCGCCAGCCCGTGAGATGGTCCGCGTACACGCGGCCCTCCAGATGGTCGCACTCGTGCTGCAGGCACCGGGCGAAGAAGCCGGTGCCGTGGACGGTGACCGGGTCGCCGGTCACCGTGAAGCCCTCCACCACCGCGTGGTCGTGGCGCTCGGTCCCGGCCTCCAGCCCCGGCAGGGACAGGCAGCCCTCCGGGCCCCGGACGACCACGCCGTCGGCCTCGACCAGACGCGGGTTCACGAGGTGACCGAGGTGACGCACGTCCTCGTCGTCCGGACAGTCGTAGACGAACACCCGCAGATCCACCCCGATCTGGTTGGCGGCCAGCCCCACCCCCTGCGCCGCGTACATCGTGGCGAACAGGTCCTCCACGAGGGCCGCGAGAGAGGGGCCGAAGTCCGTGACGTCCCGACAGGGCGCGTGCAGCGCCGCGTCGCCGAGCAGGGTGAGAGGCCGGACGCGCCCGTGGGCGCCCGGAATGGAACCGTGTCGCATGGCGGCAAGGGTACGGTTCGTATCGCTCATGCCCGGCGCCGGAGGCGTGGGCCGGGATTCGGGTGTGCGAATGGATCTCGATAGGCTGAGGTTCACACCACGTAGCCGGATGGCCCCAGGCGGCGGCGCGTACGCAAGGAGGATCGAGAACTGATGGCAGGCAACTCGGACCCGCTCTCGCCGCGGGCCAAGCTGGCCGTGACCGCGGGCAAGGCGGTCGCTGCGGCATCGCGGGCCGCGGGACGCGGCAGCGGGTCGGTGATCGGTGGCCGGGTCGCGCTGAAACTCGACCCCGATCTGCTCGGGCGGCTCGCCCAGAACCTGGACGTCGTCCTGGTCTCCGCCACCAACGGCAAGACCACGACCACCCGGCTGATCGCCGAGGCGCTGCGCGCCGCGGGCCCGGTCGTGTCGAACGCGCTCGGCGCCAACATGCCGGCCGGCATCACCTCGGCGCTGGCGGGCGGTACGGAGTCGAAGTTCGGCGTCATCGAGGTCGACGAGAAGTACCTGGCCGGTGTGGCCCGGGACACGTCCCCGAAGTGCATCGCGCTGCTGAACCTCTCCCGCGACCAGCTGGACCGCGCGGCCGAGACCCGCATGCTCGCCGAGAACTGGCGCGAGGGCCTGGCCGGCTCCAAGGCCGTGATCGTCGCCAACTGCGACGACCCGCTGGTCGTGTGGGCCGCGTCCTCCTCCCCCAACGTCGTCTGGGTCGCGGCCGGTCAGATGTGGCAGGAGGACGCCTGGTCCTGCCCGTCGTGCGGTGGCGTGATGCAGCGCCCGGGCGACGACTGGTTCTGCGGCGAGTGCGGGTTCCGGCGGCCCACGCCGACCTGGGCGCTGTCCGGCGACCACGTCCTCGACCCGCACGGCTCGGCCTGGCCGATCCACCTGCAGCTGCCCGGCCGCGCCAACAAGGCCAACGCCGCCTCCTCCGCGGCCGTCGCCGCCGTCTTCGGCGTGCCGCCGCAGGTCGCCCTGGAGCGGATGTACCAGGTGCAGGCGGTGGCCGGCCGGTACGACGTCGTCCAGTTCCAGAACCGCGACCTCAGGCTGCTGCTCGCCAAGAACCCGGCCGGCTGGCTGGAGACGTTCTCGCTGATCGACCCGGCGCCCGCGCCGGTGATCCTCTCCGTGAACGCCCGCTCCGCCGACGGCACCGACACCTCCTGGCTGTGGGACGTCGACTACACGCGGCTGACCGGCCACCCGATCTTCGTCGTCGGAGACCGGAAGCTGGACCTCGCCGTCCGCCTGGAGGTCGCCAACCAGCACTTCCAGGTCTGCGACAACCTCGACCAGGCCGTGCAGATGTGCCCGCCCGGCCGGATCGAGGTCATCGCGAACTACACCGCGTTCCAGGACCTGCGCCGCCGCGTCGGCAACTGAACAGGAAGGGCGAGCACCTCATGAGCGACAACCAACTACGGCTGGTGTGGATCTACCCGGACCTGCTGAGCACCTACGGCGACCAGGGCAACGCCCTCGTCGTGGAGCGCCGGGCCCGGCAGCGCGGCCTGGACGTGGCCCGGCTGGACGTCCGCAGCGACCAGCCGATCCCGACCTCCGGCGACATCTACCTGATCGGTGGCGGCGAGGACCGTCCGCAGCGGCTCGCCGCCGAGCGGCTGCGCCGTGACGGCCATCTGCACCGGGCGGTGGAGAACGGCGCGATCGTCTTCTCCGTCTGCGCCGGCTACCAGATCCTCGGCCACGAGTTCATCAACGACCTCGGCCAGCGCGAGCCCGGCCTCGGCCTGCTCGACGTGGTCTCGGTGCGCGGCGAGAAGGAGCGGTGCGTCGGCGACGTGCTGGCCGACGTCGACCCGCAACTGGGCCTGCCCCAGCTGACCGGCTTCGAGAACCACCAGGGCGTCACCCACCTCGGCCCCACCGCCCGGCCCCTCGCGCGGGTGCTGGTCGGCAACGGCAACGGCACCGGCGACGGCACCGAGGGCGCCTACAACGGGACCGTCTTCGGCACGTACATGCACGGGCCGGTGCTCGCCCGCAACCCGCTCATCGCCGATCTGCTGCTGAAGCTGGCGCTGGACGTCAACGCGCTGCCGCCGATCGACGACCGCTGGTACGAGGCGCTGCGCAACGAGCGCATCACCGCCGCGCAGCAGCCGGCGTAGCACCACCGCCCGGCGGCCCGCGTGGAACCACCACGCGGGCCGCTGCGCGTCACCCGGGTGTCACCGGGATTTCAGCGTGGTCCGGCAGGCTCGTGGCGGGCCCGCCTGACGGTCCGTCCGCTCACATGTGCGGACGCGTCCAGCAGGCGGACGCCCGCTACGGAGCCACCCCCTCACGCCGGTAGGGTGGCCGGGAATCCCGCCGGACAACGTGGTCCGGTCTACCCGGCCCACGTTGAGAAGGTATTCGGGCTATGCGCATTGGTGTCCTCACGTCCGGCGGCGACTGCCCCGGCCTGAACGCCGTCATCCGGTCCGTCGTGCACCGTGCCGTCGTCGACCACGGCGACGAGGTCATCGGCTTCCGGGACGGCTGGAAGGGCCTCCTGGAGTGCGACTACCTCAAGCTCGACCTGGACGCCGTGGGCGGCATCCTGGCCCGCGGCGGCACCATCCTCGGCTCCTCCCGGGTCCGCCCGGAGCACCTGCGGGACGGCGTGGAGCGGGCCAGGGGGCACGTCCGGGAACTGGGCCTGGACGCGATCATCCCGATCGGCGGTGAGGGCACGCTGAAGGCGGCCCGGCTGCTGTCGGACAGCGGGCTGCCCATCGTGGGCGTGCCCAAGACCATCGACAACGACATCGCCGTCACCGATGTCACCTTCGGCTTCGACACCGCGGTGACCGTGGCGACCGAGGCCCTGGACCGGCTGAAGACCACCGCCGAGTCGCACCAGCGGGTGCTGATCGTGGAGGTCATGGGCCGGCACACCGGCTGGATCGCGCTGCACTCCGGCATGGCCGCCGGCGCCCACGCCGTCGTCGTGCCCGAGCGGCCCTTCGACATCGAGGAGCTGACCCGGAAGGTCGGCGAGCGGTTCGAGGCGGGCAAGCGGTTCGCCATCGTGGTCGCCGCGGAGGGCGCCAAGCCGAAGCCCGGTTCCATGGAGTTCGACGAGGGCGGCAAGGACATCTACGGTCACGAGCGCTTCGCCGGCATCGCCCGGCAGCTCTCGGTCGAGCTGGAGCAGCGGCTCGGCAAGGAGGCCCGTCCGGTGATCCTCGGACACGTGCAGCGGGGCGGCACGCCGACCGCGTACGACCGTGTGCTGGCGACCCGTTTCGGCTGGCACGCGGTGGAGGCCGTGCACCGGGGCGAGTTCGGCATGATGACCGCCCTGCGCGGCACCGACATCGTGATGGTGTCGCTGGCGGAGGCGGTCGAGACGCTGAAGACCGTTCCGGCGGAGCGGTACGACGAGGCGGAGTGCGTCCTGTAGTTCACCCGAGAACAACCCGCCCCCGGTCACGGCCCTGACCGGGGGCGGTTCTACTCTTGGGGGCGGACAACTCGCACAACCCCCACGAAACAGGAGCCGGCGGATGGATCACAGCGGGCACGGCATGACCATGGATCTGCCGCCGTTCACGCTGGGGCGAGGGCTCGCGTGGTCGGCCGACCCCTTCTTCCTCATCGCCTGCCTGGCCGGTCTCGCCCTGTACGCCTGGGGCGTCGTGCGGCTGCGGCGGCGCGGGGACGCCTGGCCGGTGAGCCGTACCGTCTCGTACGTCGTCGGCGTGCTCACCATCGCGCTGATGATGTGCACCAAGCTGAACGACTACGGCATGGTCATGTTCAGCGTGCACATGGTGCAGCACATGGTGATCAGCATGCTGTCGCCGATCCTGATCCTGCTCGGCGCCCCGGTCACCCTGGCGCTGCGCGCGCTGCCGGCCGCCGGGAAGGGCCGCAGGGGCCCGCGCGAGCTGCTGCTGATGCTGCTGCACAGCCGGTACATGCGGGTCGTCACCCACCCGGCGTTCACCATCCCGCTGTTCATCGCGAGCCTGTACGCCCTGTACTTCACCCCGCTGTTCGACTTCCTGATGGGCTCCAGGGCCGGGCACATCGCGATGATGGTGCACTTCCTCGCGGTCGGCGTGGTGTTCTTCTGGCCGATCATCGGGGTCGACCCGGGCCCGCACCGGCCCGGTCACCTGATGCGGATGCTGGAACTGTTCGCGGGCATGCCGTTCCACGCGTTCTTCGGCATCGCGCTGATGATGGCGTCGACGCCGATGGTGGACACCTTCCGGGACCCGCCCGCCTCCCTCGGCATCGAGGCGCTGTCCGACCAGAGCGCGGCCGGCGGCATCGCCTGGGCGTTCAGCGAGATCCCGTCGGTGCTGGTGCTGATCGCCCTGCTGTTCCAGTGGTACCGCTCCGAACAGCGGCAGGCCAAGCGCAAGGACCGGGCCGCCGACCGGGACGGCGACACCGAGCTGGAGGCGTACAACGCCTATCTGGCCTCGCTGAACGCACGCGAAGGCTAGTCGTACCGGTCCCCTCCTGGCCCGAACGGGGGCACCATGGTCTCAGACGGACCAGAGGAGGGTGTCGCGATGCCCGGTTCCACGAACGGTTCCACCAAGGCGATGGGGGCGCTCACGGTCGGCGGCCTGGTCCTCGTGACCGCCTACACGGTCGCGCTCGGCAGCAACGGCTGGCTGTGGTTCGGGTGGGTGGTGCTGGGGCTGCTGACCCTCGCCCTGGTGGTCACCCAGGCGTAGCACCGCTCCCGCGGGCCTGGCTGATTACAGTGCCCGCATGAACAGCAGGGCTGCGTCCTTCGACGACCTCGACGGCAAGATCATCACCGCGCTCATGGCGAACGCCCGCACCAGCTTCGCCGAGATCGGAGCGGTGATCGGGCTGTCCGCGACGGCGGTGAAACGGCGTGTGGACCGGCTGCGCGAGACCGGGGTGATCACCGGGTTCACGGCCACGGTCAAGCCGTCGGCGCTGGGCTGGCGCACCGAGGCGTACGTCGAGGTCTACTGCGAGGGCGCGGCGCCGCCCCGGCGGCTGGCGGAGGTCGTCCGCAACCACCCGGAGATCGCGGCGGCGATGACCGTCACCGGCGGCGCCGACGCGCTGCTGCACGTGCGCGCCCGGGACGTGGAGCACTTCGAGGAGGTGCTGGAGCGGATCCGCGCCGAGCCGTTCATCCGGAAGACGATCAGCGTGATGGTGCTGTCCCATCTGCTCCCGGAAAGCCCGGAGGCGGGCGCCACCCATCCGGCCCCCCAGTGAGCCCGGTCATGCGCAGGAGTCCTGCGTGACCTGCGCCGAGAACGCAGCGATGCTGCGCGTCCGCGCAGCCATTCTCGCTTGTCGTCCGTCTTCCTCTCTTCCTACCGTGGTGGCACCCCTCAGTGACACACAGGAAAGCGGAGGAAACCCTCTGTGCCCGACAACCGTGTGCCGCGTTCCCGGCGCTTCCTGGTCTGCGAACCCAGGCACTTCGCCGTGCAGTACGCGATCAACCCCTGGATGCATCCCGACAAGCCGGTCGACGTGGACCTGGCCCAGGAGCAGTGGCAGGCGCTGATCCGCGCCTACCGGGCCCACGGCCACACCGTCGACACGGTCGATCCGGTCCCGGACCTCCCGGACATGGTGTTCGCCGCGAACGCGGCCTTCGTCGTCGGCGGCCGGGTGTTCGGCTCGCTGTTCCACGCCCCGGAGCGGCGCCCGGAGTCGGTGCACTACGACACCTGGTTCAAGGCGGCGGGCTACGACGTGTACCGTCCCGAGTCGGTGACCGAGGGCGAGGGCGACCTGGTGTGGACGGGCCGGTACGTGCTCGCCGGCACCGGGTTCCGCACCACCCGCGAGGCCCACCGGGAGGCGCAGGAGTTCCTCGGCCACCCGGTGATCGGCCTGACCCTGGTGGACCCGTACTTCTACCACCTGGACACCGCGCTGTTCGTCCTCGACGACGACAACGTCTGCTACTACCCGGAGGCGTTCTCGCCGGGCAGCCGGGAGGTGCTGCGGCGCCTGTACCCGGACGCGGTGCTCGCCACCCGCGAGGACGCCATGGCGTTCGGCCTGAACTCCGTCTCCGACGGCCGGCACGTCTTCATCGCCCCCCGGGCCGAGGCGCTGGCCGAGCGCCTCGCCGGCCACGGTTACGTCCCCGTCCCCGTCGACCTGTCCGAGTTCCACAAGGCCGGCGGCGGCATCAAGTGCTGCACCCAGGAGATCCGCTGATGACCGCACCCGCGCGCACCCGTACGTCCGACGAGCTGATCCGCGCGGAGGAGCCGGTTCTCGCGCACAACTACCACCCGCTGCCCGTCGTCGTGGCCCGCGCCGAGGGCACCTGGGTGGAGGACGTCGAGGGCAACCGCTACCTCGACATGCTGGCCGGCTACTCGGCGCTCAACTTCGGCCACCGGCACCCGGCGCTGATCGAGGCGGCCCACCGCCAGCTCGACCAGCTGACGCTGACCTCCCGCGCCTTCCACAACGACCGGCTCGCCGAGTTCGCCGAGCGGCTGACAGCGCTGACCGGCCTGGACATGGTGCTGCCGATGAACACCGGCGCGGAGGCGGTGGAGAGCGGCATCAAGGTGGCCCGCAAGTGGGCGTACGACGTGAAGGGCGTCCCGGCCGACCGGGCGACGATCGTGGTCGCGGCGGAGAACTTCCACGGCCGCACGACGACCATCGTCAGCTTCTCCACGGACGAGACGGCCCGCTCCGGCTTCGGCCCCTTCACGCCCGGCTTCCGGGTCGTGCCGTACAACGACCTGGCCGCGCTGGAGGAGGCCGTGGACGACACCACGGCGGCGGTGCTGATCGAGCCGGTCCAGGGCGAGGCCGGGGTGGTCATCCCGGACGAGGGCTATCTCGCCGGGGTGCGCGAGCTGACCCGCCGCAAGGGGTGCCTGTTCATCGCGGACGAGATCCAGTCGGGCCTCGGCCGCACGGGCCGTACCCTCGCCGTCGAGCACGAGGGCGTCGTCCCGGACGTGCTGCTGCTCGGCAAGGCGCTGGGCGGCGGCATCGTGCCGGTGTCGGCGGTGGTCGCCCGGCGCGAGGTGCTGGGGGTGCTGCACCCCGGTGAGCACGGCTCGACGTTCGGCGGCAACCCGCTCGCGGCGGCGGTCGGCACGGCCGTGGTCGAGCTGCTGGAGACCGGTGAGTTCCAGCGCCGGGCGGCCGAACTGGGGGTGGTCCTGCGGGACGGGCTGACCGAACTGGTGGGCAGGGGCGTGACCGGGTTCCGTTCGCGCGGGCTGTGGGCCGGCGTGGACGTCGACCCGGCGCTCGGCACCGGCCGGGAGGTCAGTGAGCGCCTGATGCGCGAGGGGATCCTGGTCAAGGACACCCACGGCTCCACGATCCGGCTGGCGCCGCCGCTGACCATCACGGCGGAGGAGCTGCGGTCGGCGCTGGCCGCGCTGGAGAAGGTGCTGGTCTGAGGGACCGGGAGGGTACTGGTCCGGGGGACGGCGGGCGGGGGCCGGTGGGACGACCGGCCCCCGCCCGCCGCGTGCGTCACTTCTCGCCGAGGAGCTTCTCCATCTCCTTGATCTCGGCGTTCTGCGCGGTGACGATGCCGTCGGCCATGGCCGTGGCGGCGCCGTAACGGCCCTTGTCCCTCTCGGTGGTGGCCATCGTGACGGCGCCCTGGTGGTGCTCGACCATCAGGGTCAGGAACCGGGTGTCGAAGTCCTCGCCCCGGGCCTTCTCCAGGGCCGCCATGTCGGCCTCGCTCATCATCCCGGGCATGCCCGACGACTCGGACGTCCCGGACATGCCGGCGTGGCCGGAGTGGTCCATGCCGGCCATGGGGACGTCCTCGCCCCAGGACTTCAGCCAGCCGGTCATGGTGCGGATCTCCGGGTCCTGTGCCTTCTCGATGCGCGCGGCGAGGTCCTTCACCTCGGCCGAGGCGGCCCGGCCGTCGGCGAGTCCCGCCATCTCCAGGGCCTGCTGGTGGTGCGGGATCATGCCCTGTGCGAAGGCGACGTCCTGCGCGTTGTGCGCGCCGGCCGACGCGCTCGCGCCGGCCGGCGCGCCGTGGGCGGGGTGAGCGCTGTCGCTGCCGCTGCCGCTGCCGCACGCGGCCAGGACGAGGGCGCCGGTCACGGCGACCGTGGCGAGGACGGCACGGCGGGTCAGGGTACGGAAGGTCATGCGGGGAACTCCTGTCGTTCTCCGGGGATGTGGGCACGCGTGAGCACGACCGCCGCACCGCGCAGGGCGGGGCGGACGGCCGGGGCGGCCTCTAGATCCGCAGGATCTGGAGTTCGGCGAGGTCGGGCGGGGCGCGGGCGCTGTCCGGTGCCGTGGCCGGACCGGAGCGCGGACAAGGGGCCGGCGCGGGAGCGGTCACCGGGCCGGGGGCCGGCGCGGGCAGCTGCGGACCGCCGTCCGGCGCACCCGAGGCGCAGCTGGGGTCGGCGTGGTGCAGCCGGTGTCCGCCGCAGTGACCGGCTCCGCCCGGACAGTCGTCCGGCGCGGTGACGGCGACCGCACCGTGCGCGGCCCGGGGGTGTCCGGCGTGTCCCATACCCCCGCCTGGCGCGAGGGCGTGCATGCCGAGCAGCCCGGCCAGCACGGCCAGCACGAGCAGCGCGCGGCGCCGCCGCCGGGGCGGTCGCGGGGTGTGCGCTCGGATGCCGGTCATCGGGGGACATCGTACGGGGGCGGGGATCGGCCGCCGCGCAGGGCGCACCGGAGCGGGAACCCCCTCCGGCGGTCGCGGCCGCGACCGCCGGAACCCACGCTCTCCGCGTGTGCAGGTCGATGCACAGTCGATGCGAGTTGCCGTCGCAGCGGTGCCGGACGGACCGTGGCCGTCTGACGGGGAGCCACCCCGGACAAGGGAGCAGGCCATGACCGCACTCGCTGTGACCGGATCCGAGCCCGTGCCCGTCGCGCACCAGGAGGAAGAGCTGGCCTCGCGGTTCGCGGCCGGCGACGAGGACGGCGTGGAGGCGGTCTACCGCCGCTGGGCCCCACTCGTGCTGTCCCTGGCGCGGCAGTCCCTGGGCGACGGCGCGGAGGCCGAGGACGTCACCCAGACCGTCTTCCTCGCGGCCTGGCGCGGACGCCGGGGCTACCGTCCCGGCCGTGGACCGCTGCCCGCCTGGCTCGTGGGCATCACCCGGCGCAAGATCGCCGACGCTCTGTCCGCCCGCACCCGGCGCACGGACGTCGCCGCGGCGACGGCGCGCGAGTCGCCCCCCTCGCCGGAGACGTCGTACGCGCAGGACGCCGTGCTGGACCGCGTCCACCTGACGCGGGAACTGCGTCGCCTGCCCGAGGCGCAGCGGCGGGTGCTGTGCCTGGCCTTCTACGGAGACCTGACCCAGACCCAGATCGCCCACGTCACCGGCTGGCCGCTGGGTACGGTCAAGAGCCACACCCGGCGCGGCCTGCTGCGTCTGGGGCGGAGCCTGGACCCCGATGCCACGGAGTGAGCGCACTTGACGGAAGAGGACCACGTGACCGCCGTGAACTCCGATGCCCAGCCGGCCCCCGGGCCGCCCGCCGTACCGGCCGGCGCCGGGCTGACCACCGGCGTGCTGGCCCGCCGCCTCGGCGTGTCGCCGATGACCCTGCGCTCGTGGGACCGCCGCTACGGCATCGGGCCGGCCGCACGCACCGGGGGCGGCCACCGACGCTGGTCCGCGGCGGACGTGGCGACGGTCGAGGAGATGTGCCGGCTGACGGCGACCGGGATTCCGCCGGCGGAGGCGGCCCGCGCCGCCCGTGCGTCCGCCGCGGGGCCGCCCGTCGCGGCGGAGGCCGCCACCGCCGCGCCGTCCCCGGCTCCCGCGGTCAGGTCGCGGGCCGCCGGTGCGCTGCCCCTCGGTGACGTGCGTCTGGAGTGCCGGGGCCTGGCGCGCGCCGCCGTACGACTGGACGCCCCGGCGCTGGAGAAGCAGCTCGTCGCCGCCGTCGAGCAGTACGGCCTCGTGGTCGCCTGGCAGGAGGTGATGGTCCCCACCCTGCACGCCGTGGGACGCCGCTGGGCCTCCTCCGGCGACCAGTACGTGGAGGTGGAGCACCTGCTCGCCTGGCACGTCTCCACCGTGCTGCGCCGCAGCGCACCGCCCGCTCCGGCCGTCTCCTCCCCCGGGGCCGGCTGCGTCCTGCTGGCCTGTGTCCCCGGCGAACAGCACACCCTGCCCCTGGAGGCCCTGCACGCGGCGCTCGTGCGGGAGGGGGTGCCGGTGCGCATGATGGGAGCCGCGTTGCCCGTCGAGGCGCTGGACGCGGCGGTGCGCCGGCTCGGCCCGGTCGCGGTCGTGCTGTGGGCCCAGGAGAGCGCCCGCGCGGCCCCCGCCCTGGCCCGGCACGTCGCCGGTCTGCGCTGGGGCATGCAGGGGACGCGGCG
This sequence comes from Streptomyces sp. NPDC107654, assembly GCF_055639035.1. NCBI lineage: Bacteria > Bacillati > Actinomycetota > Actinomycetes > Kitasatosporales > Streptomycetaceae > Streptomyces > Streptomyces sp. NPDC107654. Next base: position 135,755 of record NZ_JBVKBI010000011.1, read on the forward strand.
CGGTCCGGCGGTGCTGCTGGGCGGCCCCGGCTGGAGCCGGTCCCGGCCCGCCGGCGTGCTCAGGCCCACCGGGCTGGCACAGGCGGTGGAGGCGTTGCGCGCGCTGTGCACGACGGGGTGAGCCGGGGCCGCACCCGGCCTCCCCCGCACCGCAGGTTCACGGCGTCCCCTGTGCGCGCCGCCGCTCCTGCCGCAGCACCTCGTCGAGGTCGCCGAGCCGGTCCAGACCCTGTACCGCACGCCGCATGCGGGTGTTCCCGGCCAGCAGCCGCCGGTGCCGGTGCAGGAAGGCCCAGTACCCGGCGGTGTAGGGGCAGGCGCGCGGGCCGGTGCGGTCGGAGGGCCGGTAGGCGCAGCCGGCGCACAGGTCGCTCATGCGGTGGATGTAGGCGCCGCCCGACGTGTAGGGCTTGGTGGTCATCCGGCCGCCGTCCGCGTACTGGGACATGCCCACCACGTTCGGCACCATCACCCAGTCGTAGCCGTCGACGAAGCAGCGGTGGAACCAGTCGGTCACCGCGACCGGGTCCCAGCCGCGCTGCAGCGCGTGACCGCCCAGCACCATCAGGCGGGGGATGTGGTGCGTCCACCCCGTGTCGCGCACCTGGGCGAGCACGGTGGCCAGGCAGCGGGCGGTGACGGCGTCCGCGTCCAGCTCGGCGAAGTACTCGGGCAGGCTCTCCGTGTGCCCGAGCGCGTTGCCCTGCCGGTAGGCCTCGCCGAAGTGCCAGTACAGCTGCCACACGTACTCCCGCCACCCCGCGACCTGCCGCACGAAGCCCTCCGCGCTGTTCACCGGCACGGCGCCCGTCCGCCAGGCGTGCTCGGCCCGCTCCACGCACTCCGCCGGGTGCAGCAGCCCCAGGTTCAGCGAGGACGACAGCAGGCTGTGGCTCATCACCGGGTCACCGGCGAGCATCGCGTCCTCGTACGGCCCGAAGGAGGCCAGCCGGTGCTCCGTGAACCGGCGCAGGGCCGACAGGGCCTCCCGCCGGGTCGCGGGGAAGCGGCGGGGTCCGTCCCTGCCGACGAACCGCACCCCGTCCTCGCGTTCCCACCGGTCGAGGTCGTCGCGCACCTCGGCGTCGATCTCGTCCTCCCGCGGCCGGTACGGTGCCGGCACGTCCAGCTCCGGAGCCCCGGCCGGCGGGGGCTCGCGGTTGGCGTGGTCGTGGTTGAACCGGCCCCCGGCCGGGTGACCGGCCTCCATCAGCAGGTCGTGCTGCCGGCGCACCCAGTGGTAGAAGTCCTCCTGGAGCAGCCGCCGTCCGCCGCGCCCCTCGGCCCAGCCGGCGAACTCCGCGTGCGCCACCAGGAAGCCCCGGGCGGGCAGCACCCGGACCGCCGGCAGGGACCGCACCAGCCGCAGGGCCGCGTACGAGGTGGGGTGGCACACCGTGACCGGCGCGCCGCCGACCGCGCGGCGCAGGCCCTCGCGGTAGGTGTCGGCCCGTACGTAGGTGACGCGCTCGCCCAGTTCCGCCGCGCGGTGCCGCATCGCGGACAGCACCAGGTGCGCCTTGGCGCGGTGGAAGCGGCGCCGCCGGAAGACCGACCTGGCCTCGACCATCACCACGGGCGCCCCCCGGTCGGGCCCGTCCTCGCCGGCCGGGGTGAGGAAGTGCGGGCCGAGCTGGTCTCCGAAGATCCAGTGTGCGGTGGGCATGGGGGGTGCCTTCCGTGCGCTGAGGGGGTGGCGTACGCCTGCGGGGTGTCGTGCGGGCGGGCGGCGGCCCGGCGGACGCGCTCTCGGGGCGTCACGCCCGTCCCCGGGCTCGTTTGAAGCGGTCCAGGCCCTCCGCCAGGGTCACGATCGGCTCGGGATAACCGGTGCCGGAGCGCACCGGTGCGGGAAGCTTCCACGGTTCGTGCACGGCTCCGCCCGCCACGTCCGCCAGTTCCTCCACCCAGCGCCGCACGTACGTCCCGTCCGGGTCGTACCGCTTGCCCTGGGTGACGGGGTTGAGGACGCGGTAGGGCCGGGTGTCGGTGCCCGTGCCGGCCATCCACTGCCAGTTCATCTGGTTGTTCGCCATGTCGCCGTCGACCAGCAGGTCGAGGAAGTGCCGGGCGCCCACCCGCCAGTCGACGTACAGCGTCTTGCTGAGGAAGCTGGCCGACAGCAGCCGGCCCCGGTTGTGCATCCAGCCCTCGTGGCGCAGCTGCCGCATCGCCGCGTCCACCACCGGGTAGCCGGTACGGCCCTGCCGCCACGCCTCGGTGTCCGCCTCCGCGTCCTTGCCGCGGCGCCACCGGTCGCCGTGGGTGCGGTAGTCGTGTGCGGCGGCGTCGGGGCGTGCGGCGAGCAGCTGCCGGTTGAAGTCGCGCCAGGCGAGCTGCCGTACGAACGCCTCCGGGCCCGCGCCGCCGGCCCCGCGGGCCCGGTGCACCACCTCCACGGGTGACAACGTGCCGAAGTGCAGGTGGGGGGAGAGCCGGGAGGTGGCGTCGCCCGCCAGGTCGTCGTGCCGTTCCTCGTAGGCGTCCACGCCCGACCGCAGCCACGCGGTGAGCAGGCGCCGGCCCACCGTCTCTCCGCCCGCGCACAGCCCCGGCGACACACCGCTCACGTCGCCGCGCTCCGGCAGCGGGGCGGAGCCCGCCTCCTGCGGCACGGTGATCGCCCGCGGCGCGTCCAGTACGGCCCGCATGCCCTGCGCGGACCAGCAGCGGTAGTACGGGGTGAACACCGCGAAGTGGTCGGAGGAGGCCGGGGTCACCGCGCCCGGTGCCACGGCGGTGCTCACCGTCTCGTGGACGTACAGGCGCCGCCCGTCGGCCTCCAGCGCCCGCCGCAGCCGCCGTTCGCGTGCGTGCGCGAACGCGCTGACGTCGCCCGCGATGTGCACCTCGTCGGCGTCCGTCTCGGCGGCCACCCGGCACACCTCGGTGACCGTGTCGCCCTCGCGCAGCACCAGCCGGCCGCCCCGCTCCCGCAGCCGGGCGTCCAGGTCCCGCAGGCAGTCGGCGAGGAACGCCAGCCGGTTGGGCGCGGCGAAACCGGCTCTGTCCACGGCGGGGTCGCGCACGAACAGCGGTACCACCCGGCCGCCTCCGTGCACGGCCGCGCGCAGCGGAGGATGGTCCGACAGGCGCAGATCGCAGGTGAAGACGACGACCGAGGTCTGCATGGGGCTCACTTCCGCTTCCGGTGAGGTCACTCTCGGATGGATTCACCCCGTACGCCGGTGACGGATGCGGTGTGGCGCCGGCAGTCCCCCGTTCGGTCCCGGACCGCCTGGCGATCACGACCGGTATGTCCGCGAAAGTCGGCTATGGCCTTCCTTGGCCGTGCGGCGTTAGCATGGCGTCCGCCTCTGCCGGGACCGTGGCTTTCCTGCCGCGGTGACACCGATGCCCTGTCCCGCCCGCGGAGGTGCGACATGACGCGTTCACCGGCGTCCCCGAATCCCGAACCCGACTGGCGTGTACGGGCGCTCTGTGCCGGCGAGGACCCGGAGCTGTTCTTCCCCGTCACGGAGACGGACGCCGCCACGGCGCCCGCCCGCGCGATGTGCCGACGGTGTTCCGTGCTGGTCGCCTGCCGCGACTGGGCCGTCCGCCACGGCGAGACGGACGGTGTCTGGGGCGACACGACCGCGAGCCAGCGCAGGGCCATCCGCCGCGCTTTCCTGGGCCGGTGAACTCCCCGGTGCGAGGACGGCCACGGGAACGCCCGTTTCCCCTTTCAGCCGGGGAAGCGGCCCGTGGACCGCAGCTGCCAGCGGCGCTCGGCATAGGCCAGGTCGTCCCGCCACAGCCGCCCGGCCGCGGCCCGCATCACAGGGCGCAGCAGCGGTGCGGCCCGGCGGGCGGCGGCGAAGCCGGGACGGTGGGAGGCTGCCACCACCGCCTCGACGACGGCGGTCCGCGGCCGGCCCGTCCGGTCGGCACCGAGCGGTGTCACATGCGTCTCCACGACGGAGCCCACGCCCTCGCCCGCGGTGATGCGCATGACGACCGTGCGGGGCTCGGGCGCGGTGAAGACCGCGCGGACCGGCACCACCAGCCGGCCCGCCACCTTGAAGGACACGTCGACGGTCAGGGCGTCCCGGCTCTCGTCCTCCGCGCCGTCCGGGCCGGGTACGTCCACCACCGTCAGGTCGACGAACGAGTACGGGTGGAACCACGCTCCGTGCCACGGATCGAGCCGGTTGGCCACCACGTCCTCGGGCTCGCAGCGACCCGTACCGGTGTAGACGGCCGTCAGGGCGCGCGCGGGCCGGGGCCGCAGCGGTACGACCGGTGCGTCCAGCGGCTCCTCGCCCCCCACCGCGTCCAGCCGTACCCACACCAGTACCCCGTCGTCGTGCACGGGCAGCGGCGACCAGCCCGCGTACGGGGCGCCGTCCAGGGCCAGTCCGTGCCAGTGGCACACCAGCGTGCCGCAGCGCACCGGACTGTCCCGCAGCGGCGCCCCCAGGTGCGGGCAGATCCCCGGTCCGCCGACGAGGCGGCCGCCGGGCCCCCGCCAGACCACGACCTCCTGCCCCGCCACGGTCAGGGCCAGCTTGCCGTCCCCGCGCAGGGCGCGGGAGGCGCCGACGACGTACCAGTTCCCGGACGGGCGGGCCTGCGCCCGTTTCAGGGCCGCGGCGATCACCGCGGGCCGCGCCTCGCGCCAGGTGGGCCGCTGGTTCTCCCAGGGCACGGCGTGCCGGCGCAGGGACAGCGGCGGACGACGGCGGTTCACGCCACCTCCTCGGGTGAGCGGACGGCCCCCGCCGGCGAGAGCGCGGCCACGGACAGGGCACCGGCGCGGGCGGCCGGCCGGTGTCCGGGACCGGACCGCGCGCGCAGCCGGGCCGCCGCCACCCGGGCCAGCCCGTCGGCGGCGACCACGGCCCTGCGCCGGCGCCGTACGACCGACCGCCGGTGCAGCACGGACCAGCCGTCGCGGGCGACGGCGTCGAGGATGCCGCCGTACAGGACGGCCGCGGTGCGGATGCAGGGCCGCGCCACCGGTTCGAGCAGCTCGATACCGGGCACCGCCTCCCGGTACACCCCTCGGGTCAGTGCCTCGAACTCCCGGAGGGCGGCGACGACACGGCGGTCCGGGCGGCCCGTCGTACGGCTCCAGAGCAGCAGCTCCCGGTCGACACCGTGCCCGCCGAGCAGATCGGCGGGCAGGTAGACGCGCCCGCGGTCCAGGTCCTCGCCGACGTCCCGCAGGAAGTTGCTCAGCTGGAAGGCGACGCCGAGCGCCGCGGCGTACGGCTCGGCCTCCTCCCGCGGCACCACCGTGCCCAGCACCGGCAGCATCTGGAGCCCGATCACCGCGGCCGAGCCGTGCATGTACGCGTTCAGGTCGGCGTAGGTGGGATACGCCGTCACGTTCAGGTCGGAGCGCATCGCGGTCATGAAGTCCCGGAAGTGGGCGTGGTCGATGGCGTAGCGGCGGGCCGTGTCGGCGAGGGCGTGTACGACGGGCTCCGCGCCCCGGCCCCGCCGCAGCCCCTCCTCCATCTCCGCCTGGAGCCGGGTCAGTGCCCGCGCCCGCGCCTCCGTTCCGGCACCGGGAGCCAGGGAGTCGACGATGTCGTCGGCCCAGCGGGCGAAGCCGTACAGCGCGTGCACGGCGGGCCGGCGCTCCACGGGCAGCAGCCGCGTGGCGAGGAAGTAGGTCCTGCCGTGCCGGGCGTTGAGGTCGCGGCAGTGGCGGTAGGCAGCGCGCAACGCCGGATCGGTGATCCCCGCCGCGTCCAGTTCTCGAACGGTCATCCTGCCCTGCCTTCGGTCTCGGGGGCCGTGGGGCCGGCCGGCGGGTGCTGCGGTGCGGGCCGCCTCGCGGCGGCCGGGGAATCCGGCGGGCGGACCGACGACTCCCCCGCGGCGACCGGGGAAACCGGCGGGCGGACCGACGACTCCCGCGCGGCGGCGGCACGGGTGCGCGGTGTCCCGTGCGCCCGCGGTCCGGCCGTCGGCTCCGGTCCGGCCGCCGACTCCGGTCCGGCGGCTCGGTGCGCGTGCGGGGCGGGAGCCGGGGAGACGGAGGGAGCCGCGGCGCGGGTCCGTCCGAGGGGGGTGGAGGGGCGTGCGCGGGCGCTCCCCCGCCCGGGCGGCCCCGTGACGCGGGCCGCGGCCAGCTTCCCCGACAGCAGCACGGTCGGCACGCCGACACCCGGTGTGGTGCCGCAGCCGGCCAGGACCGCGTTCTCTGTGCCGCGCACCAGGTTGCGCGGCCGGAACGGCCCGGTCTGCGCGAAGGTGTGGGCGGCCGAGAAGGGGGTTCCGGCGGCGTGTCCCTGGGCATGCCAGTCGGCCGGGGTGACCAGACACTCCTGCTCGACAGCGGCTCCGATGCCGTCCAGACCGCGCCGCTCCAGTTCCCGCAGCAGCATGTCCCGGTAGCGCGGGCCGAGGTCGGACCAGGCCGTCGGGTCCGGGCCGATGTCGGTGTTGGGGCAGGGGGCGAGGATGTAGTGCAGGTGGCGGCCCGGCGGCGCGAGGGTGGGGTCGGTGGCGGTGGGGCGGGTGACGAGCAGGGACGGGTCGCTCATCAGCCGCCCGGCGCGGGTGAGTTCGTCGAACGTCGAGTGCCACGCCGCGCCGAAGGAGATCGTGTGGTGGGCGAGCCGGGGCCACGTGCGGTCGGTGCCGGCGTGCAGCACCACCGCGGAGGGCGAGTGGCGCAGCCGGAGCGGTCTGCGCGGCCGGCGGCCGAGCAGCCGGTAGGCGACGGGCAGGTCCGGGGTGAGGACGACCGCGTCGCAGGGGATGCGGTCGGCGTCCGTGACGACGGCCGTCACGCGCTCGCCCGACCGCTCCAGACGGGTCACCCGCTGACCGAACCGCAGATCGGCACCGGCCGCGGCGGCGGCGTCCGCCATCGCCCGCGGCAGGGCGTGCATGCCGCCCCGGGGGAAGTACACGCCGGCGACGGTGTCCATGTAGGCGATGACCGCATAGGCGGCCAGTGCCCGCGCCGGGGGCACACCCGCGTACAGGGCCTGGAAGGAGAACACCCGGCGCAGCCGCTCGTCGCCGAGGAACCGGCCGATCCGGGCGTCCAGCCGGCCGAAGCCGCCGAGGGCGGCCAGCCGGGCGAGATCGGCGTTGAGCAGGCCGAGCGGCGAGTCGAAGTTGGCGTCGACGAACCGGCGCATCTGGGCCCGGTACAGCCGCTGGAGCCAGTCGCGCAGCCGCCGGTAGCCCGCCGCCTCGGCCGGCCCGGCGAACCGCTCCACCTCCGCGGCCATCGCGTCCGCGCCGGTGTGCACGTCGAGGCTGCTGCCGTCCGCGAAGCAGGCCCGGTAGGCCGGGTGCAGGGGGATCAGTTCGACCCGGTCGTAGAGGCTGTCGCCGACGGCGGCGAACGCCTCCTCGGCGAGGTCGGGCATGGTCAGCACGGTGGGTCCGGTGTCGATCCGGTACCCGGCCAGGTCGACGCGTCCGGCGCGGCCGCCGGGCAGCTCGTCCCGTTCGACCACGGTGACCCGGCGTCCGGCGCCCAGCAGGTGCAACGCCGCCGACAGCCCGGCGAGTCCGGCGCCGACCACCACCACGTGGTCCGTGGGACCGGGCAGGGCGCGGGTCACCGGCCGCCTCCCGCGCCGCCGTGGGCCGGTGTGGCGTACGGCTCGGGTACGGGCCCCGGACGCACGGCGGCCTCCGCGCCCGGCCGCGCCCCGCGCTGCTGTGTCCCGGCCGACGGCGCCCCGCCCGACCGTGCCCCGCCCGGCCGCACCCCGGCCGTCGTGAGCAGCAGGGCGCGCAGCGGGCCGGCGCCCTCCGGATCGAGGGCCGCGCCGTCGAAGTGCCGCAGTCCCTGCGCGGCAAGCCGGTCGATCTTGGTCTCCACGGTGGCGCGGGCGCCCGTCGCGACCAGCACCTCCCGCACCTCGTCCAGCGCACGCCCGGTGAGGGTCGCGTCACCGAGCCGCCGGTCCAGCACGGCGAGCGCGGCGCTGTCGCCGGCGGCCTCGGCCCGCGCGCGGGCGACCGCGGCCAGATAGGTGGGCTTGCCCTCCCGGATGTCCCCGCCGGGCGTCTTGCCGGTCTCCCCCGGATCGCCGAAGACGTCGTCCAGGTCGTCGCGCAACTGGAACGCCAGGCCCACGCAGCGTCCGGCGTCGCACAGCCGGCGCAGCGTCGCGTCGTCCGCGCCGGCCACGGCGGCTCCCAGCGCGAGGGGCCGCTCGACCGAGTACAGGGCGCTCTTCAGGCGGGCGGCGCGCAGCACGCGGGGCAGGGACCAGGCCGCGGTGACCTCGCCCTGCACGTCCAGGTACTGGCCCGCCACCATCTCCGTGCGCATGTCGCTCCACAGCCGCCGCACCACCACCCCGGTCCATGCCGCCATCGGTGTCTCCGCCAGCAGATCGTCGGCCCAGGCGAGCGCCAGGTCCCCGGCGAGCACCGCCGCCGACTGCCCGAACCTCCGGGCCCGCTCGGGCCCCACCCGGTCGGCGTGGCCGGCCGTCAGATCCGTGTGCAGCGTGGGCCGGCCCCGGCGCAGGACGGCCCGGTCCATCACGTCGTCCTGGACGAGCGCGCACGTCTGGAGCAGTTCCAGGGCGCCCGCGATCCGCAGGGCCGCCGCCGCGGCGGCGGGGTCCCGGCCGGCGCAGGCCCGCATGGCCCACCACACCAGCCGCGCGCGGGTGCGCTTGCCACCCCGGAGGGTGAAGCGCGCCACCCGTTCGGCCACGTCCTCCGCGAACAGGGGATCCGCCAGCCGTGCGCGGCGCAGCCGCTCCCGCAGCACCTCGTCGAGCATCCGGCCGACGGCACCGGGCACGTCGGCGTCGATCCCCCGCACCTCGACGGCCCCGTCCACAAACGGCCCGCTCCCCGCGTGGCCCGTCTCCGTCCCGTCATGACCCTCCCCGCCGCCCGTCACCGGCACGTCGATCCCCCGCACCTCGACGGCCCCGTCCACAAACGGCCCCCTCCTCACGGGGCCCGCCTCCGCCCCCTCATGGCCCTCCCCTCCGCCGGTCACCGGCCTGCGCGGAAACGCCGCGCCGGGCGCCGCCGCGACCGGCCGCGGCGGCGAGGCCGCGGGGTGGTCCTTCGCCTGGGTGGGACGCATCCCGGTTCCCTCCGTCGTCTCCGTGTCCGTCGTTCCCGTCACCCGACTGCTTCCGCCCGGGCGGCTCGGACGGATGCGCGAACGCCCCACTCGATCGCGGGGACCACCGGGGATCCGCCCCCTCCACCGTGCTGCACCCGGCGTCCGACCGCTCGCCGTCAGGGGGTGCCCTGCATCCGCCGGGGTAAAGACTCCGGAAGACCGGACCGGGGCAACCGAGAGCGGGCACCGGGCCCGCCGGCCCATCTCACCGCCGTACGAAGGGAGACGCCGTGCCCGAAGCGGACGTGGCCATCGTGGGCGCGGGCGCGGCCGGGCTGTCGCTGGCCCACCGGCTCGCCGGGGGCGTTCCCGGCCTGCGGACACCGTCCGTCGTCCTGGTGGACGCGCCGCCCGGCCCGCTGCGGCCGCCACCGCGTACCTGGTGCTACTGGGCGGCGGGACCGGGACGGTTCGACGCGGTGGTGCGGGCCCAGTGGCAGCGGCTCAGGGTGCGCCCGCGCACCGGCGCCCCGGTCGAGGGGGACATCACCCCTCTGACGTACCGCATGATCCGTTCGGACGACTTCGAGCGCATGGTCCTCCGGGACCTGGCCCGCGCCCCCAACGTCCGGCGCCTCGAAGCGACCGTCGAAGCGGTCGAGGACGTGCCCGGCGGGGCGCACGTCCATCTGAGGGACCCGGACGGCCGGGTGCGGGTGCTCAGTGCCCGCTGGGTACTCGACTCCCGCCCTCTCGGCAGCCTCCCGGCCGCGCGCACCGTCCTGCTGCAGCACTTCCACGGCTGGTTCGTGCGTACGGCCCGGCCCGCGTTCGACCCGGCCACGGCAGAGCTGATGGACTTCCGCACCCCGCAGCCCGCCCACGGCCTGTCCTTCGGCTACGTCCTGCCGACCGGCCCGTGCGAGGCGCTCGTCGAGTACACCGAGTTCTCCCCGCACACGCTCCCGGGGGACCAGTACGAGGCCGCCGTACGGCACTACGCCGACGAGGTGCTGCGGCTCGGCGACCGGCAGGTCCTGGCCAGGGAGACCGGCGTGATCCCGATGACCGACGCGCCGGTCCCGCGGCAGACCGGGGCCTCGGTCTTCCGCATCGGCGCCGCCGGCGGGGCGACCCGCCCCGCCACCGGTTACACCTTCGCCGGCCTGCAGCGTCAGACCAGGGCCGTCGCCGACGCCCTGCGCCGTGGGCGACGCCCGGTGCCGCCCGCCGCCCATCGGGCGCGCTCGCGTGCCATGGACGCCGTTCTGCTCCGCGCCCTGGACAGCGGCCGGGCCGACGGTCCCGAGCTCTTCGGCCGCCTGTTCGCCCGTGTGCCCATGGCACGGCTGCTGCGCTTCCTCGACGGGAGCACCCGCCTGGACGAGGACCTGGGCATCGGCCTGCGCACGCCCGTCGGACCCATGCTGCGTTCCGCGCTGGAGCTGCCCCGCCTGCCCCGCCGCCCCTTCGACCTGCCCACGCCCCCGCATCCCCCGGCCCTTCCCGCCGCCTCGCACCTCCCCCCGACGGAGACCGCATGACGCTGCTGCGCGACGAGCACCTCGCCGCCGCCTTCGACCACGCCTCCCGCACCTACGACACACTCGTGGCCGCCAACCCCGGCTACCACGCCCACCTGCGCCGCTCGGTGCGCCGGCTCCGCCTGCCGGGGCAGGGGCAGGGGCTGCGCCTGCTCGACCTCGGCTGCGGGACCGGCGCCTCCACCGCCGCCCTGCGTTCCGTCCTGCCCGCCGCCGCGATCACGGCCGTGGACGCCTCGGCCGGCATGCTGCGGCGGGCCGCCGCCAAGCCCTGGGCGGACGGGGTGACCTTCGTGCACGCCCCCGCCGAACGGCTGTCCGAGGCCGGGGTGCGTGGCCCCTTCGACGCGGTGTTCGCCGCCTACCTCCTGCGCAACGTCACCGACCCCGACGCCGTCCTCGCCACCGTGCGCGGGCTGCTGCGGCCGGGCGGCCGGCTCGGGGTGCACGAGTACACCCTCGGCGGGCGCCGCGCCGACCGCGCGGTCTGGGCGCTGGTGTGCCGCGGTGTCGTACAGCCCGTGGCGACCCTGCTCGGGGACGGGCCGCTGTACCGGCACCTGTGGCGCAGCGTCGTCGAGTTCGACACGGCCGGACGCTTCACGCGGCGGCTCGCCGAGGCCGGGTTCGACCAGGTGCGCGCCGTACCGCTGCCGGGCTGGCAGACGGGCATCACCCACACCTTCGTCGCCCGCCGGCCGGACGGCCCCGAGGAGGGGGCGTGAGGACCCCGCGGCAGGACGGCGCGCGCCGGGGACGCGACCGCCGGGCCCGGATCCTGCCCGCCAGGCCCGCCGCTTCCCGGGTGCGGGGAACCCCGCCGTCGGTGGCGGTGGTCGGCGCGGGCATCGCCGGCCTGGCCGCCGCCACCGTGCTGGCCGAGCGGGGGGTGGCCGTCACCGTGTACGAGAAACAGCCGTACCTCGGCGGACGGGTGGGCGGATGGCCGACCGAACTGGGTGACGGCACCACGGTGACCATGAGCCGCGGCTTCCACGCGTTCTTCCGCCAGTACTACAACCTGCGCGGACTGCTGCGCCGGACCGACCCCGGCCTCGAACGGCTCGCCGCCCTCCCGGACTACCCGCTGCTCCACGCCGGCGGTCTGCGCGACAGCTTCCGGCACGTCCCGCGCACCCCGCCGCTCAGCGCGCTCGGCTTCGTCGCCCTCAGTCCCTCCTTCCGGCTCGCGGACCTGCGCGCGATGGACCCGCTGGCGGCCCTGCCGCTGCTCGACGTGCGGGTGCCGGAGGTGTACGAGCGTCTGGACGGCACCAGCGCCCACGCCTTCCTGAACGCCGTACGCTTCCCCGAGAACGCCCGTCACCTGGCCTTCGAGGTGTTCTCCCGGAGCTTCTTCGCCGACCCGCGGGAGCTGTCGGCGGCCGAGATGGCGCTGATGTTCCACATCTACTTCCTCGGTTCCGCCGAAGGGCTGCTGTTCGACGTGCCCCGCTCCCCGTTCCCCGCCCTGTGGGACCCGCTCGCCGGCTACCTGGCCCGGCACGGCGCGGAGGTGCGCACCGGCACGGCCGTCGAGCACGTCGCGCCCGTTCCGGACGGCGGGCTGCTGGTCGCCTCCGGCCGGGAGGAGCGGCGCCACGACGGGGTCGTCCTGGCCCTGGACTGCGCGGGCCTGCGCTCACTGGTCGAGCGCTGCGGGCAGCTGGGCGACACGGCCTGGCGCGAGCGGATCGGACGGCTGCGCACCGCCCCGCCCTTCCTGGTGAGCCGCCTGTGGCTGGACCGGCCCGTCGCGCCGGACCGCCCCGGCTTCCTCGGTACCAGCGGCTTCGGCACCCTCGACAACATCAGCGTGCTGGAACGCTACGAGGACGAGGCGGCCCGCTGGAGCGCACGCACCGGCGGCTCCGTGGTCGAGCTGCACGCCTACGCCGTACCGTCCGGATCGGTCCGGGAGGCCGAACAGGAGCGTCTCGTCGGCCAACTGCACCGCGTCTATCCGGAGACCCGCGCCGCCACGGTCGTCGACGCCCGCCACGAGTGGCACGCGGACTGTCCCCTGTTCCCGGTCGGCGGGTACGGCGACCGTCCCACCGTCCGCACCCCGCACCCCCGACTGGTCGTGGCCGGCGACCTGGTCCGCACCGGTCTGCCCGTGGCGCTCATGGAGCGGGCGGCGACGAGCGGTTTCCTCGCGGCCAACGCCCTGCTGGAGCGGTGGAGGGTGCGGGGACAGACGCTGTGGACGGTGCCGGACCGCGGGCGGAGCGCGATTCTGCGGACCCTGGCCTCACGGTCTGCCGGCAGAGCGGGGTGAGGAGGTCGGGAAGGGGAGGTGAAAGCGCCGCGCACTGCGACCTCCAGCAGATCGCGTGCGTGCATGCCCACTGGCTCCTGCTGCGCGCCGGGATCCGCCAGGACGACGCCGTGCGCTCCGTCGACACGAGCCGGGTGGCGCACCAACCGGGTCGGCTGACCGCCGCGGCTCCAGGAGTACGCCTCGGAAGGCCGGCCCGTCCGCGGGATCGGCGAATCGCCCTGGGACTCGGTCCGCAGCCGGGCCGAGGCGCAGGAACTGCGCTACCACAAGTGGCTGCTCGCGCTGATGGCCGACTGCCACCCCGAGCTGCGCGAGGGCGGCCGGACGGTACCGTGCGAGACGTACGACCCCGGGGCACCGTTCGCGTTCTCGCCTCTCACCGCCCCCTGTGATCCGTACGACGTGTTCACCTACTCCAAGGGTGATCTGTCCGCCGTGCGCGAGGAGATCGCCGCCTGCGCCGAACAGCACGGCCTGACGGGCCGGCGCCCGCGCGAGCTGCACCTCGCCGCCACCGAATGGGCCACCATCAGCATCCGCCACGGCCGCGGTCAGGGTGTGCTGCGGACGTGGAGCGAGGACGCACGAGGGCACGGCGATACGGTTGCACACCGCGCTGTCCGAGTGATCCGCCGGTGCCGTCCGGGTCCCTACGGCGCCCCGACACCCCTGGCGCGTGGCCGGCGGGGCGGTGGGTAGGCGTAGGACGGTACCCATACGGGACTGGACGAGACAAACGGTCAAGATGGGAGCACTTCACCCATGCTCACCGTGCGGATGCAAGGCGAGAACGCGACAGTCGCACAACTGCCGGCGGAGATCGACTACGACACCGCCCCACTCGCCGCTGCCCAATGCGAGGACCTGATCAGGCAGGGGTGCACCACCCTGGTGCTGGACGCGTTCCGGCTCGAGTATCTCGACTCGTCGGGTGTCAGTATGCTCATCACGCTGTGGCACACACTCGAGGACCGCGCCGGCAGCCTGCGTCTCGCCGCTCTCAACGAGCACTACCGGCACGTGTGGGACATCCTCGGCCTGAACCCCCTGCTCCCCGTCTTCCCCACGGCGGACGCCGCCCTCCACGAGCCCACCGCACCCGCCGCGCCCGGCCGCACGGGCACCCGCGAGGACGCGAACTCCGCCTGAACTCGTCGACGCGGCGGAGCGGGCGTGAACCGGCCGGATGCGCTCGAAGGGCCCCTGATTCGCCGTCGGCTTGGACTCACCGCTTCGCCGGAGAACCACACATGTCCGGGAGCGCGCAGAGTGGGTCACGGCCCGACATGGACATGGGCTGCCCACAGAGACGGCGTACCGACGTATCTATCGCGTTGCGCGCGCATCGTGTGGTGCAACGCGGAGGCGACCCTGTCGTCTTCAATCCTGTCCGTAAGGTCCAGCAGACTGGCGTAGAAGCGGTCCGAGACTCGGGCGGCCAGCCTGTCGTTCACTTCCCAGAGAGTACCGATCACGTGACGGAACCCGGCGAGTTGGAACGCGGAAGTGAGGTGGATCGCCTCGTCCACAAGGCGGAAATCTGCCGTGATCGCGGTCCGGCACGCCGACAGATAGGCCAGTCGAGCGTGGTCCAGACTGGCCGAGGCGAGATCGGCGACGGACATCGGTGTCTCACGGTGGTCGTGGAGCAACAGGCCACTGCGAGAAGGGTCCGCGGCATCGCTGACAGCGTGGCAGGCGAAATGTGCGATGGTGCAGTCGGCCAGGTGAGAGAAGACATTGGCCGCGGTGGCCAATGCACCGTATGTTCGCTCCGCGCTGGTGTCTGGATCGTCCGTGAGGACGACGTGCTCAGGCAGTCGCCTTGCGATGCTCTCGACCTCGCTGCGTACGTAGGGCAGCGGGCGAGCCCCGGGTGTGTTCGACATGGCCACAATCAGCGCTTTGCCCGGAGAAGTCGTTGGCGGGGTCGCTCGTCGCGCGTGGCTCAGGGCGCGGATCGTCGGAGTGTAGGAAGAGACGACGCGGTCCATGACAGTGTGGCCGGTCCTTTGCCGGTGGCGTCCGGCAGCGTGGATGGGCAGTAGGCCGAGCGGGCCTGCGAGGACCCACCACATCCGCGGCAAAACCGCTCCCTCCGAGGATGGTCCGCGGATCTCCAGTCCTTCGAGGACAGGTTCGGCAGCCGCTTCCCACAGCCATTCCAGGACATCGTGCAGCGCGCCCTGTGCACGATCCTGTTCCTCTTCTCCAAGGCCGGGATCGTTGACGTCGGCAAGCGACTTGTGGAACTGGGAGAGCTTTTCACTGACGCTTTCCACAGTGAGCGAGGGCAGCTCGACGCTGGTGATTCCTCGTGTCCGCACAAGAATGGCGTCGCTGCGATGCGAACTGACGTTGAGCACCGCGACGGGACCGTCATACGCCTCCTGCACGAGCTGCTCTGTGCTGGGCGGGAGATGGAAGGTGTGGAAGTCGTCGAGCCCTCGAATCTCGTCGACGGTCTCGGCGAACTGGGTGGAGAGTCCGTGCCTGTCGAGGAGCACGTGCGTCGGTGAGTTCGTTGCCGGCCACGCGCTGCCGAAGTGCGCGGGAGCCCCAAAGGCGTGCAGCCGGTCGCGCAACTCCGCATAGCGGGCTGCCAGAGCGGGATGGCGCTGCCGCAGGTCGGTCAGGTCACTGCGGCTGTCAAGTGCCTGACTGAGCAGCACTGTTCTGCCTTGCTCCAGCAGCCCCAGCGCCCGTGCGGCGCCGGATTGGCCATGGGCGGCCAGAGCGAGGGCAGCGGCATCGCCAGCCAATCCCGAGAGGCTTCTCAAGGCGTGCTGCTGGTCGGCACGAGCGAGTCGGCGCGGGACGGTGTCCGGAAGCAGACGCACGGCGTTCTCCAGGAGCTCGGCGGCGTAGCGGGTGTCACCCTGTTCCTGGGCCAGTTTCGCGGCCGAACCCGCTGCGCCGATCCTCCAGGTGGGCGCGCCGGCGGCGTTCGACGCGGCGGCGGCGTAAGCCTCTGTCGCCGCGTCCAGGTCCGCGGCGTCCGCGCTTGCGTGAGCGCGAGCCCAAAGAGCCCGTCCCAGGTTGTACTGGTGAACGACCCTGTAGGGATCGGTTTCGGATCCGGCCTGGACTGCCGCTCGGGCCGTATCGACTGCTTCGTTCAGGGTTCCGGTGTCCCCGCCGGTGCGCTGATGCTGGAGGCGGAGGGCGTCACTGAGATTGGAGAGGCACAGGACGTGGAGCGGGTGGCCGCGAGGCGCCGCGCGAAGGGCTTGGCGACATGTGTCGACCAGTTCCTCCAGGTGGGGCGGTCGGCTGGTGGATGTGTCGGCCTGATAACCGAGAGCGGCTGCCAGAGCGGAAAGGTTCATAGCCCGGTTGGGGTGATCGTCGGGGGTGAAGCCCACGGCTCGCCGACCGGCGGCGATCGATTCGTCCAGGTCCGCCGCATCACCGAAGCGCTCGAAACGCCTCCTCAGAAGACCGCTCAGGTTGGCCCAGCGCACACTCGCTTCCGGCTCGTCCCTGTCCGACGGCACAGCACGCTGGACGGCCTCGCGCGTGAGTTCGATCGCTTCGTGGAGGTCGGTCTGCGCGCCAGTGCGTACGAACCGGTCTCCGAGCGCTGCCCCCAGGTTGGAGAGGAATACGACTCGGCCGGCGTCTTCACGTGGAGTCAGGCTCACCGCCTCGCGCAGCAGGAGGACGGCCTCGTCGAGAAGTTCCTGCTGACCGGTGATTCCGAACTGGTTCCGAAGGGATGAACCCAGATTCGACAGGACAGCCGCCCGGAGGAGGGCGTTGTCGGGGGCAGCCTCCAGGGCCTTGCGACTCGCCGCGACGGCCTCGTGGAGATACCCGGGCTCCCCGGTGCGTTCGAAGCGTTCCCGTAGGAGAGTGCCGAGGTTGCCCAGCAACCACGCCCGCTCTGGATCCTGATGGTCGTGGTGTGCGGGGTGCACTGCCAGTGCGTGCGCCTCAATGGCCTCGTCGAGGTGCTCCGTCGTCCTGCTTTTGCGGAACTGTTCCAGCAGGGAGTCCGCCAGATAGGCCCGGTACATCACCTGGCCCGGGTCGTCGGGATGCGCGGTCCGTACGGCTTGGCGGAAGAGGGTGACTGCCTCGCCGAGTACGTTCGGGTCGTCCGTGTCCTGGTGCCGTGCCCGCAGCGCCTCGCCCAGAGTGTGCAGGTACCACGCACGGCTCGGATCCTCGGAGTCGACCTGCTGCACGGCTTCCCGGGCGACGGCGACCGCTGCCTCGAGATCGGGCTTCGCTCCCTCCTTCTTGAAGCGCAGCAGTAGAGCTTCACTGAGCTTGGCCAAGCTGAAGGCACGGGATGCGGCGACTATGGGGGGCGTGGCTTCCACAATACGGCCCCACAGGCCCGGGACGGTGGCGCACAGATCGGGGCCCGCTTCTTCCCGCATTTGACGGAGCATGGCCAGCGCGACGGGGACGGCGGCACGGGCGATCAGAGGCAGCAAGAGCTCGGGCAGCGATATGCCGCCCGCCACGAAACACGGCACAAGGATTTGTA
The DNA here is from genome assembly GCF_055639035.1 of Streptomyces sp. NPDC107654. Taxonomy (NCBI): domain Bacteria; kingdom Bacillati; phylum Actinomycetota; class Actinomycetes; order Kitasatosporales; family Streptomycetaceae; genus Streptomyces; species Streptomyces sp. NPDC107654. Next base: position 153,097 of record NZ_JBVKBI010000011.1, read on the forward strand.
CCGCCGCCTTGATTTCCTCGTCGTTCGGGCGGCCCTCCCACTGCAGCGCCCACGACCTGTACCAGTACAGGGAACCGAGCGTGGCCCTGTGCTCACCGACCTCGTCGTCCCGCAAGGCTTCAGCGAGTCGGCGCGCATCGGCCAGCGCCTCTGGGTCCAGTACCGCCGACAGGTCCCGATCCGTCTCGAATCGGCGCACACGCGCGGCTACGGCCGCAGCACGCTCCTCCCGCATGCTTCTCCCTCCCCACACTCAGCAGGACATCGTCAGTACCTGGCTGGGCGAACCAGGGTCTCTCCGCCGAATTCGTTCGCCACCGGTCAATCCCGGTCATCGCCCAGGTGGCGGTGCATGATGAAGCAAGCACAACCGCATGCAGGCACTGCCACAGCCAGCGTCAGCGCGACCGGCGAGGCCCTGCCGGTGACTGCGTACACGAACACGGTGACGGCCAGCCAGCCTGCGGCGGCGCCGACCAGGCCGGCGAACACAGCGCCGACCCGCCTCCGTCCCCGGCCCTGTCCGGCGGTCTGTGACGGGACAACGAGCCACAGCACGATGCTGCCCAACAGGAGGGCGGCCGCGCCGAGCAGTGCGATGAGGGCGGGAATCGCGGGTCTGGGCAGCAGGGGGATCCGGTACTCGAAGGTCTGCGCGGCGGCCAGGACCATCAGCACGGCGCCGAGTAGGGCCGTCTGCATCAGATTCGTCTCGCTCTGCCGCCGCTGGAGGGTGTCGGCCCGTTCCTGGGAGATCTCCCGGCGACGCTGCACGGCATGCTCCGCCTCGGCCGCCACGGCCGCCAGCGCATCTCGCGCACGTTCCCGGTCCGCTTCCAGGTAGACCAGTTCGTCGGCCAGGCGCTGGATGAATCGGCCGGCCAGAGCGCTGTCCTCCGCGAACACGCCGGGCGCATCGGCGGGCACCCCGGCATCGTCCCTCAGGGAACGGATATTGGCCTCGGCGATCTGTGCGGTGGCGTGCATCTCCCTCAAGCGGGTGATCCGCTGGGTGAGCCCGGCGGAGCCGGCGGTCAGCGCCAGCAGCCGGTGACGCCACACGGCCAATTCCTCACCGCGTGCGTCCGGCTGGTCCTCGCCGGCCGTCGAGGACCTGTCCAGAACCGCCAGCGCAGCGTCCACGATCGCCCCCACGTCGGAGCCCGCGTCCCTCTCGTCGGCCGCGTGAACCCTGATCTGGTATCGAAGCTTGGCCGCGTTCGCGAGATACCGGACGAACGACGGTGGTGCGCTGCCCCCCTGGCTCCACAGCCAGCGCTCGGCCTCCTGCGGCTCGCTCCCACGGTCGACGGCAACAGCGACGAACCGGCGTAGCTGCCGGGTCTCGGAGCTGTCGCCCGCTTCCCACACGGTGACCGGCGGGCGGACCACGCCGACAACGGGCCCCAGCCGCGGCAGCGGATCCACACACGACAACGCCGACCGGATCGACTCCTCCATCAGCCGGACGTCCACCGGGGTCTCGTCCACCGGGGTCTCGTCCATCGCGGCACGGTAGGCGACGAGCAGCCGTGCCTCGCCGAGGGCCCAGTCTCCCGTCGTACCCACGACCTGCGCCCATCGCCGATCCCATTCCGCCCACGACGCCTCGGCAGCCGCAGGGGGCGAGAGTGCCACCGACAGGCACAACAGGTCATGGTGACGTCGCAGGATCGCCTGCGACAAACCGTCGCGGCTGCGCCGCGCCCCCAGTTCCGCAGTCGCAGGTAGATCGGTCAGCTCTTCGGGGAGCACGTCGGGCAGTCCGGTCGCCGCTACGGGTCGCGTCATACCGAGATCCGTTCCGAACGCCTCCCACACCTCGCGCAGCCGCCGGTACGACACAGCGGCACGCCGTCCGGTGGTGGCGATGAACAGATGGACGACGAGGGACTGGTCAGTGAGGGCCGTCACCGGTCGGCTCACCCTCCACGCGATCGCCGTCCCCGGCTTCGCTGCGCAGCGCGTGTACCAGCCGGTTGGCCCGTTCGACCACGTCGTGCGGGGCCGGCTCCCCCTCCTCGCCGAGCAGTGTTCGGATCCGCGCGGGCGTTGCGAGCTCCAGCTGTGCCGTCGCGGCGTTCAGAACGTCCGCGCTCCCCGACTCGACCGCCCTCTCCATCCGGTCGAGCGCACGCCTCACACGTGCCCACCCCGTCGCCGTCAGCACCAGACCGGTGATCCCGGCCACCGCCTCCGCGGCATCGTCGCAGACCTCGGCGCTGCTCGCCTCGAGAGCACGCTGCTCGGGTAACTCCATAGTCATAGAGAGTAATTGAGCACGAGGCGGGAGCTGCCCGCTTCTCGCATCACCGATGGTCCGCCGCTCCGGCCGACGCCTGTGCGGGACGCCTGTCAGCGGAAGGGGCTGCAAGGGCACATGGTTACGGCGTGAGTCCGCAGCCGAGGGCGGAGCTTCGAGGGCCGCACCGGCCCGCCCACGCTGAACGTATGCGACGTCGACCACTGCCGCACAGGCTCTGAGCGGCAGCCGCCGACTGACGGAGAATCAGCGAACTCGGCGATGAGTCAGCATGAGTACTGCCGAACGTGGTTACAGATGACTGCAGATGCACCTGGTCCCACTTGGTGAATCCATGCGTTGACCTGCGCACATCCTGGCCAGCAGCGGACCTGCTGGAGTGAGGAACGAGCCGTGTTCTACTACCTGCTCAAGTACGTGTTCCTGGGGCCGCCGCTCAGACTGGTCTTCCGTCCCCGGATCGAGGGCCTGGAGCACGTGCCCGCGTCGGGGCCGGCCATCGTCGCCGGGAACCACCTGTCCTTCTCCGACCACTTCCTGATGCCGGCGATCCTCAGACGCCGCATCACCTTCCTCGCCAAGGCGGAGTACTTCACCGGGCCGGGGGTGAAGGGCCGGCTCACCGCGTTCTTCTTCCGCAGCGCCGGTCAGATCCCGGTGGACCGCTCGGGCAAGGAGGCGGGGCAGGCCGCCATCCGCGAGGGGCTCGCAGTGCTGCGCAGGGGGGAGCTGCTCGGCATCTACCCGGAGGGCACGCGTTCGCACGACGGCAGGCTGTACAAGGGCAAGGTCGGGGTCGCCGTCATGGCCCTGACGGCGGGGGTGCCGGTGGTGCCCTGCGCGATGATCGGCACGTTCGAGGCCCAGCCGCCCGGCAAGGTCGTCCCCCGGATCCGCCCGGTGACCATCCGCTTCGGCGAGCCTCTGGACTTCTCCCGCTTTGCCGGCATGGAGAACGAGAAGGCCGTGCTGCGGGCGGTCACCGACGAGATCGTCCACGCGATCCTGACGCTGTCCGGGCAGGAGTACGTCGACGAGTACGCGTCGGTCGTCAAGGAACGGCACGCGGCGGAGCAGCGGGCGAGGGAACGGAGGTTCCCGCGGGCGCCGTTCGCCTGATCCCTGCCGTCCACAAGGACGCTGCGCTGGCGGCCTGGCGGGCGCGCGGGAGAGGGGCGGCCGGGAGAGTCCGGCCGCCCCTCGTCACCGTACCGGTGCGGTTACGGCTTGGGCGTGGCGTGCGGGGCGCAGGTCACGTCCCTGCCGTCCAGCGTGCCGTCGAGCAGGTAGGCGTCGACGCGCTGGTTGATGCACGGGTTGACGAGGCCGGTCACACCATGGGAGCCCGCGTCCTTCTCGGTGATCAGGCGGGAGCCCTTGAAGCGCTTGTGCAGTTCGACGGCGCCGTCGTACGGGGTGGCGGCGTCACGGGTGGACTGCACGATCAGGACCTGGGGCAGGCCCTTGTGGGTCCCGACCTCGACCGGGGTGTGCTGCTTGGCCGACCAGGTGGCGCACGGCAGGTTCATCCAGGCGTTGGCCCAGGTCAGGAACGGGTAGTTCTTGTCGAGCCGGGTGTTGTCCCGGTCCCACTTCCGCCAGCTGGTGGGCCACTTGGCGTCGGCGCACTCGACGGCCGTGTAGACGGCGTTGCTGTTCTCCGCGGAGATGTTGCCCGCGGTGTCCGACAGGTCCGGGGCGGCCGCGTCGACCAGCGCCTGGGTGTCACCGGCGACGTACTTGCTGAAGACGGTGGCGACCGGCACCCACGAGGAGTCGTAGTACGGCGCGCTCTGGAAGAAGGAGATCAGCTCGGCCGGGCCGACGACCCCGCCGATCGGGTGCTTCTTCGCGGTGGCCCGCAGGTCCAGCCACTTGGCCTGGACGGCGGCGCGGGTGGTGCCGAGGTGGAAGGCGGCGTCGTTGGCGGCGACCCAGTCCTGCCAGTCCTTCCAGCGGCCCTCGAAGGCGACGTCCTGGTCCAGGTTGGCCTGGTACCAGATGTTCTCCCGCGAGGGGTTGACCACGCTGTCGACGACCATGCGGCGCAGGTGGCCCGGGAAGAGGGTGCCGTAGACGGCGCCGAGGTAGGTGCCGTAGGAGACGCCGAGGTAGTTGAGCTTCCTCTCGCCCAGGGCGGCACGGATGACGTCCAGGTCGCGGGCGGTGTTCGGCGTGGTCATGTGCGGCAGCATCCGGCCGCTGCGCTCGGCGCAGCCGTCCGCGTAGGCGCGGGCCAGCTTGCGCTGCGCGGTCTTGTCGGCCCGGCTGTCCGGCACCGGGTCCATCTTGGGCGCCTTGACGAACTCCTGCGGGTCGATGCAGGAGATGGGCGCCGAGTGGCCGACACCGCGCGGGTCGAAGCCGACGAAGTCGTAGGCCTTGGCCACGTTCGCCCAGACGGCGTTCTTGGTGGTGACCCGGCGCGGGAAGCGCAGGCCGGAGCCTCCGGGGCCGCCCGGGTTGTAGACGAGCGCGCCCTGGCGCTCCTTCTTGGTGCCGGTGTTGCCGATGCGGTCCACGGCGAGCTTGATCTGCTTGCCGTAGGGGTGGGCGTAGTCGAGCGGCACGCTGACCCAGCCGCACTGGATGGGCTTCTCCAGCCCCCAGTCGTCCGGGCAGTCCTGCCACTTGACGCCGGCCTTGGCGGCGCGGGCGGCGGCAATCTCCGCACCCTTGGCCTCGCGGTCCGGCGCGGTGCGGCCGACGGCGCCGGCCGTGGGCGCCGACACGACGCCGGCGATCAGGGTGGCGGTGACGAGTGCTCCGGCCGAACCGAGCGCCAGCAGGCGGCTCTTCGGACTGTTCTCCCTCAAGTGGGGCCCCTCCCCGTACCTCGCTGTGAGTTGTCAGGCGGGGATCCTCTCGGCTGTGGGCGCACGGGGAACAGGGTTTGCCGGTCTTCTTTACCAATCCGATAACCGGATGATCATGTTCGAGCCGCGAACCGCCCGTCCGCCTCAGTCGAGCCCGGCGAGCGCCTCGTCCAGGAGCCGTCGCAGACGCAGGGCGTCGGACGCGACGGCGCTGACCAGAACGGCCGGACCGGCCAGCGGTATCAGGGCCGCGTTCTCCCCCAGCATCCGGGCCGGTACCGCACGCTCCGCGAACTCGGGGCGGACGACGACCAGCTGCCCGACCGCCCGGTGGCCCGCCAGCACCGCCGGCCCGTCCCAGCCGCCCGGTGCTCCGGGGCCGCAGGACAGCTCCTGGTCCAGTACGGTCCGGCCCGCGACGCGCACGGTGAGGCGGCTGGTGAGCCGGCCGGGGGGCTCGCCGGCCCGTCCCAGGACCTGCTCCTCGCGCAGGACGAGGCGGGCGCCCACGGCGAGTTCGGCCCGCGTGGTGACGTACAGGTCGCTTCCGTCGGCGGAGATCAACTGCTCGGGCAGCCAGTGCAGTTCGGCGCCCGCGGTCACGTCGAGCCGGACGTCGTAGCGAGCCTCTCCCCCGGCCTGGCCCGGCAGGGCGAGAGTGGCGGCGGCCGAGCCGACGTGCAGCCGGGCGCCCTCCTCCACCCGTGCGGACAGCGTGAAGCGGTCGCCGCCGAGCGGCCCGCTCATCGCGCCGACGACCATGACCTTCGCGCCGGCTCCGGTGGACCGGGTGCGGCGCAGGGCCAGCGGGCCCTCGCCGTCCAGGACGGGCAGGGCCGTTCCGCCGCCGCCGTCGGGGCGTGCGACGATCCTGGCGCTCGCCCGGACCCCGGAGGCGGACACGCCGTCCACTCCCGCCCGGGCGCCGCCGACGGACACGTCCCCCACGCCGGCCCTGACCCCGGTGGCGGTCACGCCGTCCACGCGGCGAGCCGTTCGCGGACCCAGGCGGCCACGTCGGCGACGCCGGTCCCGCCGCGCAGCGACTGGAGGACGACGGGAAGTGCGGCCCGCTGCGCCTTGGCGTCGGCGGCCATCCGGGCGAGGTCGGAGCCGACGTACGGGGCGAGGTCGGTCTTGTTGACGACGAGCAGGTCGGCGGTGGTGACGCCGGGTCCGCCCTTGCGCGGGATGTCGTCGCCGCCGGCCACGTCGATGACGAAGATCTGGGCGTCCACGAGCCCCTTGGAGAAGGTGGCGGTGAGGTTGTCGCCGCCGGACTCGACGAGGATCAGGTCCAGCGGGCCGACCGCGTCCTCCAGGTCCTCGACGGCTTCGAGGTTGGCGGAGATGTCGTCGCGGATCGCGGTGTGCGGGCAGGCGCCCGTCTCGACGGCGGTGATCCGCTCGGGCGGCAGCACGGCCTCCCGGAGCAGGAACTCGGCGTCCTCGCGGGTGTAGATGTCGTTGGTGACGACCGCGAGGGACAGCTCGTCGCGCAGCGCCCGGCAGAGCGCGGCGACGGTGGCGGTCTTGCCCGATCCGACGGGGCCGCCGAGCCCGATGCGCAGGGCGCGGCAGGTGCCGTCGGGGCGGTGTGCGTCCGCGCTGACGGCGGCGGGTCCGGGGTGGGGGTGGTCGAGGTGCATGGGGACGGCTCCTGTGGTCGGTAGGTCTTCAGCCGGGCGAGTGGGGTGCGCGGGTGGTGGGGCGGGCTCAGGAGGCGAACAGCCGAACCGGCCAGGCGGCGTGCGCCTCGGCCATGACCTCCAGCACGGGGGCCGACGCGGCCGGCAGCGCGTCAACCCCTTCCTCGGCCGTGCTCCGCGCCGCCGCCACGGCGGCGTCCGCCACGCGGTCCAGCTCGGGCGTCAGCCGGGCGAGCACCGCGGTCGCGTCGAACGGGTCCAGGCTCAGCAACCGCACGGTGGCCGTCGCCGGCCCGCTCACGCTCTCGTACGCCGCGCAGTGGGCCGCGTCCTCCGGCGCGAGTCCGGCCGCCCGTGCGGCGAGTCCCAGGACCACCGGCTGGTGGGCTCCCTTGGGGAACCGCCGCGCGACGGCGTCGAGTTCGGCGGACGGCCAGGCCGCCCGCGCCGCCCGCAGCAGCTGTCGGCCGAGCCGGCGCGCGACGGCCCGCAGGGCCGGGGACGGCGTGCGGGCGTCGGCCGCCGCGTCCAGCTCGCCCGGGTCGGCGCCGAGCACGGCCGCGGCCGCGAGCGCGCCCGCGACCAGTCCGGCGGTGTGCAGCCGGCCCCGGCAGAAGTCCTCCAGGCTCGCGGCGTCGGTGATGCGGCCCGCCTTGACGGCCGCCTCGGCCCCGCCGGAGTGCGCGTGTCCTCCGGCGGGGAAGCGGCCGTCGGCCAGGACCAGCAGTGCCGCCCGTGACATCACACCGCCCTCAGAAGAGGAAGTAACGCTGGGCCATGGGCAGTTCGGCGGCCGGGGCGGCCTCGACCAGTTCGCCGTCGATGTGCACGGCGAAGCTGTCGGGGTCGATCCGGACGTCGGGCCGGGCGTCGTTCTCCCGCATGTCGGCCTTGGTGACCGCGCGCGTGGACTCGATCGCCGTGAACCGCTTGCCGAGTCCCAGCCGCTCCGGCAGCCCGTCCTCGATCGCCGGCTCCGAGACGAAGTTGACGGAGTTGGCGGCCGGGGCGCGGCCGATCGCGCCGTACATCGGGCGGGGCAGGATCGGCTGCGGGGTGGGGATGGAGGCGTTGGCGTCGCCCATCTGGGCGTACGCGATCTGCCCGCCCTTGATGACGAGGAGCGGCTTGACGCCGAAGAACGCCGGCTCCCACAGCACCAGGTCGGCGAGCTTGCCGCTCTCCACGGAGCCGATCTCGGCGGCGAGACCCTGGGCGAGCGCCGGGTTGATCGTGTACTTGGCGACGTAGCGCCGTACCCGGTGGTTGTCGGCGCGGCCGTCGCCGGGCAGGGCGCCCCGCCGGCGCTTCATGACGTGCGCGGTCTGCCAGGTGCGCAGGACGACCTCGCCGACGCGGCCCATGGCCTGGGAATCGGAGGAGATGATCGAGATCGCGCCGAGGTCGTGCAGGATGTCCTCCGCGCCGATGGTGGAGGGGCGGATCCGGGACTCGGCGAAGGCGAGGTCCTCCGGCACGGCCGGGTTGAGGTGGTGGCACACCATCAGCATGTCGAGGTGTTCCTCGGTCGTGTTGACGGTGAAGGGCCGGGTCGGGTTGGTGGAGCTGGGCAGCACGTTCGGCTGCGAGACGACCGTCATGATGTCCGGGGCGTGGCCGCCGCCGGCACCCTCGGTGTGGTACGAGTGGATGCCCCGGCCCGCGATCGCGGCGAGGGTGTCGCCGACGAAGCCCGCCTCGTTCAGGGTGTCGGTGTGGATGGCGACCTGGACGCCGGTGCGGTCGGCGACGGTGAGCGCGGCGTCGATGACGGCTGGCGTGGAGCCCCAGTCCTCGTGCAGCTTCAGGCCGACGGCGCCGCCGCGGATCTGGGAGAGCATCGCCTCGTGGCTGACGGTGTTGCCCTTGCCGAGGAGGCCGACGTTGACCGGGTAGGCCTCCATCGCCTCCAGCATCCGGGCCAGGTGCCAGGGGCCGGGGGTGACGGTGGTGGCCTTGGAGCCCTCGGCGGGGCCGGTGCCGCCGCCGACCAGGGTGGTGACGCCGGAGGCCAGTGCCTCGTCGGCGACCTGCGGGCAGATGAAGTGGACGTGCGCGTCGATGGCGCCGGCGGTGAGGAGGCGCCCGTTGCCCGCGATGACCTCGGTCTCGGGGCCGATGACGAGGTCGGGGTGGACGCCGTCCATGGTGTCCGGGTTGCCGGCCTTGCCGAGGGCGGTGATCCGGCCGTCGCGGATGCCGACGTCGGCCTTGACGATGCCCCAGTGGTCGATGACGACGGCACCGGTGATCACGGTGTCGGGGGTGCCCTCGGCGCGGGTGGCGCGGGACTGTCCCATGGACTCGCGGATGACCTTGCCGCCGCCGAAGACCGCCTCGTCGCCGGAGCTTCCGGGGCCGCCGGAGCGGTCCTCCTCGATCTCGATCAGCAGGTCGGTGTCGGCGAGCCGGATGCGGTCGCCGGTGGTGGGGCCGAACAGGTCGGCGTAGGCGTCGCGGGAGATCTCAGGCATCGAGGGCGCCTCCGGTCTCCCCGCGCAGCCCGGGCACGATGCGGGCGCCGGTGAGCGGCACCAGCTCGATCTCCACGGGGATGCCGGGCTCGAAGCGGACGGCGGTGCCGGCGGCGACGTTCAGCCGCTTGCCGCGGGCGGCGGCGCGGTCGAACTCCAGGCCGGGGTTGGCCTCGGCGAAGTGGTAGTGGGAGCCGACCTGGACCGGCCGGTCGGCGGCGTTCAGGACGGTGAGCCGGGTGACCTCACGGCCCGCGTTGCAGACGACGGGGTCGTCCGCGAACAGGATCTCTCCGGGAATCATCGCGGCCCCCTCAGATGATCGGCTCGTGGACGGTGACGAGCTTGGTGCCGTCCGGGAAGGTGGCCTCGACCTGGACGTCGTGGATCATCTCGGCGACGCCGTCCATCACGTCGTCCCGGGTCAGGATCTTGCGGCCGGAGGACATCAGTTCGGCGACGGTACGGCCGTCCCGCGCGCCCTCCAGGATGTGCGACGTGATGAGGGCGACCGCCTCCGGGTGGTTGAGCCGCAGCCCGCGGGCCCTGCGCTTCTCGGCCACGTCGGCCGCCACGTGGATCAGCAGCCTCTCTTGCTCGTGCGGGGTCAGTTGCACGTCCCACCTCACAGTCCTTGCTCCGGACCGTGCGGGGTCCGGTTGCCGCAGCCACCACGGCGGGGATAGGTGTAACACACAGACAAATCCCCGGAGACACAGCATTCCGGGCAGAAAAACCCCTGGTGACGTGGATCGGCAGGCTAGGGCGCCGGAGTTTCAACGACGTTAACCAGACTTTGATCGGCCCATGACCGGCCGATGGTCTCCCGCAGACGAAGGGAACGGCTCAGGACGCGCCCGGCCGGCGGTGCTCCGCCGCGATCCCGAAGCGCTGCTGCTCACGGGGTACGGAACCGGCCTCGCGGACCGCGGACACCGAGCTGACGACCTGCTCGTCGGCCGGCGCCTCCAGCGCGTCGAGGCGCTCCAGATCGGCTGCCGAGACCAGGGCGACCAGCGGCTTGCCGTGCCGGGTCACGACGACGCGCTCACCGCCGTACACCACGCGGTTGATCAGGTCGGCGAGCTCAGCCCTGGCTTGCGTCACCGGAATCTCGTAGGCCATACCCCCATCATAACGTCACGTACGTCCTGTACATTTTTTACAGAAGTCGAGCCCAAGGGGGCCTCGTCATGAGGAGGCGTATGTCCATGCACCGAGCGGCAGCCCGGCATGTCCTGCCCGAGTTCACCGAGCGCACGGGGAGCGCCGTCCGTACCCTCGATCCGTACGCGAAGCTCTTCGAGGACCGGATCGTCTTCCTCGGCACGCCGGTGGACGCCGCGGCGGCGACCGACGTGACGGCCCAGCTGATGTACCTCGAACACGCGGCCCCCGAGCGGGACATCACGCTGTACGTGAACTCGCCGGGCGGTTCCTTCGACGCCATGACGGCGATCTACGACACGATGCGGTACATCAGCTGTGACGTCGTCACCTACTGTCTGGGCCAGGCCGCAGCCTCGGCCGCGGTGCTGCTCGCGGCCGGCGCCCCGGGCAAGCGGTTCACCCTTCCGGGTGCACGCGTGGTGATCGAACAGCCCGCGCTGCCCGAGCCGGTGCGCGGTCAGCCCAGCGACCTGCTCCTCCAGGCCGAGGAGTTGGTGCGGACCCGCGGGACGCTCCGCGAGATGCTCGTCCGGCACACAGGGCGCACGGCCGAGCAGGTCGACGCCGACCTGGAGCGTGACCTGATCCTGGACGCCTCCGGAGCGGTCGCCTACGGTCTGGTGGACGGCATCGTGCCCAGCCGCCGGGACACGCCCGGCGCACCGGACGCGAGGTGAGCCGACCGTGCTGCCGGACCTACCGCCGCTGCCCGCCCTGACCCGCGCCGAGGGCGAGCTGGTCGACCGTTACCTGGAGGCGGTCGACCTGCTCGGCCGCGTCAACCCGGCCCGGCCCGGGGGCACGTACCACGGGCTGCGCGCGGCGCAGGCCCTGGTGCGCAAGGCGGCAGAGCTGCGCGACGCGCTCGCGCTGATGCACGAGCGGGGCGAGACGGAGCTGCACGGGGACACGCTGGCACGGGCCCTGCGGGTGCTCGACGGTGAGCGCAGGGTCGCTCGCGTCGCGCTCCCGCCGGACGGCGTCGGCTGAGGCGGACACCCGGCCGGCCCGGGACACCCGGGCGTCGACGGACGTCGTTCGGACGGGAGTTGAAACGGCCCGAACGACGTACCGCCGACCGGTGTACATCCAGATCGATTTCCGGGCCTCCCGAGTTGCGCGGCAGGCGGGTCCGTGGCTCGCGTGACAACGCTTCGTCCCAGGTCGGGGGCTACGTAGGGAAACTGACGGGGGCTCGAACAGAGCAGTGTCCACCCGAACGGGTGAGTGGTGAGTAACACCACAAATCCTCGGTTCCGTTGGGATTTTCGGACAGGAGTGAGCCAAGATCCCTGTCTGACGACAAGCCCCCGCCACCGCGGCGGGGCGATCCGGGCGGACGCCGAGTCCTGCCGCCGCCCGGGTGACCGGTCGACGGAGTGGATCGGCAGGAGTGGAGGACCCAAGCAAGACGGGTCGCCGGAACGGATGTCCGTCCGACACGGACGGGCGTGAGGTTCCGAGCAATCCTTGGGGTGAAGCCGTGGCAACGCGGCCGGGCAACTTCGCCAGCCCGAATCCGACAGGTCATCCTTCACAGGCGGCTGACGAAGGGTTGCGCATGACTGCGCTCAATCGTGTCCCGTCGCTGATGGCCCGGGCCGGCACGGCCTCGGCTCTCACTCTCGCCGCCGTCGGCGGCTCGATCGTGGTGCCCGGCCTCGCGGGTGAGGCCTCGGCGGCGACCACGGCGACCAAAGCGCTGCGGATCGCGGCCTCCAAGAAGGGCGCCCCCTACGCCTGGGGAGCCACCGGGCCGCGCAGATTCGACTGCTCGGGGCTGACGCTCTACTCCTACAAGAAGGCCGGCAAGAAGCTGCCGCGCACGGCCGCGCAGCAGTACAACAAGACCCACCACATCTCCGCCCGCAGCCGCAAGGCGGGTGACCTGGTCTTCTTCCACTCGGGTTCGTACGTCTACCACGTCGGCATCTACGCCGGTCACGGGAAGATCTGGCACGCTCCGAAGACCGGCGACGTGGTGCGGCTGCAGAAGATCTGGACGAGGAGCGTCTGGTACGGCCGGGTCAGCTGACCCGTCCTCAGGCCAGGAGCGGCTCCAGCAGCAGGGCCGCTCCCAGGACCGTCAGCGCCACCCCGGTGCCCGCCTCCAGCCCACGGGCGGCCCGGGGCCGGCGCAGCCGGGTGCCGAGGCGCTCCACCAGCAGGGCGACCAGCTGGAACCACAGCAGCGCCAGCAGCAGGGTCCGCGGCAGGGCCGGACTGCCCGCCGGCACGAACTGCGGCAGCAGGCTCAGGAAGGTCAGCGAGGCCTTCGGGTTGAGCACGTTGGTGACGAAGCCCTGCCGGAGCGGGTGGGCGGCTCCGGCCGTGGTCCCCCCGGACGTCCGGGCGGGCCGCCGCAGCCCCCACAGGGTGCGTACGCCGAGCTGGAGCACGTAGGCGCCGCCCAGCAGCTGCAGGGCGTGGAACAGCGCGGGCACGGCGACCAGGACGGCGGCGACGCCAGCCACCGCGAGGGTGGTGTGCACCAGGAGCCCGCCGGCGATGCCCAGCCCGCAGACCGCACCGGCCCGGCGCGAGACGAGCGCGTTGCGTACGACCACGGCGAAGTCGGCGCCCGGCATGGCGACCAGGGCCGCGGCGATCCCGGTGAAGGCGATGAGCTGTGCGTCCATGCCGTCCAGCCTGCCGGGGAGGAGCCTTCAGCAGGTACTTCGGATCAGCTGGGTCGGCCTTAAGCAGTGCTTTAGCCTGAGGGCATGTACGACCCGACCCGGCTCGCCGCGCTGGTGGCCGTCGCGGAGGCCGGTTCGATCACCCGGGCCGCGGACCGGCTCGGCTACACGCCGCCCGCTCTCTCCCAGCAGCTGGCCAAGCTGGAGCGGGAGGCGGGGGCGGCGCTGCTGGTGCGCCACCATCGCGGGGCCCGGCTGACCGAGGCCGGGGAGGTTCTGGTGGCCCATGCCCGCCGGGTGCTGGACGAACTGGAGCGGGCCCGGCACGAACTGGCGCGGCTGACCGGTCTCACCGGCGGCGCGCTGCGGCTCGGCACCTTCCCGACGGCCGGGGTGCACCTCCTGCCGCCCGCGCTGAGCGCGTTCCGCCGGGCGCATCCCGACGTACGGCTCTCGGTGGCGGACTACGACCCGCCGTCCGGGGTCATCGCGGTGGCGGCCGGCGAGGTGGACCTGGCACTCACCCACACCTACCATCCGGCGGAGCCCGTCCCGGTGCCGGCGGCGGTGCGGCTGGAGCCGGTCCTGGTGGAGGAACTGGTACCGGTGACCGCCCCGGGGCACGCGCTCGCCAGTGCCTCGGCCCGGCTGCCCCTGACGGAGCTGTCCGGACAGCCGCTGATCAGCATGGCGCCGCACCATGCGGCCCGGCGGGAGATCGAGGCCCTGCTCGCCGAGGCGGGTGCCACACCGGCGCTGCTGGTGCCGACCCCCGGTTACGCAGTGGTGTGCGCGCTGGTCAGTGCCGGGCTGGGGGTGGCCGTCGTACCGGAGATGGTGGCGCGGACCGCGACGACGCCGGTCGGGGTACGGCCGCTGGAGGGCGGGCGGCTGCGGCGCACGATCTCGGTGGCGTACCGGGCGGACGAGACGAATCCGGCGGCGGACGCCTTCCGGGCGCTGCTGCGGGGGGCGTTCGGGCGGGCGGGGAGGAGCACGGGCGGCTGAGCGCGCCGGTGCGCGGGCCACCGGTTGCCGGCCCGGGCCGAGGCCTCGGGGAAAGTGCCGTGCGCGACGTGTCCGGTGGGGCCTCGAAGCACCGGCGTGGCCCCGTGCGGGAGGGTCACTGCTCCGGCCGGCCCGCCGGGACCGGGGCGGCCGGGATGGTCCAGGGGAGTTCGATGGAGACCGTCTTGCCGCCCTCGCGGGTGGGGCGGATGCGGAGTCTGCCGCCGCACTCCGCGGTGAGCCAGCGGATGATGACCATGCCGCGACCGTTGTCCTGCTGGACGGCGGCGGGCAGTCTCTTCGGGAAGCGGGGGTGGCTGTCCGTGACGCCGATGCGCAGGTGTTCGTCATGGTGCAGCGCGATGTCGACCGTGAAGGTGGGTGACTGGCCGAAGGTGTGCTGCACGGCGTTCGTGGCGAGTTCGGAGACGATGAGCCGGACGGCGTCGGCCGTCTCGGTGTCCGACGGCAGACCCCACTCCGCGAGGGTGCCGACGACGTAGGAGCGGGCGGCGGAGACCGAGGCGGGATCGCTCGGCAGAGTGACGGATGCTTCCAGGTGGTCTGCCATGGCGACGTCGTCCCTTTCCCACGGGACCGCGGTCCGACAGGCGGCGGGGGGTTCGAGTACGGTCCCGGACTGGTGCTTGTTCGCCAGACTGCCACCAACGGGCCGGTCACGGTGGGCGATCCACCAAGATATGCATATATCTGTCGCTCGAAGCGGTGAACTCTGCGACGGGAGACCGTATTGGGGCGGCCCGGAAGGAGTAAGGAGAAGCCCATGCAGAACGGTCCGGCGGTGCGGCGCCGCAAACTGGGCGCCGAACTGCGCATGCTGCGTACCGGCGCCGGGCTCACGAGCGGTGAGGCCGCACGGCTGGTCGGCTGGCACCAGTCGAAGGTCAGCCGCATCGAGACCGGTTCCAGCGGCGTGAAAGCGGCGGATCTGGAATTACTGCTGGACGCCTACGGGGTCCGGGACGGACATCTGCGCGAGTTGCTGCTGATGCTGGCCGGGGCGGAGGACGCGGGCGGCCGGCACCGCTGGTGGCACGCCTACCGCGGGGTGCTGCCGCCCACGTACCGCGACTTCATCAGTCTGGAGTCGCAGGCCGGCGCGATGCGCACCCTGGAGACCACGGTCGTGCCGGGACTGCTCCAGACGGCCGAGTACGCCCGCGCGGTGACCCGGGCGGCGGTGAAGGACCTGGACGAGGACCGCCTGGACACGCTGGTGGAGGTGCGGCTCGCCCGGCAGGACGTGCTCCGTTCGGACCCGCCGCTGGTGCTCAGCGCCGTTCTGGACGAGGCGGTACTGCGGCGCGAGGTCGGTGGTCCGGAGGTGATGGCGCGGCAGCTGGAGCGGCTGATGGAGGCCGCGCGGCTGCCCCAGGTACGGCTCCAGGTGCTGCCGTTCGCCGCGGGGGCGCATGTCGGCCTCACCGGGCCTTTCGTTATTTTCTCATTTCCGAGCACTTCTGATCTGGACGTGGTTGTTCTCGACCAGTTGACGAGTAGCCTCTACCTGGAACGGAAAGAAGACCTCATGGCCTACACGGAGGCTTTCGACATCCTTCAGTTCCACGCCCTTTCCCCCGAGGACTCGTTGGACTACATCGCCGGAATAGGTGACGGCGCGTAAGGAGGCACCATGACCGCTCTGCCTCGGAA
Organism: Streptomyces sp. NPDC107654; assembly: GCF_055639035.1. NCBI lineage: Bacteria > Bacillati > Actinomycetota > Actinomycetes > Kitasatosporales > Streptomycetaceae > Streptomyces > Streptomyces sp. NPDC107654. Next base: position 168,790 of record NZ_JBVKBI010000011.1, read on the forward strand.
CGTCCCTTCCAGTACCGACCTGCACTCCGTGCGCTGGCTGCGCAGCAGCCACAGCACGGGAGCCAACAACTGCGTGGAGACGGCACGGCCGCGCTCCGGCCCCGCGGCCGGACTGCTCGCCGTGCGCGACTCGAAGAGGCCGGCCGGTCCCGCCCTGCTCTTCTCCCCCGAGAGCTGGACGGGATTCCTGACCGCACTCTGATCAGAATCGATCAGCCCCTGACCACATCCGCGCGACGCACGGCCGTGCCACGCCGACTCACGGTCGCGTTTCGACGATGACCCGTACAGCGCGTTCGATCTCCGCCCCGGACAGGTCCGCGCGGGCGGTCAGCCTCAGCCGGGAGACGCCGTCGGGCACGGAGGGAGGGCGAAAGCAGCCCACGGCCAGGCCCGCCGTACGGCAGTCGGCCGCCCAGCGCACCGCCTGCTCCGGGCACGGAGCCCGCACGGAGACCACCGCGGCGTCCGGACGCACCGCCTCCAGACCCGCGGCGGTCAGCCGTGCGTGCAGTTCCGCGGCCACCTCCCGGGCCCGGGCCGCCCGTTCGGGCTCACGTTCCAGCAGCCGCAGCGCCGCCAGCGCGGCACCGGCCGCCGCCGGCGCCAGACCCGTGTCGAAGATGAACGTCCGGGCCGCGTTCACGAGGTGGTCGATCACCCGCGCCGGACCGAGCACCACCCCGCCCTGGCTGCCCAGCGACTTGGACAGGGTGGCCGTGACGACCACGTCCCCGGCGCCCGCGAGACCGGCCGCGTACGGCGCGCCCCGGCCGCCGTCGCCCAGCACGCCGAGCCCGTGGGCGTCGTCCACGACCAGTCCCGCGCCGTGCTCCCGGCAGGCCTCGGCCAGCCCGGCCAGCGGGGCCCGGTCGCCGTCCACGGAGAACACCGTGTCGGAGACGACGATCGCCGGCCCCCGGTGCGTGGCCAGGGCCTTGCGCACGGCCTCCGGATCGGCGTGCCCGACGACCTGCCGCTCCCCCCGGGCGAGCCGGCAGCCGTCGATGAGGGAGGCGTGGTTGCCCGCGTCGGAGACGATGAGCGAGCCGTGCGGGGCGAGCGCGGTGACAGCGGCCAGGTTGGCGGCGTACCCGGAGGAGAACACCAGGGCCGCCTCGAACCCGCAGAACGCGGCGAGCGCCCGCTCCAGCTCGGTGTGCAGGGCGGTGGTGCCGGTGACCAGCCGGGAGCCGGTGGAGCCGCCGCCCCAGGTCCGTGCGGCCTCGGCCGCTCCTTCGGTGACCTCCGGATGGCGGGCCAGACCCAGGTAGTCGTTGCTCGCCAGGTCCAGCAGCGGCGAGTCGGCGGGGCGCGGGCGCAGGATGCGGACCAGTCCCGCGCGGCGGCGCGCCTCGGCCTGCTCGTCGATCCAGCCGAACACCATGGGTCCTCCGGTGCTTTTGTAGGTAGCGGACAGACCCTAGCGGTACGGCCGACTGCCCATGGTGTGGCAATACCCACACGGTGAAGCGACTCTGTTGTGCGAAGTCTCCTTGGCCCGGGGCGCCCCGGTAGGACAGGATCGGACCTCATGGACCTGCTGAACACGCTGGTGGACAAGGGGCTTCGGCGCGAGCTGCCGACCCGCGAGGAAGCGCTCGCCGTGCTGGCCACCTCCGATGACGACCTGCTCGACGTGGTGGCCGCGGCCGGCAAGGTGCGCCGGCACTGGTTCGGGCGCCGGGTGAAACTCAACTATCTGGTCAACCTCAAGTCCGGCCTGTGCCCGGAGGACTGCTCGTACTGCTCCCAGCGGCTGGGCTCCAAGGCCGACATCCTGAAGTACACCTGGCTGAAGCCGGACGAGGCCTCCCAGGCCGCCGCGGCGGGCCTCGCGGGCGGCGCCAAGCGGGTCTGCCTGGTGGCCAGCGGGCGCGGTCCGACGGACCGGGACGTGGACCGGGTCTCCGAGACCATCAAGACGATCAAGGAGCAGAACGAGGACGTCGAGGTGTGCGCCTGCCTCGGTCTGCTCTCCGACGGCCAGGCCGAGCGGCTGCGCGAGGCCGGCGCGGACGCGTACAACCACAACCTCAACACGTCCGAGGGGACGTACGGGGACATCACGACCACCCACACGTACGCCGACCGGGTGGACACGGTGCAGAAGGCGCACGCGGCCGGTCTGTCCGCCTGTTCGGGCCTGATCGCCGGCATGGGCGAGAGCGACGAGGACCTGGTCGACGTGGTGTTCTCGCTGCGTGAGCTGGACCCGGACTCGGTGCCGGTGAACTTCCTGATCCCGTTCGAGGGCACTCCGCTGGCCAAGGAGTGGAACCTCACCCCGCAGCGCTGCCTGCGGATCCTGGCGATGGTCCGGTTCGTCTGCCCGGACGTCGAGGTCCGCATCGCGGGCGGCCGCGAGGTCCACCTGCGCACGATGCAGCCGCTGGCACTGCACCTGGCCAACTCCATCTTCCTCGGCGACTACCTGACCAGCGAGGGCCAGGCCGGCAAGGCGGACCTCGAGATGATCGCGGACGCCGGCTTCGAGGTGGAGGGCGCCGGCGAGGTGACGCTGCCGGAACACCGGGCGGCCGGCGGCGGGTGCGGCGCGCACGCCGGGACGGGCCGTGGTGGGCACGCGGGCGCGGACGCCGGGTGCGGGGGGCACGCGGACGCCGGGTGCGGGGCGCACGCCGAGACCGGGTGCGGGTCCCACGAGGGCGGCGGTGTCTGCGGTACGGCGGGCGCGCCCGGCGCGGCGAACGAGCCGCGCCCCGACCTCGTCGCGGTCCGCCGCCGGGGCGCCGGAACGGACCTCGCGCCCAATGCCTGACCTCGGCGTGCCGGAGCTGCTGGAGCTGGACCGGCGGCATGTGTGGCATCCGTACGGCCCGATGCCCGGGCGGGCGGAACCGCTCGTCGTGGAGGCGGCGAGCGGGGTCCGGCTGCGGCTGGCCGACGGCTCCGGCGAACTGGTCGACGGCATGTCGTCGTGGTGGTCGGCCATCCACGGCTACAACCACCCGGTCCTGAACGAGGCCGTGCGCGATCAGCTGGGCCGGATGAGCCATGTCATGTTCGGCGGGCTCACGCACGAGCCCGCCGTCCGGCTCGCGAAGCACCTGGTCGACCTGTCGCCCGACGGCCTGGAGCACGTCTTCCTCGCCGACTCGGGCTCGGTGTCGGTCGAGGTCGCGGTGAAGATGTGCCTGCAGTACTGGCGCTCGCTCGGCCGGCCGGGCAAGCGGCAGCTGCTGACCTGGCGGGGCGGCTACCACGGCGACACCTGGCAGCCGATGTCGGTGTGCGACCCCGAGGGCGGGATGCACGAGCTGTGGACCGGCGTGCTGCCGCGCCAGGTGTTCGCGGACGCGCCGCCCGCCGGGTACGAGGAGTCGTACGCGGACCACCTGCGCGAGCTGATCGCGCGGCACGCGGACGAGCTGGCCGCCGTGATCGTGGAGCCGGTGGTGCAGGGCGCCGGCGGGATGCGCTTCCACCCCCCCGGCTATCTGCGGGTGCTGCGCGAGGCGTGCGACGCGCACGACGTGCTGCTGGTGTTCGACGAGATCGCCACCGGCTTCGGCCGCACCGGCGCGCTGTTCGCGGCGGACCACGCGGCCGTCACCCCGGACGTCATGTGCGTCGGCAAGGCGCTGACCGGCGGCTATCTGACGATGGCGGCCACCCTGTGCACCGCGCGGGTCGCCGACGGCATCTCGCGGGGCGAGGTGCCGGTGCTCGCGCACGGCCCGACGTTCATGGGCAACCCGCTGGCGGCCGCCGTGGCCTGCGCCTCCATCGAGCTGCTGCTGGGGCAGGACTGGCTCGCGGAGGTCAGGCGGATCGAGGCGGGACTGCGGGAGGGCCTGGAACCGGCGCGCGGGCTGCCCGGGGTGCGGGACGTCCGCGTCCTGGGGGCCATCGGGGTCGTCCAGCTCGACCACGCGGTCGACATGGAGGCCGCGACCGACGCCGCCGTGCGGGAGGGCGTGTGGCTGCGCCCGTTCCGCGACCTGATCTACACGATGCCGCCCTACGTCACCTCGGACGAGGACGTGACACGGATCGCGCGCGCGGTGTGCGCCGCGGCGCGGGAGGGATGAGATGCCGGTACTGGTGATCACGGGGACGGGCACGGAGGTCGGCAAGACCGTCACCACCGCCGCCGTCGCCGCCGCGGCGCTCGCGGCCGGGCGCTCGGTGGCCGTGCTGAAGGCCGCCCAGACGGGCGTACGGCCGGACGAGCGGGGGGACGCCGACGAGGTCGCGCGGCTCGTCGGCCCGGTCACGACCGCGGAACTCGCCCGTTACCCCGAGCCGTTGGCACCGGGCACGGCGGCCCGGCGGGCCGGGATGGCGCCGGTGCGCCCGGGAGAGGTGGCGGAGCGGGCCGCCAAGCTGGCCGTCGAGCACGACCTGGTGCTGGTCGAGGGGGCGGGCGGGCTGCTCGTCCGGTTCGACGCGGCCGGCGGCACGCTGGCCGACGCGGCCGCGCTGCTGGGCGCGCCGGTGCTGCTCGTCGCGCAGGCCGGGCTCGGCACGCTCAACACCACGGAGCTGACGGCCCGCGAACTGCGGCGTCGCGAGGTGGAGTTGGCGGGTGTGGTGATCGGCAGCTGGCCGGACGCCCCCGATCTGGCCAGCCGCTGCAATGTGGCCGACCTGCCGGAGGTCGCCGACGCCCCGCTGCTCGGCGCGGTGCCCGCGGGCGCCGGGGGGCTGCCGCCCGCCCGGTTCCGTACGGCGGCACCGGGCTGGCTCGCTCCGCGGCTGGACGGCACCTGGGACGCGGAGGCGTTCCGGATCCGGGCGGCGCCGTAGCCTCCCGCGCCGCGCGTCGGCCGGTCCCGCGTCCGACGTGGCCTCCCCACGCCACGCCGGTCCTGCGTCCGACGCAGATGCCCGCGCCGCGCGCCGGCCCTTCGTCTGACGTGGCCTCCCCGCACCGCCCGCCGGTCCTGTGTTCCCGGGCCGCCCCCCGGCCGACGGCGGTCGGTGTGGGTGCGCCGGGCCGTCCCGGGGGACACTCTTCTCAGGGGCGTGCCGTCCAGGGAGGTTGCCATGCGGCTGCTGTCCACCCGTTCCGGCCGGATGGCGCGGAGTCCGGTAAGCCATCCACTGTTCGCCCGCTGCTACGCCCTGGTCAGCGTCGGCGCCGAGTCCCGGCTGGGGATGGCCGGAGTGCGGCAGCGGCTGCTCGCCGGGCTGTCCGGGCGGGTGATCGAGATCGGCGCGGGCAACGGGCTGAACTTCGGGCACTACCCCGGGGCGGTCGCGGAGGTCGTCGCGATCGAACCGGAGCCGCTGCTCAGGGGCTTGGCGCTGCGGGCCGCGCTGCGCGCCCAGGTGCCGGTCGACGTCGTGCCGGGCGCGGCGGAGGCCCTGCCGGTCAAGAGCGAGGCGTTCGACGCGGCCGTGCTGTCGCTGGTGCTGTGCAGTGTGCGGGACGTCGAGCGGGCGCTCGGCGAGGTACGACGGGTGCTGCGGCCCGGCGGCGAGGTGCGGTTCTTCGAACACGGGCGGGGCGGCGGCCGGGCGATGACGCTGACCCAGCAGGCCCTGGACCGCACCCTATGGCCGGCGTTGGCCGGCGGCTGCCATCTGTCCCGGGACCCGGTCGCCGCGCTGCGCGCCGCCGGGTTCCGCCTAGGCCCGCACCGGCGGGTACTGCTGCCCGAGAACGGTCCGGCGCTGCCGGCCTCCTACTGCTCGCTCGGTGTGGCCTGGCGGGAGGACGAGTTGGACGCCCGCTGATCAGACGCTCCAGCCGCGCAGGTGCCGGGCGATGTCGTCCACGCTCGCCGCGCCGTCCTTGACCAGCCGGGCGAGGTCACGGACCTGCTCGGGGGTGGGGGCGACCTTCTCGCCGCCGGCGACCAGATAGGCGTAGGCGACCGCCGAGGCGAACAGCGCGTTGGAGCGCTCCAGCGCGGGCACGTGGATCAGCAGCTGGAGCAGGGAGGCGGCGCGGGCGTGCGGGCTGTCGTAGACGGGCACGCCGAATATCTCCGCGCGGTGCCGGGCGACGGCGGCGACCAGGGCGCCCCAGTCGGTGACCTGCGGGTCACCCGGGGTCCTCCGTTCGGCGAGCATGAGCAACCAGGCGAGGTCGATGCTGAGATCGTCCAAGGGATCAGCGACGGCCTTCACCGGTGTCGGCCGAGCGGGTGTCGGCGGAACGGGTGCCGGCGGCGCGGGTCTCGGCGGAACGGGTCTCGGCGAACTCCTCGGCGAACACGGCCTCGTACTGCTTCATGAAGTCGGCGGCGGCCTCCACGAAGGTGCGGCCCGCCTCGCCGGTGTCCTGTCTGACCAGCTCTTCGATGTAGCGGTTGACGCTCATGCCGCGGGCCACGGCGCGCTCGCGGGCGGCGCGCGCGGTGCCCTCGTCCACGCGCACGTTCAGCTGGGTCTTCGCCATCCTTCGACGCTAGCGCCGGAACGCTAGCGGCAGCAAGGGCGCACGGAGGCGCTGCGCCCGGCGCGCACGTCGCTTACGCTCGCCCGCACGGGCGGTGCCCTACGCTCGCCCGGGACGGGGCAGTACCGGCGACCGGGAGGCGGTCTTGTCGACACCTGCTGTGCAACACGCACCCGACCGCGCACCGGACGGCGGGGCCGCGGCCCGTGCCCGCGGGCTGACCAAGAGGTACGGCTCCGGGGAGACGGCCGTGCTCGCCCTGGACGCGGTGGACGTGGACATCGCGCGGGGCCGGTTCACCGCCGTGATGGGCCCGTCGGGGTCCGGGAAGTCCACGCTGATGCACTGCCTCGCGGGCCTCGACACCGTCACGGCGGGTCAGGTCTGGCTCGGCGACACCGAGATCACGGGGCTGCGTGAGCGGGAGCTGACCCGGCTGCGGCGGGACCGGGTCGGATTCGTGTTCCAGACGTTCAACCTGATCCCGACGCTGACCGCGGCCGAGAACATCACGCTGCCGATGGACATCGCGGGCCGGAAGCCCGACCCGCGCCGGCTGGACGACGTGATCGACCGGCTCGGGCTGCGGGAGCGCCTGACGCACCGGCCGGCCCAGCTGTCCGGCGGCCAGCAGCAGCGGGTGGCGTGCGCGCGGGCGCTGCTCTCGCGGCCGGAACTGGTCTTCGCCGACGAACCGACCGGCAACCTGGACTCGCGGGCCGGCCTGGAGGTGCTGGGCTTTCTGCGCGGCGCCGTGGACGACCTCGGGCAGACCGTCGTCATGGTCACGCACGACCCCGGTGCCGCCGCCCACGCCGACCTGGTGCTCTTCCTCGCCGACGGGCGGATCGTGGACGAGATGCCCCGGCCGACGGCGGAGGCCGTGCTGGAGAGGATGCGTGTCTTTCCCGGCGGGAACCCCCGGGCCCCCGAGTCCGAGGTGCTCCGGGGCCGGCCCGCCGACGCCCGCACCGCCCGGGAGGGCTGACCCGGTGCTCAAGGCGACCCTGCGGAGTTTCCTCGCGCACAAGGGGCGGCTGGCGCTGTCCGCGCTGGCCGTGGTCCTGTCCGTGGCGTTCGTCGCGGGCAGTCTGATCTTCTCCGACACCGTGACCCGTACCTTCGACCGGCTGTTCGCCACCACCGCCGCGGATGTGACGGTCCGGCCCAGGGAGGACCTGCGGTCGGCGCGCACGAGCGGCGTGGCGCAGACCCTGCCGGCCGCCCTGCGGGACCGGGTGGCCCGGGTCGACGGGGTGGCGGCGGCCCGCGCGGAGGTGTCCGTGCAGAACGTGGTGGTGGTCGACCGCCGCAACCGGCCCGTCGGCCCGACCACCGGCGCCCCCACCATCGCCGCCGCCTGGTACGCGACCGACCGCAACCCGGTTCGGCTGACGTCGGGTCACGCGCCGCGCGGGGCGGGCGAGGTGCTGCTGGACGCGGACACGGCCGGCAGGCGGCACGTACGGATCGGCGACCCGCTGACCCTGCAGGCGCGGCTGGGCTCCCTCCGGGTCCGGGTCGTGGGCATCGCCACCTTCACCACGACCAACCCCGGCGCGGCCCTGGTCTACCTGGACCCGGCGGTGGCCGGCCGGGAACTGCTCGGCTCGTCCGCGCGGGCGACCGGCATCGCGGTGGACGCGGCGCGGGGTGTGTCCGACGCGGAACTCGCGCGCCGGGTCGGCGCGGCGCTCGGCAGCCGGTCGTACGAGGTGAAGACCGCCGGTGAACAGGCCAGGTCGGCCACGGCGACGCTCGGCACGTTTCTCGACGTCGTCAAGTACGTGATGCTGGGCTTCGCCGGCATCGCGCTGCTGGTCGGCGTGTTCCTGATCGTCAACACGTTCTCCATGCTGATCGCCCAGCGGACCCGGGAGCTCGGTCTGCTGCGGGCGCTCGGCGCGGACCGGCGGCAGGTGCGGCGCTCGGTGCTCACCGAGGCGCTGCTGCTGGGGCTGGTCGGCTCGACGCTGGGACTCGCCGCCGGAACCGGGCTGGCGTTCGGGCTGATCCGGCTGATGGGCGCGTTCGGGATGAACCTGAAGGCCGCGGAGATGGTGATCGGCTGGGCGACGCCGGTCGCGGCCTACGTCGTCGGTCTCGGCGTCACCCTCGTGGCGGCCTACCTGCCCGCGCGGCGCGCCGCGGCCGTCTCGCCGATGGCCGCGCTCGTCGACGCCGAGGTGGCCGGTGTGGGCAAGCCGCTGAAGACGCGGGCGGTCGCCGGCGCGGTGGTGGGGGCGGTCGGGGCGGCGGCGCTGGCCGGGTGTGCGACGGCGTCGCGGACCGCGCAGGCCGCCGCGCTGCTGGGTGCCGGTGTCGTCCTGACGCTGATCGCGACCGTGGTGGCCGGGCCGCTGCTGGTCCGGCCGGTGATCCGGGTGCTGGGCGCGGCCTTCCCCGCGCTGTTCGGCCCGGTCGGCCGGATGAGCCAGCGCAACGCGTTGCGCAATCCGCGCCGCACGGGCGCCACGGCCGCCGCGCTGATGGTGGGTCTGGCCCTGGTCGGCGGGATGTCGGTGGCGAGCGCCTCGCTGTCCGCGTCGTTCGACCGGCAGATCGACCGGACGCTGGGCGCCGACTTCGTCGTCCAGAGCTCGGGCTTCACGCCGTTCACCCGGCAGGTCGCGGACCGGGTGGCCGCGACCCCCGGGGTCGGGCTCGTCGTACCGCAGCGGCTCACGGCCGTCGCCGTACGGCTGCCGGACGGCCGGCGGGTGACGACGGTCGCGGCCGGGTACGGCACCCGGCTCGACGACGTCGCCCACCTCGACTACGCGCGGGGCGGCTCGGCGGCCGCCCTGACGGACGGACACCTCGCCCTGGACGCCGACTACGCCCGGGAGCACGGCGTGCGGGTGGGCAGTGTGCTGCCGGTGGAGTTCCCGGGCGGGCACCGGGCGGAGCTCTCCGTCGGGGCGCTGACCGACCAGCAGCAGGCGGGGGGCTTCGGCGCGCAGGGCGGGCTCTTCTTCGGTCTGGCGACGCTGGAGACCTACGTGCCGGACGGGCAGGACGCCGCGCTCTACGTCAACGCGGCCCCGGGCACGGACCCGACGGACCTGCGGCCCCGCCTGGAGCGGGCGCTCACGCCGTTCCCGCAGGTCCAGGTGCGCGACCAGGCCGACTACAAGGACCTGGTCCACGACCAGATCGCGGTGCTCCTCTACCTGGTGTACGCGCTGCTCGGGCTGTCGATCGTCATCGCCGTGCTCGGCGTGGTCAACACCCTCGCCCTGTCGGTGGTGGAGCGGACCAGGGAGATCGGGCTGCTGCGGGCGATCGGGCTGGGGCGGCGGCAGTTGCGCCGGATGATCCGGCTGGAGTCGGTGGTGATCGCGGTGTTCGGGGCGGTCCTGGGACTGGGGCTGGGGCTCGTGTGGGGCGTGTGCATGCAGCGGGTGCTGGCCCTGCGCGGGCTGACGGCGCTCGCGGTCCCCTGGGGCACACTCGTCGCGGTGGTGATCGGCGCGGCGGTGGTGGGCGTGGTCGCGGCCCTGCTGCCGGCGCTGCGGGCGTCGCGGATGAACGTGCTGGCGGCGATCGCCCACGAGTGATCACGCCGGCCCGGGCGTGATGGAATCGGTGCGGAGCAAGTCGTCACGCATCGGGGAGAGTTCATGTCGCGTCCGTTCCGCTTCGGGGTCAATCTGCTCACGCCGGCGCCCGCCGACGAGTGGCGCGCCAAGTGCCGTCGCGCCGAGGAACTGGGGTACGACGTGATCCTCGTCCCGGACCACCTCGGCATGGTGGCGCCGTTCCCGGCGCTGGTCGCGGCGGCGGAGGCGACCCGGCGTCCGCGGCTCGGCACGTTCGTGCTGAACACGGGCTTCTGGAACCCGGCGCTGCTGGCCCGCGAGGTCGCGACCACGGACGCGCTGACCGGCGGCCGGCTCGAACTGGGCCTGGGCACCGGGTACGTACAGGCGGAGCACGAGGCGGCCGGGCTGCCCTTCGGCTCGCCGCGCGAGCGGGTGGACCACCTGGAGCGCACCCTGGCGGAGCTGGAACGGCTGCTCGGTTCCGGGGATCACCAGCCCCGGCCCGCCCGGTCCCGGGTGCCGGTGCTGGTCGGCGCCAACGGCGACCGGATGCTGCGGCTGACCGCCGCGCACGCGGACATCGCGGCCTTCACCGGCGCCCGCCCGGGCAGGACGCCGGGCACGCTGGAGCCGCTGCGCGCCGAGGAGCTGGACGAGCGGGTGGGCCGTTACCGCGCGCTGGCGGCGGACCGGGCGGAGGCCGCCGAGCTGAACCTGCTGATCCAGCTGGTCGCCGTCACCGACGACCCCGAACCGGTGCTGAAGCCGCTGCTGGAGAGCCTGCCCGGGATGACCGTGGACGAGGCGCTGGCCCTGCCCATCGTGCTGGCCGGTCCGCTGGAGGACGTCGTGGCGAAGGCACGGGCGCTGCGCGAGCGGTTCGGATTCACGTATCTGACCGTGCTGGAGCCGTCGATGGAGGCGTTCGCACCGGTGCTGGCCCGGCTGCGCGAGGAGGAGTCCGTCTGAGGGGGGCCTCGGGAGGGCGCACGTGCTTTTCGCCGCCCGGATCCCTCCGGGCGGACCCCCGGGCCCGGCGGCGTGGAGCGGCTGGTCGACCGGGACCCCGAGGCCCTGGTCCCGGCGGAGCCGGGCGGTGAGCCGGCGGGCACGGTGACCGCCGGGTTCGACGGCCGGCGGTGCCGTCCGTACCGGCTCGCGGTGCACCCGTAGCGGCGGCGGCAGGTCATCGGCTCGGCGCTGCTCGCCGCCGAGGAGCGCTTCGTACGGCTCGGGGGGCGGCGCGCGGACGCGATGGCGCTGGTCCGCAACGAGACCGCGCACCACGCCTGGGCGGCGGGCGGGTACGGGCCGGAGGAGCGCTGGTGGCGCTCGGTGAAGCCGCGAACGACCGGAGACCCGACGCTTCTTTGCTCATCCTTTACGATTGAGGGAGCACTCGGCCCTCTATGAAAGGTAGTGAGCGTCCGCCCATGGGCGAGCCTCCCCAACCGCGACACCGCGCGATCTTCCCTGCCCTGTCCGATCATGGGACGGGGGTGACCCGATGACCGAAGTGCTCCTCCTTCTGGTGGCGATCCTTCTCTCGCTGGCCTGCGGCGCCTTCGTGGCGGCGGAGTTCTCGCTGACCACGGTGGAACGCGGCGAGCTGGAGCGGGCCGTCGCGCGCGGCGAGCGCGGTGCCGCCGGCGCCCTGAAGGCCGTACGGAACCTGACGTTCCAGCTCTCCGGCGCCCAGCTCGGCATCACCGTCACCAACCTGGTCGTCGGCATGCTCGCCGAGCCGTCGATCGCCAAACTGCTCGCCGGGCCGTTCCAGGCGATGGGCCTGTCCCGGGGAACGGCGAGTACGGCCGCCCTGGTGCTGGGCACGGCTCTGTCGACGGTGGTCCTGATGGTCGTCGGCGAGCTGGTGCCGAAGAACTGGGCGATCTCCTCGCCGCTGGCCGTGGCCAGACGGGTGGGCAGCGCCCAGCGCTGGTTCAGCGCGGTCTTCCGGCCCTTCATCACCCACCTGAACAACACCGCCAACCGGTGCGTGCGCCGGCTCGGCATCGAGCCCGCCGAGGAGCTGGCCTCCGCGCGCGGACCGCAGGAGCTGGCCGCCCTCGCCCGGCACTCCGCCAAGGAGGGCGCCCTGGAGCCGGACACCGCCGAGCTGTTCGTGCGGACGCTGAACCTGGCCGACCTCACGGCCGAGAACGTGATGACCCCGCGCGTCCAGGTCGTCGCCTTGGACACCCAGGCGACCTGCGAGGACGTCGCCAACGCCACCCGGGCCACCGGCCTGAGCCGGTTCCCGGTCTACCGGGGCAGCCTGGACGCCGTCGTCGGCACCGCCCACATCAAGGACGTACTGGCCGTCCCCGCGGACCAGCGGCTCCACCGCACGGTCGCGCAGGTGATGCGCGAGCCGCTGCTGGTGCCCGAGTCGCTGACCGTCGACCGGCTGCTGGACCGGCTCGGCGGCCGGCGCACCATGGCCGTCGTCATCGACGAGTACGGCGGCACGGCGGGCGTGGCCACCCTGGAGGACATCGTGGAGGAGGTCGTCGGCGAGGTGCGGGACGAGCACGACCCGCACGAGACGCCCGACCTCGCCCCCGCCGGCGCGGACGAGCTCGGCCGCGCCCTGTACGCGGCGGACGGCGCCGCCCGCACCGACCAGCTCGCGCGGGTGGGTCTGCGCGCGCCCGAGGGGCCGTACGAGACGCTGGCCGGCCTGGTCGCCACCGAGCTGGGCCGCATACCCGCCGTGGGCGACAGCGTCGAGGTGGCCGGCTGGCGGCTGGACGTGGTCGACGCCTCGGGTCGCCGGGCCGCGCGGGTCCTGCTGCACGCGCCGCTGGACGACGAGCGCGCCGAGAAAGCCGGCGGGTTCCGCGGGACCGCCGGGGCTCGGGGTACCGGCAGGAGTCACAGGACCGGCGGGACGGCGGGGGCCGACGGGCCTCGCGGGGCCCGTGGGACGCGGGAGGGGACGCGATGACCGCCGTACAGCTGCTGATCGGTCTGGCGACCCTCGTCGTCAACGCCTTCTTCGTCGGCGCCGAGTTCGCCTTGATCTCCGTGCGCCGCTCGCAGATCGAACCGCTCGCCCAGGAGGGCGACCGGCGGGCGCGGAGCGTGCTGTGGGGCCTGGAGCACGTCTCGGCCCTGCTGGCCGCGGCCCAGCTGGGCATCACGCTGTGCACGCTGGTGCTGGGCGTGGTCGCCGAGCCGGCGATCGCGCATCTGCTGGAGCCGGTGTTCCACGCGCTGGGCGTGCCCGTGAGCGCGGGTCACGCCGTGTCCTTCGTGATCGCGCTGGCCCTCGCGACGTATCTGCACATGCTGCTCGGCGAGATGGTCCCCAAGAACATCGCGCTCGCGGAACCGGTGCGCAGCGCGCTGTTGCTCGGTCCGCCGCTGGTCGCGCTGTCCCGGGCGCTGCGCCCGGTGATCTTCGCGATCAACGCCTTCGCGAACGGGCTGCTGAAGCTGTTGCGGGTGGAGGCGAAGGACGAGGTGTCGGCGACGTTCACGGACACCGAGCTGGCCGAGATCGTCAAGGACGCCAGCGAGGCGGGCCTGATCGACAACCGTGCGCAGGAACGCCTGCACGACGCGCTGGAGCTGGGCAGCCGGCCGGTGCGGGACGTGGTGGTCCCGCTCCAGCGGGTCGTCTACGCCCGCGTGGGCGTCACCCCGGAGCAGCTGGAGCGCCTGTCGGCCGAGTCGGGATTCTCCCGTTTCCCGGTGGTCGACACCGGCCGCCGGATCGTGGGCTACCTGCACGTCAAGGACGCGCTGGACGCCTCTCCCTCGGACGTGCCGTTCCGGCTCCGGGACATGCGCCCCATCGCCCGCGTCCGCGAGGGCACCCCGCTGGACGACGTCCTCACCGCCATGCGCGGCGGCCGCACCCACCTCGCGGCCGTCCTCGGTGACGACGGCCGGCTGGCGGGCCTGGTGACGATGGAGGACGTACTGCGCCAGCTGTTCGGTCAGCCGGCTCAGGGGTGAGGGCGAGGGGGAGCACGCGGCGGGGGAGCACAGGTCCGCGGGTGGGGGAACGCGGGGTGAGGCCGCGGACCTACCGACCGGCAGGTATTGGCCTCGGGATACCATCTCTGTCGCCATGCAGACGAACCCCGCATCTCCTGCGTACACCAGCCTGGTCGCGGTCGGCGACTCGTTCACCGAGGGCATGTCGGACCTGCTGCCCGACGGCTCCTACCGTGGCTGGGCCGATGTGCTCGCCGGCCGGATGGCCGCGCGGACGCCCGGTTTCCGGTACGCCAACCTCGCCGTGCGCGGGAAGCTGATCGGGCAGATCGTCGACGAGCAGGTGGAGGTGGCGGCGGCGATGAACGCCGACGTCGTCACCCTGGTCGGCGGGCTCAACGACACCCTGCGCCCCAAGTGCGACATGGGCCGGGTCCGTGACCTGCTCACCGAGGCCGTGGAACGGCTCGCGCCCTCCTGCGAGCAGCTGGTGCTGATGCGCAGCCCCGGCCGCCAGGGCCCGGTGCTGGAGCGGTTCCGGCCGCGCATGGAGGAGCTGTTCGCCTGCGTGGACGAGCTGGCCGCCAAGCACGGTGCCGTGGTGGTCGACCTCTACGGGGCGCCCGCGCTGGCCGACCCGCGGCTGTGGGACGTGGACCGGCTGCACCTGACGGCGGAGGGGCACCGCCGGGTCGCCGAGGCGGTGTGGCAGACGCTCGGGTACGACCCGGAGGACGCCGACTGGCACATACCGATGCCGGCGACGCTCCCGCCGGGCTGGCTGGCGCGGCGGACCGCCGACGTGCGGTTCGCCCGGCAGCACCTGCTCCCCTGGATAGGCCGCCGCCTGACCGGCCGGTCCTCCGGGGACGGCCGCCCGCCGAAGCGCCCGGAACTGCTCGCGTACGAGGACCTGGCGTAGCCCTCCGGCGACGTTCGCGTGGTGTGACGCGCCTGCCCGGCCGGGCCGCGACGCCGGCGTGCCGGGCACCGGCGGCGTCCCCGACGGGATCGCGGCAGTGCTCACCGTGCGGCAGCGCGTGCGCGAGCCACGCCGGCGGCAGGACGGGCCCTGCGGGCCGGTGCCGGCCGACGCCACCGACGTGACGGGGCTCTCGTAGCTTCGTCCGACCGCACCCATGGCGTTGGCCTGCACGAACCGCCAGTAGAATCTGGACACGTGACTTCTGCGCCCGCCAAGCCCCGCATCCCGAACGTCCTCGCCGGACGCTACGCCTCCGCCGAGCTCGCCACGCTCTGGTCCCCCGAGCAGAAGGTGAAGCTGGAGCGGCAGCTCTGGCTCGCCGTGCTGCGGGCCCAGAAGGACCTCGGCATCGAGGTGCCGGACGAGGCGCTCGCCGACTACGAGCGTGTCCTCGACACCGTCGACCTCGCCTCGATCGCCGAGCGCGAGAAGGTCACCCGGCACGACGTGAAGGCGCGGATCGAGGAGTTCAACGACCTCGCCGGGCACGAGCACGTGCACAAGGGCATGACCTCCCGCGACCTCACGGAGAACGTCGAGCAGCTGCAGATCCGGCTGTCGCTGGAGCTGATGCGCGACCGTACGGTGGCCGTGCTGGCCCGCCTCGGCAAGCTCGCGGGCGAGTACGCCGAGCTGGTCATGGCCGGCCGCTCGCACAACGTGGCCGCGCAGGCCACCACGCTGGGCAAGCGGTTCGCGACCGCCGCCGACGAGCTGCTCGTCGCCCACGGGCGCGTGGAGGAGCTGCTCGGCCGTTACCCACTGCGCGGTATCAAGGGCCCGGTCGGCACCGCCCAGGACATGCTGGACCTGCTCGGCGGCGACGCCTCGAAGCTGGCCGAGCTGGAGCAGCGGATCGCCGGCCACCTCGGCTTCTCGCAGGCCTTCACCTCCGTCGGCCAGGTCTACCCGCGCTCGCTGGACTACGAGGTCGTCACCGCGCTGGTGCAGCTCGCCGCGGCGCCCTCCTCGCTCGCCAAGACGATCCGGCTGATGGCCGGGCACGAGCTGGTCACCGAGGGCTTCAAGCCGGGCCAGGTCGGCTCCTCGGCGATGCCGCACAAGATGAACACGCGATCCTGCGAACGCGTCAACGGCCTCATGGTCATCCTGCGCGGCTACGCCTCGATGACCGGCGAGCTGGCCGGCGACCAGTGGAACGAGGGCGACGTGTCCTGCTCGGTGGTGCGCCGGGTGGCCCTGCCGGACGCCTTCTTCGCGCTGGACGGTCTGCTGGAGACCTTCCTGACCGTCCTCGACGAGTTCGGCGCCTTCCCGGCCGTCGTCGCCCGCGAGCTGGACCGTTACCTGCCGTTCCTGGCCACCACCAAGGTCCTCATGGGCGCCGTGCGGGCCGGGGTCGGCCGCGAGGTGGCGCACGAGGCGATCAAGGAGAACGCCGTGGCGACCGCGCTCGCGATGCGCGAGCAGGGTGCCGAGCGCAACGACCTCCTCGACAAGCTCGCCGCCGACGAGCGCCTGCCGCTCGACCGGGAGCAGCTGGCCGCGCTGATGGCCGACAAGCTCTCCTTCACCGGTGCCGCCGCCGAGCAGGTCGGCGTGGTCGTCGGCCGGATCGAGGAGATCGTCAAGCAGCACCCGGAGGCCGCCGGCTACACCCCCGGAGCGATCCTCTGACCCGCCTGACCAAGGCCGACCTGGAGGCCGCCCGCGACCGCCTCGTCCCGGACGTGGTCGCGGACGGTCTCCACGTGCTGTTCTGCGGCATCAACCCCGGTCTGATGACGGCCGCGACCGGCCACCACTTCGCCCGTCCCGGCAACCGGTTCTGGCCGGTGCTGCACCTGTCCGGCTTCACGCCCCGGCTGCTGAAGCCGGCCGAGCAGCGGGAGCTGCTCTCCTACGGGCTCGGCATCACCAACGTGGTGGCGCGGGCCACCGCGCGGGCGGACGAGCTGACCGCCGAGGAGTACGCCGAGGGCGGGCGGCTGCTGACCGAGAAGGTGACGCGGCTGCGGCCGAGGTGGCTGGCCGTGGTCGGGGTGACCGCGTACCGGTCCGCCTTCGGTGACCGCACGGCCCGGGTCGGGCCGCAGGAGCGGACCATCGGGGAGACCCGGGTGTGGGTGCTGCCCAACCCCAGCGGGCTGAACGCGCACTGGACGGCGGCGACGATGGCGGAGGAGTTCGCCCGGCTGCGGGAGGCGGCGGACGTGCCCGGTCACGGCGGGTCGGTCTCCGTCACTATCCCGAGCAGCTGAAACGGCAGCTCCTTGTCCCACTGGGAGACACCGAGGGCGACCCAGCGGTCCGCCTCCGGCACCCGCCACAGGTGGACGTCCGGGACGTGACCGCTGAGCCCGGCCCAGGGCTCCGCGAGGTCCTCGCCCGCCATGCTCCGGTCGAGCACGCTGTACAGGCTGAACCGCTGCGGACTGCCCCACCGCTCCCCCAGCCGCTCGGCGAGGCCGTCCCGGTCGGCCTCGACCTGCGCCTCCGTCTCGTCCCGTGCGCTGCCGTCGTCGTCCCAGAAGTCCTCGCTCGTCTCTAAAGCGGCTATGTGATAGCCGGGCCCGCTCTCGCCGTGCTCCGTCCTGCCGTACGCCGCCGGGAACTCCCGGGCGCACAGCAGGTCGATGAGGGCCAGGCACTTCGCGATGTCCATGGGCCCCAGTAAAGCGGGGGGCACTGACAATTGGCGGTCCGTCAGGCCGCCGCCCGCCGTCAGGCGTCCCTGCGCCGGACACTCCACCCGCCCGCCGCCAGGGCCGCCGCCGTCCACAGCGCGGTCACCGCGAGTCCGCTCCAGGGGCCGAGGGCACCGTCCCAGCCGCTGTGCAGGGTCACTTGGCCCGCCCGGTCGGGGAGGAAGTCGGCGGCGGCGCCGGACAGGTCGCCCACCACGAAGGACACGATCAGCAGGAACGGGATCAGCACCGAGAGGGTCGCGGCCCCGCTGCGCAGCACGGCCGCGAGTCCGGCGGCGAACAGCGCCATCAGCGTCAGGTGCAGGCCGCAGCCGACCGCGCCGCGCACGCCCTCGCCCCAGCCGGGTGCGGAGCCGCCGAGGGCCGCCCTGCCCGCCAGGAGCGTGACGAACCCGGTGAGCAGCCCGACGGCCAGCGCCGGCAGGGCGATCGCCGTCGCCTTCGCGGCGAACCAGCGCCCCCGGTCGGGCACGGCCGCCAGCGTCAGCCGGAGCGCGCCGCCCCGGAACTCCGACGAGACGGCCGTCGTACCGAAGGCGATCGCGGCGACCTGGCCGAAGCTGATGCCGAAGAACACCGAGAACAGCGGGTCGGCGTCGGCCGAGGCGAGCGCCGCGGGCGGGGCGGTGGCGACGAGGATCGCGGCGAGGGCGCCCACCAGGGAGCGCAGCGAACGGATCTTGATCCACTCTGCGTGGAGCACGGGCGCGAACGGCATGGTCAGGCCTCCTGGTGAGCGGTGAACTCGGCTTCGGCCGCGGTCAGATCGAGGTAGGCCTCCTCCAGGGTGGCCTCCTGGGCGGCGAGTTCCAGGACGGGGACGCCCGCCTCCGACATCAGCCGGCCGAGGTCGTCCACGCGCGCGTGCCGTACGGTCCACGTCCCGTCCTCGGCGCGGGAGCCGTCGTGGCCGTGCCGGGCGAGGAGGTCGCCGAGGGCGGCGGGGTCGGTGGTGCGGACGCGGACGCGGGGCTGTACGCGCGCCTGGACGAAGTCCTGGACGGGTGTGTCGGCCAGCAGGCGGCCCCGGCCGAGGATCAGCAGGTGGTCGGCGAAGGCGGCGGTCTCGCCCATGAGGTGGCTGGAGACCAGGACCGTACGTCCCTCGGCGGCGAGCCGGCGCAGCAGGGCGCGGATCCACACGATGCCCTCGGGGTCGAGGCCGTTGGCGGGTTCGTCGAGCAGCACGGCCTCCGGGTCGCCGAGGAGGGCGGCGGCGATGCCGAGCCGCTGGCGCATGCCGAGGGAGTACGTCCGTACCCGGCGCCGGGCCACGGCGGCGAGGCCGGTCTCCTCCAGGGCGGTGTCGACCCGGCGGGCCGGGATGCGGTTGCTCGCGGCGAGGGCGAGCAGGTGGTCGCGGGCGGTGCGGGAGCCGTGCGCGGCGCGGGCGTCGAGCAGGGCACCCACCCGGCGCAGGGGGTCGCGCAGGCCCGCGTAGGACTGGCCGCCGACGGTGGCGGTGCCGGCGGTGGGCCGGTCGAGCCCGAGGACGAGGCGGAAGGTCGTGGACTTGCCGGCGCCGTTGGGGCCGAGGAAGCCGGTGACCCGGCCGGGGTGCACGCGGAAGGTGAGGCGGTCCACGGCCCGCCGGCCGCCGTACTCCTTGGTGAGGTCTCGTACGTCGATGCTGGTCATGGCAACAGCCTGGCCGGGTACGGCGTTTGGCTCCTCCCCCGCCGGCGGGGACCGTCTCCCCCGTGCGGGGGAGGGCCGTTGTCGGTGCCGCCTGCGACGATGACGTCATGGCCCGCCTCCTGCGCCCGCTGCTGCGCGGCACGACGTACACGCGCCTGCTGCATCTGTGGGTGCCGATGCTGGTGGTCAGCGTCTGGCTCTTCGTCGACCCGTCGACCCCCTGGGTGCCCGCGCTGCTGCTCCTCCCGCTCGGCCTCGTGCCCGCGGTGCGGCGGGGCGAGGGGGCGCAGGCGCTGCTGCTGCTCACGCCGGGCGAGCCGGAGCCGGGCATCTCGCAGACGCGGGCGGCCACCTGGCGGGACCGGCTGCGTACGGTGCTGTGGCTGGAGTTGCGCATGCTGCTCGGCGGCGCGGCCGCTTTCGCCTCGGTGTGGCTGCCCGTCCTCTGCTTCGAACTGGTGCGGTGCGCCTGGGGCGGTGCGCCGGCCGGGGCCCCGCTGCTGGACCGGCTGCCGCCGCACCCCGCCTGGGCCCTGCTGGCGCCGCTGCCGCTGCTCGCCCTGTACGGCGTGGTCGTCGGGCTCGGCGAGCTGGTCACGGCCACCGCGCGCCGGCTCCTCGGGCCGTCGTCGGCCGAGCGGCTGGCCGCGCTGGAGGAGCGCACCGAGCACCTGCTGGAACGCACCCGGATGGCCCGGGAGTTGCACGACTCGATCGGGCACGCGCTGACGGTGGCGGTGGTGCAGGCGGGTGCCGCGCGCGCGGCGGGCGATCCGGAGTTCACCGCCCGGGCGCTGAGCGCCATCGAGGAGACCGGCCGGGCCGCGCTGGAGGACTTGGAGCGGGTCCTGGGCGTGCTGCGGGAGACGGAGCGGCCGGTGAGCGCGCGGCCGACGCTGGCCGACGCCGGCCGGCTGCTGCAGTCGGCGCGGGCCTCCGGCGCCAAGGTCGACGCCGAGGTGACGGGACCCCTCGAGGCCGTGCCCGGCCCGGTGTCCCGCGAGGGCCACCGCATCCTCCAGGAGGCGCTCACCAATGTGCTGCGGCACGCGGGAGCGGTGCCCGTCCGGGTCCGGGTCGAGGTCACCGGCGGGCTGCTCACCCTGGAGGTCCGCAACCCGCTTCCCGGGGCGATGCCCGGCTCCGGGCGGGGCAGCGGCCTGCGCGGCATACGGGAGCGGGCGGCGCTGCTCGGCGGCACCGCCCGGACCGGTCCGGACGAGGGCGACTGGCAGGTGCGCGCGGAGCTGCCGCTCGGCTGATCTAGGCTGGCCGGATGCCGGTCACCGTACTCCTCGTCGACGACGAACCCCTGGTCCGCGCGGGCCTGCGGGCCGTGCTGGAGGCGCAGCCCGACATCGAGGTGGTGGGCGAGGCGGCCGACGGCGCGGCGGTCATCCCGCTCGTACGGCGACTGCGGCCGGACGTGGTGGCCATGGACGTGCGGATGCCGCTGATGGACGGGATCGAGGCCACGCGCGCGGTGCTGCGCACGGTGCCGGAGCCGCCGAGGATCCTCGTCGTGACCACCTTCGAGGACGACGAGTACGTGTACGAGGCGCTGCGTGCGGGCGCCGACGGGTTCCTGCTGAAGCGGGCCCGTCCGGCCGAGATCGTGCACGCGGTGCGGCTGGCCGCGGAGGGCGAGTCGCTGTTGTTCCCGGCCTCCGTACGGCGTCTCGCCGCCCGGTACGGCGACCGCGACCGGCCGGCGCGGGCCGCGCTGGAGCGGGCCGGGCTGACCGAGCGGGAGGCGGAGGTGCTGCGGCTGATGACCCGGGGTCTGTCGAACGCCGAGATCGCCGCGCGGCTGTTCGTGGGCGCGGAGACGGTGAAGTCGCATGTGAGCGCCGTGCTGGCCAAGCTCGGCGCGCGGGACCGCACCCAGGCGGTGATCGCGGCCTACGAGTCCGGTTTCGTGGAACCGGGGTGACCGAAGGACCCGGCCCGCGGGCCGAACCCGGCACTCGCCGGGGCGGACCGGGCCGAGTACGATCCGGCCAACACGCCCGCGAGCTGGGAGGACGGACGGTGGGGCAGCTGACCGGCGGCGATCCCTCGCTGCTGCGAAGGATCAATTCCGCGGTGGTGCTGCACGCGCTGCGCGCCACGGACTGCGCGACGCTCACCGAGATCACCCGCGTCACCGGACTGTCCCGGCCGACCGTCGAGGGGGTCGTGGAAGGGCTCATCGAGGGCGGGCTGGTGGTGGAGGCGGCGGACGACGACGGCGGCGCCCGCCGGCAGGGGCGGCCCGCCCGGCGGTTCCGGTTCCGGGCCGAGGCGGGGCATCTGCTGGGGCTGGAGATCGGGCCGCACCGGGTCGCCGCGCTCCTGTCCGACCTGGACGGGCGGGTGCTGGGCGCGCAGGCCAAGGAGGTCGACGAGAAGGCCCCGGCGGACGAGCGGCTCGACCGGCTGCGCGGTGCGGTCGCCGAGCTGCTGCGCCGGGCCGGGGTGGCGCGCGGCTCGTTGCGGGCGGTGGGCGTGGGCACACCGGGCATCGTGGAGGCCGACGGCACGGTACGGCTGAGCACGGCCCTGCCGCAGTGGACCGGGCTGCGGCTCGGGGAGCGGCTGAGCCGTTCCTTCCGCTGTCCGGTGCTGGTGGAGAACGACGCCAACGCGGCGGCCGTGGCCGAGCACTGGAAGGGCGCGGCGACCGAGACGGACGACGTGGTGTTCGTCCTGGCCGGGCTGAGCCCGGGGGCCGGTTCACTGATCGGGGGACGGCTGCACCGGGGTTACGGCGGGGCGGCGGGGGAGATCGGCGCGCTGCACCTGCTGGGCCGGGAGGCCACGCCGGAGGCGCTGCTGTCCACCACCGACGAGCCGCTGCACCCGCTGGACGAGCAGGCGGTCGCCGAGGTGTTCGCGCTGGCGCGCAAGGGTGACCGGCGGGCCCGGGCGGCCGTCGAGCGGTTCATCCAGCGGCTCGTGCACGACGTCGCCGCGCTGGTGCTGGCGCTCGACCCGGAGCTGGTGGTGATCGGCGGCTGGGCGGCGGGCCTGGACGGAGTCCTGGAGCCGCTGCGGCGGGAACTGGCCCGGTACTGCCTGCGGCCGCCCCGGGTGGCGCTGTCCGTGCTGGGCGAGGCGGCCGTGGCGACGGGAGCGCTGCGGCTGGCCCTGGACCACGTGGAGGAGCAGCTGTTCGCCGTGGAGGGCTCGGTGACGGGCCGTCGGTGACGGACCGCGGATGCCCGGCCGCAGGTGACCGGCCGCGGACGACCGGCCGCAGGTGACCGGCCGCAGGTGACCGGCCGCAGGTGACCGGCCGCAGGTGACGGACCGCGGGTGCGGCTGCGGATGACAGCACGCGGACGACGGCACACGGACGACGGCACACAGACGACGGCACACAGACGACGGCACGCAGATGACGGCACGCAGACGACGGCACAGGGAGCGTCGCCCCGCCGTCCCGTCGGGAGCGGCGGGGTGCCCGGGTATTCAGGAGGCGCGCTGCTCCGGGTCGTGGTGTATCTCCACTCCCGCCGATTCGCCGAAGGTCAGCCGGCAGGTGTCGGCCCGGTACGTCGCCACCGAGAGTGCCGCCGTGCGGCCCTGGGCGAAGAAACGGGTGGTGACGACGAGGACGGGCGAGCCGGGGAGCCGGTCGAGTTCCCTGGCGTCGTCCGCGCGGGCGGAGCCGAGTTCGACGGCGCGGTCCTCGCCCTCCAGCGGCAGGTGCTGCAGTTCGCGCAGCACCGCACGCGCGCGTGCCGCGCCGGACGGGGCGTCGATCGCGGTGAGGCCGGGCACCGAGGCCGCCGGGATGTAGAGCAGTTCCGTGGCGACCTGCTGGCCGTGGGACATGCGGGTGCGGCGGACGGTGTGGACGGTCTCGTCCGGGGCGGTCTCCAGGGCGCCGGCGACGGCCGCGGGCGGTGTCGCCTGGTCGCTGTCGACGGGCTGCCAGGCGTCTCCGGCGGTGCCGGGCCAGGCGTGCTGCTCGGTGCCGACGGACACACCGACGCGCGGCGGCGCGACGGTCGTGCCGACCCCACGGCGGCGCTGCAGCCGGCCCTCCAGCTCCAGCTGTTCGAGGGCCTGTCGGAGCGTGGCGCGGGCCACGCCGAAACGGGCCGCGAGGTCACGCTCGTTGGGCAGGATCTCGCCGACCGAGAACTCGGAGTCCAGTGCCTCGGTGAGCACGGTCTTCAGATGCCAGTACTTCGGTTCCGGTACCGATTCCAGCTGCGTGGTCCCCACCCTGTCCTCCGCAAGAGCCGTGGTCCGGCGGTTTTTGGCGCCCTTGTTTATTAAAGGTTGTTGCACTTCTCTGCGACCATAGGGCGGCCGTCACCCTTGGTCAAGACCAATCGTCGATCCCCGCCCGAACGCACGGGCGCCCCGCCACGGAGCGTTCACGAGGCGTTCGCGGGCGGCGCAGCGGGTGACGGCACGGCAAAGCCCCCGTCACACGGCGGATTCCAGGGGCCGGCGCGGGCGCGAGGGTGCGGAGTGGGCGCGAGGGGGCGGTGGCGCCCCCTCGCCGGTTCAGCCGCCGGTGAGGTGCCGGAGCTTGTCCGGGTTGCGGACGACGTAGACGGCGGTGACGCGGCCGTCGGCGATGTCCACCTGGAAGAGACTGTCGGGCTTGTCGTCGACGAGGACCAGCGCGGCGGGGCCGCCGTTGACCTCCAGGGGCTGGACGGACAGCCCGGCCGGGAGCTTGCGCGCGGCGCCGATGAGGAAGCGGGCGACCTTGTCGGCGGTGTGCAGGGTGCGCAGCGGTGCCTTGGCCTTGCCGCCGCTGTCGCCGACCAGCCGGACGTCCGGGGCGAGCAGGGACATCAGCCCCGCCAGGTCGCCCTCGGCCGCGGCGGCGAGGAAACGCTGGGTCAGGTCGCGGCGCCGGGCGGGGTCGACCTCGTACCGCGGGCGCCGTTCGGCCACGTGCCGGCGGGCCCGCCCGGCGAGCTGCCGTACCGCCGGCTCGGCGCGGTCGAGCAGCGCGGCGATCTCGGCGTACGGGTAGCCGAAGGCCTCCCGGAGCACGAACACGGCCCGCTCCAGCGGGGACAGCGACTCCAGGACGACCAGGACGGCCAGGGAGACCGTGTCGGCGAGTACCGCGCGGTCCGCGGAGTCGGGGGCGGTGTCGGCGAATTCGGTGAGGTACGGCTCGGGCAGCCACGGCCCGACGTACGCCTCTCCGCGCGACTGCACCTGGCGCAGCCGGTCGATGGCCAGCCGGGTGGTGATGCGCACCAGGTAGGCGCGCGGTTCGCGGACCTCGGTGCGGTCGGCCTGGTACCAGCGCAGCCATGCCTCCTGGACCACGTCCTCGGCGTCGGCGACCCGGCCGAGCATGCGGTAGGCGACCCCCGTGAGCAGGGGCCGGTGCTCTTCGAAGACATCGGTGGCTGGGTCTGCGGTCACGGGTCCATCCCAGCCGACACGCCCTGCGCTGTCCACCCGGAATGCCCGGCTCCAGGAGCGGTACGGATCACAATGACCGCGGACCGCCGGCGGGCGGCGGCCGGTGACCGTGAGGTGGGCGATGCGGTACGGGGTGCTGGGCACGGGCGAGGTGGGCCGTACCCTGGCCGGCCGGCTGCTGGAGCTGGGTCACGAGGTGACCCTCGGTTCGCGCACCCGGGACAACCCGGTGGCCGTGGAGTGGGCGACGGCCGAGGCCGGGCGGGCCCACGCGGGGACGTTCGCGGACGCGGCGGCCGCGGGTGAGGTGGTGGTGAGCGCGGTGGGCGGCCGGGTGACGCTGGACGCGCTGCGGGCGGCGGGCGCGGAGCACCTGGACGGCAAGGTGCTGGTGGACGTCTCCAATCCGCTGGCGTTCGAGGACGGGCAGCCGCGACTGGACCCGGTGGAGTCGGACAGCGTGGGCGAGCGGATCCAGCGGGCGTTCCCGCAGGCGCGCGTGGTGAAGGCGCTGAACACGGTCAACTGCCGGGTGATGGTGGATCCGGGGCGGGTGCCGGGCGAGCACCAGCTGTTCGTGTGCGGGGACGACGCCGGGGCCAAGGAGCAGGTGACGGCGCTGCTCGGGGAGTTCGGCTGGCCGGCCGGGCGGGTGCTGGACCTCGGCGGGATCCGGTCGGCGCGGGCGGTGGAGATGTATCTGCCGCTGTGGCTCACCCTGTTCCGCCGCTTCGGGGACGCCGACTTCAACATCGAGGTGCGCCGGGCGCGTTGAAGGGCGGACCGAGTGCCGGCACCCCAAGGGCTACCCGTCGGTAGTAATTGCTGACAAGCTGTCTACGGCGTCCGTCAGCAGCCCAGACGAGGAGCACCCCATGTCCGCCACCGTCTCCTTCCCGGTCCCCGCCCCGCACGGCCCCGGCGACGTCACCGTGTCCTACGCGCGCGTGGGCCGCGGCGAACCGCTGGTCCTGCTGCACGGCATCGGCCATCACCGGCAGGCCTGGGACCCGGTCGTGGACATCCTGGCCACCGAGCGCGAGGTGATCGCCGTCGACCTGCCGGGCTTCGGCGCGTCCCCGGCGCTGCCGGACGGCCTGGCCTACGACCTGCCCACCACCAACGCCGTCCTCGGCGCCCTGTTCGAGGCGCTGGAGCTGGACCGCCCGCACGTCGCCGGCAACTCGCTGGGCGGGCTGCTCGCCCTGGAGCTCGGCCGGGAGAAGCTCGTACGGTCCGTGACCGCCCTGTCCCCGGCCGGTTTCTGGTCGGAGGCCGAGCGGCGGTACGCCTTCGCGGTGCTGCTCGCGATGCGCGGGATCGCCCGGCGGCTGCCGCTGCCCTTGGTACGGCGGCTGTCCCGTACGGCGGCCGGCCGTACGGCGCTGACCAGCACCATCTACGCCCGTCCCGGGCGCCGTTCGCCGGAGGCGGTGGTCGCCGAGACACTCGCGCTCGTCGGGGCCGCCGGCTTCGGGGCGACCCTGCGGGCGGGCGGCACCGTCCGTTTCACCGACGACCTGCCGGGCCTGCCGGTCACGGTGGCCTGGGGCACCCGGGACCGGATCCTGGTGCGCCGCCAGGGCGTCCGCGCCAAGCAGCTGATCCCGCACGCCCGGCTGGTCCGGCTGCCCGGCTGCGGCCACTGCCCGATGAACGACGACCCGGCGTTGGTCGCGCGCGTCATCCTGGACGGCAGCCGCTGACCTCCTCCGGACCGTCCCGGCCGCCTCTCACGAACTCCGACCACCCATGACCGCCCCCGACTGTTCCTGATCGCCCCTGACCGCCCCTGACCGTCGTCCAGGCGACTGGAGTT
Organism: Streptomyces sp. NPDC107654; assembly: GCF_055639035.1. Taxonomy (NCBI): domain Bacteria; kingdom Bacillati; phylum Actinomycetota; class Actinomycetes; order Kitasatosporales; family Streptomycetaceae; genus Streptomyces; species Streptomyces sp. NPDC107654. The sequence continues at coordinate 195,155 of NZ_JBVKBI010000011.1, forward strand.
CACTTCCGGTTCGCGTGCGCGCCTCGGCGCCCCCGTAGGTGTGGCTCTGCACACTGGCCGGATCCCGTCCCTGGAGGCGCAGCCATGTCCCACCGTCCGCTCCCCGGCCGCCGCAGCGTCCTGCGCGGCTCCCTCGCCGCGTCGGCGGCCCTGACCCTGCCCGTGGGCCTCGGCGCGGCCCCGGCGTTCGCCCGCTCCGGACGCCCGGAGGCCGGCTGGGGCGTGCAGACCGGTGACGTGACCGCCGACTCCGCTCTGGTGTGGGTGCGTTCGGACCGGCCGGCCCGGATGATCGTGGAGACCTCGGCCACCGAGTCCTTCCGCGACCCGCGCCGCCGGTACGGCCCGCTGCTCGGCGCCGGCACGGACTTCACCGGCACCACCCGGCTGCACGGCCTGCCCTCCGGCGAGCAGATCCACTACCGGTGCTGCTCGCCGACCCGGACGACCCGCGCCGCACCGGCGAGCCCGTGACCGGCACCTTCCGCACCGTCTCCCGGCGCCGCCGGGACGGCGTGCGGTTCCTGTGGTCGGGCGACCTGGCCGGACAGGGCTGGGGCATCAACCCGGGCCTCGGCGGCTACCGCATCTACGACGCCATGGCGAAGCTGGACCCGGACTTCTTCCTGTGCAGCGGCGACACCGTCTACGCCGACGGTCCCATCACCGCCACCCAGGCGCTGCCCGGCGGCGGTACCTGGCGGAACATCACCACCGAGGAGAAGTCGAAGGTCGCCGAGACCCTCGCCGAGTACCGGGGCAACTTCCGCTACAACCTGCTCGACGCCAACCTCCGCCGGTTCAACGCCCAGGTGCCCTCGGTCGTCCAGTGGGACGACCACGAGGTGCGCAACAACTGGTACCCGGGCGAGGTGATCGCCTCGACCGACACCCGCTACACCGAGAAGAGCGTCGACGTCCTCGCGGCGCGCGCCCGGCGGGCGTTCACCGAGTACTTCCCCCTGTCCACCCTGCGTCCGGGCACGAGGGAGGGCCGGGTCTACCGGGTGCTGCGCCAGGGCCCGCTGCTGGACGTGTTCGTGCTCGACATGCGCACGTACCGCAACGCCAACTCCCCCGACGACCGGACGACCGACCCGCAGGGCATCCTCGGCCGGGAGCAGCTGGAGTGGCTCAAGTGGGAGCTGGCCCGTTCGCGCGCGGTGTGGAAGGTGATCGCCGCCGACATGCCGCTCGGTCTCGTCGTACCGGACTCGACGGAGGGCAGGCCGAACTTCGAGGCGGTGGCGCAGGGCGATCCGGGGGCGCCGCTCGGACGGGAGCTGCAGATCGCCGAGCTGCTGCGGTTCGTCAAACACCGGCGGATCACCGGCACGCTGTGGCTGACGGCGGACGTGCACCACACCTCCGCCCAGCACTACCAGCCGTCCCGGGCCGCGTTCACCGACTTCGAGCCGTTCTGGGAGTTCGTCTCCGGGCCGCTGAACGCGGGCGCCTTCCCGGCGAGCGCGCTGGACGGCACCTTCGGCCCGGAGCGGGTGTTCGTGAAGGCGCCGACCGCGTCGAACGTCTCGCCCGCGGGTGGCTACCAGTTCTTCGGCGAGGTCGACATCGACGGGGAGAGCGGGGAGCTGACGGTACGGCTGCGGGAGCAGGACGGCGCCGTGCTGTTCACGCAGACCCTGCAGCCGGGCCGCGTCGGTCAGTAGGACCCGTCAGGAGGTCAACCATGGAAAGTGCAACAAAAGGGGCGGAGCATGCTTTACCCATCGGTCACAATCAGTTCGTGATCACGCAACACCGTTCCTCCACAGTGGTTGCATGACTCCAGACATGCCTGATGTGACCCGGGCCAGGCACGGACGGCCCGTGCACCACTGGCGGCGGGACGTCGTCGAACTCGCCGCGCTCTTCACCGCCGTGGCCGTCGCGGACGCGGTGGCGAACCTGATCGGGCACGGACCGGACGGCCCGGCCCTGCTGGTGATCTCGGCCGTCGTGCTGGCCGCGACGGCGGGATTCCACGTGTGGTGGTCACGCCGCCACGGACACGCCCCGCCGGTGAGCGATACCGGTGCCCGGCCGGCCGCCGAGACGCGGCCGGCCGGGCAGCCCGCCGACGGTGAGGACGGCACCTGCGAGGACCCCGGCACGCTGTGGCGGATGCGGACGACGGTGAAGGACGAGCCGGGTTCGCTGGCCGCCCTGTGCGCGGCGCTCGCCGGACGGCGGGTGGACATCCTGAGCCTGCAGACGCACCCGCTGGCCGACGGCACGGTGGACGAGTTCCTGCTGCGGGCGCCGGGCGCGCTCCCGGCGGCCGGGATCACGCGGGCGGTCGCGTCGGCCGGGGGTACGGCCACCTGGATCGAGCGGGCCGACGCCCACGACCTGGTCGACGTGCCCACCCGGGTGCTCGGCCTGGCCGCCCGCACCGCCCTGGACACCTCCGAACTCCCTCTGGCCCTGCGCCAGTTGCTGGGCCGCTGCACCATCCGTTCCCTGCCCGGCGCACCGGCCGGCGGCGGCCGTGGGCCGGCACCGGTGCCGGTCGAGGGCGTGCTGGAGGACACCGTGATGCGGCTGCCGGCGCCCGAGGGCGGCGTGCTCACCGTGGAGCGGCCGTACCTCCCGTTCACCCCCGCCGAGTTCGCCCGCGCCCGGGCGCTGGTGGAGCTGGACGGCCGGCTCGGGCCGCGGATCCCCGACGGCCAGGACGTGCTGACCCTGCCCGAGGGCAACGACATCACCGTGCGCCGGGTGGACACCGGGGACCTGGCCGCGGCCCGGGCGATGCACGACCGGTGCTCGCCGCACACCCTCGGCATGCGCTACCACGGCCCGGTCGGCGACGCGGACCGCTATCTGAACCACCTGCTCAGCCCCCGGTTCGGCCGGACGCTCGCCGCGCAGACCGCCTCGGGACGGATCGTCGGCCTCGGGCATCTGCTGTGGGACGGCGACGAGACCGAGGTCGCGCTGCTGGTCGAGGACGAGTGGCAGCGGCGGGGCGTCGGCGGCGAGCTGCTCGGCCGGCTGGTGGCCATGGCTGCGGAGGCCGGCTGCGCGAGCGTGTACGCCGTGACCAAGGCGTCCAACACGGGCATGGTCGCCGCGATGCGCGGCCTCGGCCTCCCGCTGGACTACCAGGTGGAGGAGGGCACGCTGGTGATCACGGCCCGCCTGGACACGACACCGGCGACCCCGGTACCCCGCCCGGCCTGAGGCCGCTTGGCGCCCGGCCCGTAGCCGGTGCAGCGCCATGACCCTGTACGCCGGCCATGACCCTGTACGCCGTCTTCGCCTGGGCCGCCCCCGCTGCCGCGGGCCGCAGCGGGGGCTTCTCCGCCCGGCCTGGAGCCACCGCACGGGGACGGCCCCGCGCGGACACGGCACCGCGCGCTCCGGTGACCCGCACCGGCGGTCTCCCGCGCTGCGGGGCCCCGCGACCGTCCCGCCGGGCCGCGCGCGACCGACCCCCGGACCCCACGCGACCACCCCACCAGGCCCCACGCGGCGGACCCGCGGGGCCCCGTCCTCAGCGCACCGCCTCCCGCAGCGGTGTCACCTGCCGTTCCCGGACGCCCCCCAGGGCCTGGTCCAGGTCCGCCCAGAGGTCGTCCGCGTCCTCCAGGCCCACCGACAGCCGCAGCAGGCGGTCGCTCACGCCCGCCCCTCGCCGGTCGTCGGCGTCCACGATGCGGTGGCTGATGGACGCGGGATGCTGGATGAGCGTGTCGACGCTGCCCAGGCTCACCGCGGGGGTGACGAGGCGGACGCGGGAGATCACCTCGTGCGGGTCGCCGTGCACCTCGAAGGCGATCATCGCGCCACCGAGCCGCGGATAGCGGACCCGGGCCACGCGCGGGTCGGCGGCCAGCCGGCGGGCCAGCTCGGCGGCGTTCGCGGAGGCGGCCCGCACCCGCACCGGGAGCGTGGACAGCCCGCGCAGCAGCAGGTAGCCGGCCAGCGGATGCAGGACTCCCCCGGTGGCGAAACGTATCTGCCGCAGCCGGCCCGCGAACTCCTCGTCACAGGCGACCACCCCGGCCAGCACGTCGCCATGGCCGCCGAGGTACTTGGTGGCGCTGTGCAGCACCATCCGGGCACCCTGCTCTGCCGGGCGCTGGAGCACGGGCGTGGCGAAGGTGTTGTCGGCGAGCAGCGGCACCGAACCGCAGGCGTGGGCGATCGCCCGCAGGTCGAGTTCGGCGAGGGTCGGGTTGGCCGGGGACTCGACCATCACCAGGCCGGTGTCCGGGCGCAGCGCGTCGGCGATGCCGGCCGGGTCGGTCCAGGTGACCTCCGTGCCGAGCAGGCCGGCGGTGAGCAGATGGTCGCTGCAGCCGTACAGCGGCCGTACGGCGACCACGTGGCGCAGGCCCATGGCGGACCGGGCGAGGAGGACGGCGCTGAGGGCGGCCATGCCGCTGGCGAAGGCGACGGCGGACTCGGTGCCCTCCAGGCGGGCGAGCGCGGTCTCGAAGCGGGCGACGGTCGGGTTGCCGAGACGGCCGTAGACCGGTGGCCCCACGGGGTCGGCGCCGTCGGTGGCGAAGGCGTCGATGCGGGCGGCCTCGGTGCGGCTGTCGTAGGAGGGGTAGGTGGTGGACAGGTCGATCGGCGGGGCGTGCAGGCCCTGGCGGGCGAGGTCGTCACGGCCGGCGTGCACGGCCTCGGTGGCCAGCGCTCTCGGTGCGGTGCCTACTCCGTCGTAGTCACTCAGGCTCGAAATGTCCATGGCGGGAAGGGTGAACATCGAACGGTTCTCGGGGATCGAACGCCGTGCTACGTTCGGCCAGTGGCCGAATCCGTCGTACTGGATCCGGTCGATCTGCATCTGCTGCGGCTGTTGCAGAACGACGCCCGGATCACCTACCGCGACCTCGCCGCCCAGGTGGGCGTGGCGCCGTCGACCTGCCTGGACCGGGTGACCCGGCTGCGCCGCTCGGGTGTGATCCTCGGCCACCGGCTGCGGCTGGATCCCGCCAAGCTCGGGCGCGGCCTCCAGGCGCTGCTGTCCGTGCAGGTACGACCGCACCGGCGGGAGCTGGTGGGCCCGTTCGTGGAGCGGATCCGGGCGCTGCCGGAGGCACGGACGGTGTTCCATCTGACCGGTCCCGACGACTACCTGGTGCATGTGGCCGTCGCGGACATGGCCGACCTCCAGCGGCTGGTGCTGGACGAGTTCACCGCCCGGCGCGAGGTGGCCCGGGTGGAGACCCGGCTGATCTTCCAGCAGTGGGAGTGCGGGCCGCTGCTGCCGCCCGGCCACGCCCAGAGCTGAATCCCGGCAAACGCGGGTGACGCGGTGATCCTCCGCGTACGAGGATGGGCCGCATGTCTGAGACCCAGATCCCGCTGCCCCGCCAGGTCGCCGACGCCTATGTCGACGACCTCATCGCCCTCGACCCGGTCACCGGTACGTACCTCGGTGTGAAGGAGAGTTCGAGCAGGCTCCCCGACTACTCGCCGGCCGGTCAGGAGGCCCTGGCGGAGCTGGCGCGGGCCACGCTCGCCAGGCTGGACGAGGCGGAACGGCAACCCGGTGCGGACAGCGACGTGGAGCGGCGCTGCGGCCGGCTGCTGCGGGAGCGGCTGACCGCCGAACTCGCCGTGCACGACGCGGAGGAGCACCTGCGCCGGATCGGCAACATGGACACGCCCGGCCACGCGGTCCGGGAGATCTTCACCGTCACCCCGGCGGAGACGGAGGAGGACTGGGCGGCGATCGCGCAGCGCCTGCGCGCGGTCCCGGGCGCGCTCGCGGGCTACCGTGCGTCACTCGAACTCGGCCTGGAGCGCGAGCTGTTCGCGGCGCCCCGGCCGACGGAGACCTACATCGGCCAGCTCACCGAGTGGACGGACACGGACGGCGAGGGGCGCGGCTGGTTCGAGGACTTCGCCGCCGCGGGCCCGGAGGCGCTGCGCGCCGAGCTGGACGAGGCCGCGCGGACCGCGACCACCGCCCTGGTGGAGCTGCGGGACTGGCTGCGGGACGTGTACGCGCCGGCGATCGAGGGCGCCCCGAACGTGGTCGGCCGGGAGCGGTACGCGCGCTGGGCCCGCTACTTCAACGGCACGGACCTCGACCTGGACGAGGCGTACGCGTACGGCTGGGCGGAGTTCCACCGCATCCTCGGCGAGATGCGGAAGGAGGCGGAGAGGATCCTGCCCGGCGCCGCGACGCCGTGGGCGGCACTCGCCCACCTGGACGAGCACGGCCGGCACATCGAGGGCGTGGACGAGGTCCGGGAGTGGCTCCAGGGCCTGATGGACAGGGCGATCGCGGAACTGGACGGCACCCACTTCGACCTCGCCGAGCGGGTGCGCAGGGTGGAGTCCTGCATCGCCCCGCCCGGTGGCGCGGCGGCCCCCTACTACACGCCGCCGTCGGAGGACTTCTCCCGGCCGGGCCGCACCTGGCTGCCCACGATGGGCCTGACCCGCTTCCCGGTCTACGACCTGGTGTCGACCTGGTACCACGAGGGTGTGCCCGGCCACCACCTCCAGCTCGCGCAGTGGGCGCACGTGGCCGAGGACCTCTCCCGCTACCAGGCGACGATCGGCGGGGTCAGCGCCAACGCGGAGGGCTGGGCGCTGTACGCGGAGCGGCTGATGGACGAGCTGGGCTACCTCACGGACCCGGAGGAGCGGCTCGGCTACCTGGACGCGCAGATGATGCGGGCGGCCCGGGTGATCGTGGACATCGGCATGCACCTGGAGCTGGAGATCCCGGCGGACTCGCCGTTCCACCCCGGTGAGCGGTGGACACCGGAGCTGGCCGAGGAGTTCGTCGGCCTGCACAGCAGCCGGCCGGCGGACTACGTGGAGAGCGAGCTGACCCGGTACCTGACGATCCCGGGCCAGGCGATCGGCTACAAGCTCGGCGAGCGGGCGTGGCTGCTGGGCCGGGAGAAGGCCCGGGAGCGGCACGGCGACGCCTTCGACCTGAAGGCCTGGCACATGGCGGCCCTGTCCCAGGGTTCCCTGGGCCTGGACGACCTGGTGGACGAGCTGTCCCGCCTCTGACGGCGCGGCGCCGAACCGGGTCCCGGCGGGGACCGCGCGGTCGTAACCGCGCGGTCCCCGCCGGTGGCGTGCCCGGGCCGCGGAACGGTCCTCGGCCGTACGGGCGTCCCCCGCTGGCGCGGGCGGGGCGCAGGCGGCTAGCTGGTGCCGGGGGCCGATGCGGAAGGCGGGCCGGACATGGAGGAGACGGGAACGGGGACGGGACGGCGGGAGGAGACGGGGACCGGGCCGCGGACCCTGCGGACGCCGCGGGCCGCGGGGCTGGCCGGAGTGGTCTTCGCGTTGCTCCTGGCGGCGGCGATGGTCCTGGTCAGGATCGGGATCCCGGAGGGCGCCGACGCGGCCGCCGCGACCGGGTTCACGGACGCGACGCGGCGGAACGCGCTGCGGGCGGCCCTCGCGCTCGTGCCGTTCGCCGGGATCTTCTTCCTGTGGTTCATCGGCGTGATCCGCGCGCACGTCGGCGCGGGCGAGGACAGGTTCCTCGCCACCGTCTTCCTCGGCAGCGGGCTGGTGTTCACCGCCACGCTGTTCGGCGCCGCCGCGGCGGCGAGCGCCGTGCTCGTCGTGGACCATCCCGCCGACCTGCCGCCGGTGCCCGGCACCTGGGACTTCGGCCGCCACTTCGCGTTCACGTTGATGACGGAGTACGCCATGCGGATGGCGGCCGTCTTCGTGTCCTCCATGTCGGTCATCGGCCGCCGCCTCAGGATCCTGCCCCGCTGGCTCACGGTCCTCGGCCTCCTCACCGCCCTGACGCTGCTGTTCGCCTCCTCGAACGTGCCCTGGGCGGAACTCGTCTTCCCCGCGTGGTCGCTGCTGCTCAGCGTGCACATCCTGACGGCGGGCCGGGGCGCCCGGACCCCTGCGGATCCCGTGTAGGGCCGTCGGCCGCTCACTCGATCGGCGTGCCCGGCGCGCGGACGCCCCACCCCGGCTCGCATGCTGGCGTGCGGGGGGACGACCGCCGTCCGCAGCCGCCCGCGCGAGCCGCGTGGGACGGGCGGACCTGGCCATCGGAAAGGGCGGAGCGTCGATGCGGCTCGTCGTCGATCTCAACAAGTGTCAGGGGTACGCGCAGTGCGCGTTCCTCGCGCCCGACGTCTTCGCCATGCACGGCGAGGAGTCGCTGATCTACAACCCCCGCGCCGACGAGGAGCAGCGCGAACGGCTGGCCCGTGCCGTCGCCGCGTGCCCGGTGCAGGCGATCACCGCCGACGGACTGGACCGCGTGGGCGAGGTCCGGGAGGCGTCCGATGGCCGCTGACCACATGGAGTGGCTCCGGCGCGAGGGCCGGATCGTGATCGTCGGCGCCTCGCTGGCCGGCCTGCGGGCCGCCGAGACGCTGCGCGCCGAGGGCTTCACCGGTGAACTGACCCTGATCGGGGACGAGCCGTACGAGCCGTACGACCGGCCGCCGCTGTCCAAGTCCGTGCTGCTGGGCATGGCGTCCCCGCACCACACCGAGCTGCCCCACCGCCGGGAGATCGACGCCAAGTGGCGCCTCGGCGTCGCGGCGACCGGTCTGGATCTGACCGCCAAGCGGGTGCGGCTGGCCGACGGGGACGAGGTGGAGTACGACCGGCTGCTCATCGCGACCGGGGTGCGCGCCCGGCCGTGGCCGAAGCCGGAGGAGGCCCGGCTGGACGGCGTCTGCCTGCTGCGCACCCGTGAGGACGCGGCCGACCTGTACCGGCGGCTGAAGGCGGGGCCGCGCCGGGTGTTCGTCATCGGCGCCGGGTTCGCCGGTTCGGAGGTGGCCTCGGCGTGCCGGGAGATGAACCTGCCGGTCACCGTCGCGGAACGCGCGGGCGCCCCGCTGGTGGGCGCGCTCGGCGGGGTCGTCGGCGCGGTCGCCGCCGACCTGCAGACGGAGAACGGGGTGGACTTGCGCACCCATGTCACGGTGACCGCGCTGGAGGGTGACTCGGCCGGCCGGGTACGGGCGGTCCATCTGTCCGACGAGAGCGTGGTCGAGGCGGACGTGGTCGTGGTCTCGCTGGGATCGCTGCGGAACACCGAGTGGCTGGAGGGGTCGGGGCTGGGCGCCGGACCCCGGGGCATCGCCTGCGACGCGGGCTGCCGGGCCTTCGACTTCCGGGGCATCGTCACGGACGACGTGTTCGTGGCGGGCGACGTGGCGCGCTCCCCGCACGCGCTCTTCGGCTACCAGTTCCTCTCGTTGGAGCACTGGGGCAACGCCGTCGCGCAGGCGGAGACCGCCGCGCACAACATGATCTGCCACGGCGCCGAACGGCGCCCGCACCTGTGGATGCCGGCCTTCTGGTCCTCGATGTTCGGTGTGAACATCAAGTCGGTCGGGGTGCCGCCCATGGGCGAGCAGCTCATGGTCACGCAGGGTTCGCTGGCCGAGCGCCGGTTCGCCGCCGTCTACGGGCACCAGGACCGGATCGTGGCCGCCGTGACCTTCGACAACACGCGGTGGCTTGAGTTCTACCAGCGGGAGATCGAGCGCGGCGCGCCGTTCCCGGTGGAGTACGCGACGACGGACCGGCGGCCCGAGGGCCGGCAGCCCGTGGACGCCCGGTTCCCGGACCCGTCCCTGCCGACCCACGGCCCCATGGTGACCCTCAGCGGTTACTCGCCGGCCGACCAGCAGCTGGTCTTCCACCCCGCCCGCCACTGACCGCCGCCGACGGCCTCGACGCCCCAAGGACCCGCCATGCCGCACGCCTCGATGTTGCGCCAGATCACCGACTTCGCGAACCGCGCCAACCCGTATCCGGTGTACGAGGAACTCCGCAGGACACCGGTGCTCCACGAGGAGGAGGACGGCCCCTACCTCATCAGCTCCTACTACGACATCAAGGCGCTCCTCCACGATCCCCGGATCAGCTCCGATGCCGCGAACCTGGCCGCCGCCGGGGACGACGCGCTGGACCAGTCGGAGGAGACGGGCGGGCTGCCGCCGTCCTTCCTGCGCCTCGACCCGCCCGAGCACGACCGGCTGCGGCGGATCGCCAACGGCGCGTTCGGGCCGCCGCACCGGCCGCGGCGGGTCGAGAACATGCGGGGCCAGATGCGGGACATCGTCACCGAGCTGATCGACGGTTTCGGCGACGCCCGGCAGATCGACCTGGTCGACCAGTTCGCCTACCCCTTCCCGGTGACGGTGATCTGCCGGCTGCTCGGGGTGCCCCGGGAGGACGAGCCGAAGTTCCGTACCTGGGTCGACCCGCTGGTGGCGAGCCTCGACCCCGCCGCCGGCCGGGGCGAGGAATCCGACCAGCAGAAGACGGCGCTGGAAGCCCGCATGCAGCTCGGCATGTACCTGGCGGGGCTGGTCGAGGAGCGGGCCAGGGAGCCCCGGGACGACATGCTGTCCGACCTGGTGAACAGCCGGGGCCCGGACGGCGCCATGACGATGATGGAGGTGCTCAGCACCTCGGTGCTGCTGCTGATCGCCGGGCACGAGACGACGGTCAACCTGATCACCAACGGCATGCTCACCCTGCTGCGCCACCCGGAGTACCTGGGGCGGCTGCGGGAGGACCCGGGGCTGTCGGTCAACATCGTGGAGGAGCTGCTGCGGTACGAGCCGCCGGTGCAGCTCGTGCCGCAGCGCACCTGCATCAGCGACATCGAGGTACGCGGTGTGACGATCCCCAAGGGCTCGCGGATCTGGCTGGTGCTGGCCGCGGGCAACCGTGACCCGGAGCGCTTCGAGGACCCCGAGCGGTTCGACCCGGACCGCGGGGACATCCAGCACCTCGGTTTCGGCAGCGGCATCCACAGCTGCTTCGGCGCTCCGCTGGCCCGGCTGGAGACGCAGATCGCGCTGTCCGAACTGGCCCGGCGGCTGGAGAGCCCCCGCCTGGTCGAGGACCCGCCGCCCTACCGGCAGAACGCGGTGCTGCGTGGCCCCCGGCACCTGGGGATCACCTTCGAGGGACTGCGCTGAGCCCGCCGTCCCGGCGCCGCGGCCGTCCGTGACCTGTGCCGTGCGTCAGCCCTCGGCCCGCGTCCTGCGTCGGTCCGTGACCCGCGTCATTCCCTGACCTCCGCCGGCAGCACCACACAGACCTCGTACCCGCCGTCGCGCGTCGGGCCCGAGGTCATGGTGCCGCCGAGGAGTTCCGCGCGCTGACGCAGACCGATCAAGCCGTGGTGCGCGCCGGGCAGCGGGAGGGGCGGCTGGGTCGGCGCCGTGTTGGTGATCCGGACGCGGACGGAACCGTCGGTGTGCAGCAGGTCGATGCGCGCGGTGGCGCCTGGGGCGTGCTTGCGGGTGTTGGTCAGGGCCTCCTGGACCGTGCGGTAGACCGCGCGCTGGACGGTGGCCGGGAGGCCTTCGGGCAGGTCCATCCGCAGCTCGGTCTCGATGCCGCAGCCGTCGGCGAGCCTGCGGATGTCGTTGAGCGCCGGCTGCGGGGTCAGCTCCGTGGGCTGGCCGCCGGAGGCGCGCAGGACCCCGACCATGTGGCGCAGCTCGTCCAGCGTCTGCACGCTCAGCCGCCGGATCGTCGCCGCGGCGTCCTTCGTCTCCGCGTCGGGCGCGCCGACCTGGAGCGCTCCGGCGCGCACCGCGATCAGGCTGACCTGGTGCGAGACGACGTCGTGCATCTCCCGCGCCAGCTGGGCGCGCTCCCTGGCCAGGACGGCCTGGGCCGTCAGCAGCTGCTGGTGGTCCCGGGCCTCGGAGATCTCGGTCAGCCGCAGGGAGAGATCGCGCCGGGTCCGCACGAGCTGTCCGAGGAAGACGGCGGCGGCCGCCGTGGCGGCGCTGTAGCCGAACGCGATCAGCGTCCGGGTGCTGCTCGGATCGAGGGCGGGCGAGGGCAGGGACAGCGTGTCGCTGAGCGCGAAGGCCGGGACGCACAGGACCAGCAGCGTCCCCGGCCGGCTGAGCGAGGCGAGCGTGTACAGCGCGGCCAGGCAGGCGACGACCGCGTCGGAGAACAGGACGGCGGGCAGGGCGAGGAGGAAGGTGAGCAGCGGCAGCCGGCGCCGCAGCAGCAGGGCGACGGCGGCGGCCAGGGCGCAGGCCATCCGCAGCGGCTCGTCGATGTCCCAGTGGGCCCACACGTCGAGCAGGGCCATGGTCACCGCCACGCCGTCCAGCACCAGCGGGGGCGGGCGGCGGGTCATCCGGTCTCCTCCGTGAGGAGCCCGGCCCGCTGGGCGAAAAGGGCGGCCTGCACCCTGCCACTGACCTCCAGCTTGGTGAGGATCGCGCTGACGTGGTCCTTGACCGTGCCGGTGCTCAGGTGCATCCGGGAGGCGATGTCGGTGTTGGACAGGCCCTCGGCGATGAGGACGAGCACCTCGCGCTCGCGGCCGGTCAGCCGGTCGAGGGCCTTCGGCGGGCGCTCCTGCCCTCCGGCGCTCAGATAGCCGTCCACGACGGTGCGCGTGACCTTGGGGGCCAGCACGGTGCCGCCGCGGGCCAGGCTCTGCACGGCCAGGGGCAGCGCCTCGGGGTCGGTGTCCTTCAGGAGGAATCCGGCGGCGCCCGAGCGCAGTGCCGTCTCCACGTACTCGTCCATGTCGAAGGTGGTCAGCATGGCCACGACGGGAGGCTCGGGGAGCCGGCGGATGTCTTCGAGGACGGTGAGCCCGTCGACGTCCGGCATCCGGATGTCCAGCAGGACCACGTCGGGGCGCTGCTCGCGCACCGCCCGCAGGGCCTGGCCGCCGGACACCGCCCCGACGACCTCGATGCCGTCGGCGGCGGCGAGGATGCGCTGGAAGCCCGTGCGGATCAGGGCTTCGTCGTCGACCACCAGTACCCGGATCACGCGCGCTCCAGCCTGTACGGCACCACTGTCCGATTCGTACCACGCCCGGGGCCGCTTCGCCGCCGGGCGAGGTGCCGGGCGTGGTACGGACAGGCGCCGTGGGCCCGGGTGCCGTGATCAGGCGATCGCGGGCCGCCGGGTGGCCGGCAGGGTCAGCACCGCGACGGTCGCCGGCCCGTCGGGCGGCTGCCGGCGCTGCGGGACGGCGAGCCGGCCCAGCCGGGTGCTCCACAGGCCGTCGCGCAGGGTCAGCGTGACCAGGCAGGAGGGCGGCACTTCCAGCTGCCGGTACGCGCGGGCGGGCAGGGCCAGGGCGTGGACCAGCGCGGCTCTGATCACGGACGCCTCGGTGATCGTGAGGACGGGGCCCGGGCCGGCGGGCAGCGCGTCCAGCCAGGCGGCCGTACGGCGGCACAGCGCGCGGACGGACTCACCGCCGTGCGGTGCGGCGTCCGGATCCGTCAGCCAGGCGGAGAGGCCGTGGGGGTCCTCGGCCGCGACGTCCTCGACGGAGCGGCCGTCCCAGGTGCCGTGGTCCAGGTCGCGCAGGGCGTGCTCGGGCAGGGCCTCGATCCCGAGAGCCGCCGCGGTCTGGGCGCAGCGGACGGAAGGGCCCCGGAGGGCCGGCGGGTACGGCGGGAGGGTCGCTTTCACCGCTGCCAGCTCGCGCCGGCGGCCCTCGGTCAGGGCGGCGTCGCCGAAGACCCGGTCAGGGCCGCTGTCCGCGGCGGTCGCGCAGAGCATCGTCAGTCGCACCGTCACCGTCGACCTCCTTCTCCGAGGTTTTCCCCTGCACTCCACATCCCAGGGAAGGTGCCTGGGCAACCTCCGGCAGGTGGCCGGATCACCCCCGCCGGTCGGCGGGTTTCTCACCGGTGCGGGCCCGGAGCATGGCCAGGTCGCACTGGTACCAGGTACCCGGCTCACCGCCGAGTTCGGCGGGGTCGGCCGGTCCGATCGGGACGAACCCGGACTTGGTCAGCACCCGGTGGGAGGCGGCGTTGCGGTGGGTGGCGGCCGCCCGCAGGGCTCGCAGTCCGTGCCGCTGTGCGGCCAGGCGGCACAGCTCCCGGACGGCCTCGGTGGCCACCCCGCGGCCGGTGACGTGCTGGGCGACCCGGTAGCCGAGTTCCGCCGTCTGGTGCTCGATGTTGACCAGGTTGAACCGGCCGTGCACCGAGCCGTCCTCGGCGAGGAGGACGTAGAAGGCGCAGACGCCGGCCTCCTGCTCGGCCAGCAGGGCGTTGTACCGGTCGGTGAACTGGTCGAAGTACGCGTCGCCGCGGTCGGGCACGGAGGCGGCGAAGTACGCGCGGTTCGACCGCTCGAAGTCCAGGACCGCGGGGGCGTGGCTGGCGTGCAGCCGCTTCAGCTCGGGCACTGCCCGACTGTACCCGGCCGGGGGCGCCGGCCCCACCCGGGTTCCCCCGGGCGACCGAGTGCCGCGCGCCGGAGGGTGCGGCGTCAGCAGCCGCAGTCGCCGTCGACCGGTGCGGTCAGCGGGTCGGTGTCCCGGCGGGCGGTGCCCTGCCAGGTCTCATAGGAAAAGCCCTCACGCGTCCAGTACTCGAAGCCGCCGAGCATCTCCTTCACCTGGTAGCCGAGTTCGGCGAGGGCGAGGGCGGCCCGGGTGGCGCCGTTGCAGCCGGGGCCCCAGCAGTACGTCACCACCGGCACGCTCCTGTCGAGGAGCTGTCCGGCCTGCTCCGGGATGAGCGCGGTGGGCAGGTGGACCGCGCGGGGGACATGGCCCTGGTCCCAGGACTCGGTGGAACGGGAGTCGACCACGACGAACCCGGGGTCGCCACCGGCCGCGAGCGCGGCGGCGACGTCGGAGACGTCGGCGTGGAAGGCGAGGCTCGCGCGGAAGTAGGCGGCGGCCTCGGCGGGAGCGGCGGGGGCGGCGCGCAGGACGGAGTTCTCGGAAGCCGTGTCGATCATGACGGAGAATTTACGGTCCGCGGACCGCTCCCAGAAGCGGAGATCCCCGGGCCTTCCCTTGCCGGGCCGGGGATTCCCCTGCTATCCATCCGGGATGACCGTGTATTCCCCGGACGCCACCGACTGGCGCATCCTCGAAGTCCTCCAGCGCGACGGACGGGCCAGTTACGCCGAGCTGGCGCGCGCCGTGTCCATGTCGCCGAGCGCCGTCACCGAACGCGTCCGGCGGCTGGAGGAGGCGGGCGTCATCCAGGGGTACGCGGCGGTGGTCGACCCGGAGCGGCTGGGCCTGCCGATCCTGGCGTTCGTGCGGCTGCGCTACCCGAACGGCAACTACAAGCCGTTCCACGACCTGGTCGCGGCGACGCCGGAGATCCTGGAGGCGCACCACGTCACGGGCGACGACTGCTTCGTCATCAAGGTCACCGCCCGGTCGATGTCCCACCTGGAGGAGGTCTCGGGGAGGATCGGCGCGCTCGGTTCGGTGACCACCAGCGTGGTGTACTCGTCCCCGCTGGCCCGCCGACCGCTGGGCCGCTAGGCCGCCGGGCCACGCAGGGCACCAGGGCAGCGCCAGGGCCCCGAACGGCCTCAGGCCACGCCCCGGTGCCGCAGGGTCGAGCCCGATCTGTCCTTCACCACCTCCAGCTGGGCGTGGATGCGGCGGCGCAGGTCGGGCACATGGCTGACGATGCCGACGCTGCGGTCCCGTTCCCGCAGGCTGTCGAGCACGTCCAGGACCTCGTCCAGGGTCTGGTCGTCCAGGCTGCCGAAGCCCTCGTCGATGAAGAGGGTGTCCAGCCGGACGCCGCCCGCCTCGTCGGTGACCACGTCGGCGAGGCCGAGGGCCAGGGCGAGGGAGGCGAAGAAGGTCTCGCCGCCGGACAGGGTGGCGGTGTCCCGCTCCCGCCCGGTCCAGGCGTCCACCACGTGCAGCCCGAGCCCGCTGCGTCCGCGCCCGGTGCGGTCGTCGGAATGGACCAGGGTGTAGCGGCCGGAGGACATGCGCTGGAGGCGGACGGTCGCGGCGGCGGCGACCTGTTCGAGCCGGGCCGCGAGGACGTACGACTCCAGGCGCATCCGGCGTTCGTTGTCGGCGGAGGTGCCCGCGGTCAGGGCGGCGAGCCGGGCCACCCGGTCGTACTCCTCGCGCAGCGGGCCGAGCCGGCGTACGGCCTCGGCGGCGCGGGCGGAGAGGCGGTCCAGTTCGGCGCAGCAGCGGGCGGCGGCGTCGCGCGCCGAGACGGCCTCGCGCAGCCGGCGTTCCGCGGCGGCCGCCGTGCGCTCGGCCGCGGCCGGGTCGGCGGGCGGCTGCTGGGCGGCCGCGGCGGTGCCGGGCTCGGCGAGGACCGCGCGGACGGCGGCCTCCTCCTGCTGCCAGGCGTCGAGGCGGTGCTGCAGCTCGCGGTGGGCGGCGGGATCCAGAAGGGCCGCCGCGGCGGCCTGCGGGGTGTCGAAGCCGGCCCGGTAGGCGGCGTCGGCGAGCCGGGCGTCGGCGTCCTTCAGCCGCTGGGCCGCGTCCTCGGCGGCGCGCACGGCGTCGGCGGCGTCGGTGAGCCGTGCCACCCGCCGCTCCAGTTGCGCGGCGCGCGCGGCCACGCTGTCGGCGCCGCCCCGAGCCTGCTCCAACTCCGCTTCGAGCAAAGCCTGTTCGCGCTCCAGGGTCTCCCGCCGGGTGAGCCGGGAGGCGGCCCGTACGGCGGCCTGCTGGCGGTCGGCGAGCCGCTGCTCGCGCTCCTGCTCGGCCCGCCGCAGCTCCTGCTGGGCGGCGTGCAGCGCGGAGGCCTCGCGGCGGGCCCGGGCGTACTCCTGCTCCAGGTGCTCCGCCTCCGTGGCGAGCCGGTCGGCGGGGGTGTCACCGGCCTCCGCGGTGGCGGCGGCGAGGGCCTCACGGACCGTGCCGAGGCGCCGCTCGTCCTCGGTGTGCTGTTCCTCGGCCCGCTGGTGGGCGGCGAGGGCGCGGTCCTCGGTCTCGCGGTCGACGTGTCCGGCGACCTTGCGGGCGGGGGCGGGGTGGTCGGTGGCCCCGCAGACCGCGCAGGGCTCGCCGTCGGCGAGGTGGGCGGCCAGCTCGGCGGCGATGCCGTTCAGCCGCTGTTCCTTGAGGTCGAGCCAGTGGGTGCGGGCGTCGAGGGCGCGCTGCCGGGAGGCCTGTGCGCGCTGCCCTGCCTGGTCGAGGTCGGCGGCGAGCCGGTCGCGGGTGCGGGCCGCGTCGAGCCGCCGCCGCATGGGTTCACGCTGGACGGCGAGCTGTTCGGCGCGGGTGGCGGCCTCCTGGGCGGAGTCCAGGCGGGCCTGGAGGGCGGCCCGGGCGGTGTCCCAGCCGGCGAGCCAGGCCTCGGCCTCGCGCAGCACGTCGTCGTCGGCGCGTTCCTGACGGTCGAGTCCGGCGCGTTCCTCGGCGAGTTCGGCGAGCCGCCGTTCGGCGCGCCGGGCCGCGTCCAGGCCGCCCAGTTCCTCGGCGGCCCGGCGGGCGGCCGCGGCGAGTGAACTCGCGCCGGCGTCGGCGTGGGCGTCGGGGAGCAGCGCACGCGCGTGCGCCTCGGCCGCGGCGGCCCGGCGGTGTTCCCTCTCGGTCTCCTCGCGCAGCTCCAGGGCGGGTGCGACCGCCTCCGCCTTGCGGGCCCGCTCCATGCGCTCCTGGTTCTCGCGGTGGGCGCCGGCCCGTTCCCGGAGGCGCTCGGCGCGCTGCCGGGCCTCGGCGAACCTTTCCTGCATGCGGGCGAGTTCGCGGGTCTCTTCCAGGGCGCTGCGGGCAGCGGTGTGGGCGGACTCGGCGGCGGAGAGCCGGCAGTGGGCGACGGTGAGGCGTTCCCGGGCGGTGCTGCGGGCGACCGCGGCGGCGCCGAGGACGGCCTCGGCCACGCCCGGCTCGCCGGCGGCCAGCTCGGGCAGCTCCATGGCGTCGCCGGCCTCCTGCTGCATGCGGTGGGCGTCGGCGAGCAGGGCCGTGTCGCCCTCGCGCACGCGTGTCTCGGCGGCGCGGCGGCGTTCGGCGAGGCGTTTCTCGACGTCGGCGAAGCGCCGGGTGTCGAAGAGGCGGCCGAGCAGCTTGCTCCGGGCCTCGGCGTCGGCGCGCAGGAAGCGGGCGAAGTCGCCCTGGGGCAGCAGGACGACCTGGCAGAACTGTTCGCGGCTCATGCCGAGCAGCTGCTCGACCTCGGCGCCGATCTCCTGGTGGGAGCGGCTGAGGTCCTTCCAGGTGCCGGCCCGGGCGTCGTACTCGCGCAGCCAGGTCTGGGCCTTGTCGACCGTCAGGCCCGTGCCGCGCAGCTTGGGCCGCTCCCACGGGGGCTGCCGGGTGATCTCCAGCCGGCGTCCGGCGACGGTGAGTTCGAGGCGGACCTCGGTGCGGGTGCCCGGCTGGGCGTGGTCGCTGCGCAGGTTCATGCCCTGACTGCTCTGCCGGGCACCGGGGACGCTGCCGTAGAGGGCGTAGGCGACGGCGTCCAGGACGGAGGTCTTGCCGGCGCCGGTGGGGCCGTGCAGCAGGAACAGGCCGGCCGCGGACAGCGCGTCGAAGTCGACGGTCTGGGCGCCGCCGAAGGGCCCGAAGGCGGTGACGTCGAGCCGGTGCAGCCTCACCGGGCCACCTCCCGCACGGCGTGGTCGGCGCGTACGGCGTCGAACGCCTCGCGCAGCACGGCCGCCTCCCGCTCGTCGGGTGCGGCGCCGCGCACATGGGTGACGAAGTCCTGGGCGATCTGCTGGTCGCCGCGGCCCGCGAGGCGCCGGGCGTACGACACCCCGGCCTCCTCGGGGGCGCGTTCGGGGGCGAAGACAAGGCTGAGGGTGTGCGGGAAGCGCTCGGTGAGCCGGGCCATGGGGTCGGCCGGGCGGACCGGGTCGGTGAGGGTGGCCTCGACCCAGGCGTCCTCGTGACGGATCAGCGCCGGGTCGGCGAGGAGGTCGTCCAGGGTGCCGCGGAGGCGGGCGAGCGGGCGGGGCACCGGGCAGTCGACGCGTTCGGCGGTGACCGAGCCGTCCGCGTCCAGGTCGACCAGCCACATGCTCTTGCGGTGGCCGGCCTCGGAGAAGGAGTAGGCGAGCGGCGAGCCGGAGTAGCGCACGCGCTCGGTGAGGGTCTGGCAGCCGTGCAGATGGCCGAGCGCCACATAGTCGACGCCGTCGAAGACTCCGGCCGGTACGGCGGCCACTCCCCCGACGGTGATGTCCCGCTCGCTGTCGCTGGCCTGGCCCCCGGTGACGAAGGCGTGGGCGAGGACGACGGAACGCGTGCCTCGCGCGCGCGTGGCGAGGTCGGCGCGGACGCGGTCCATGGCGGCGCCGAGCACGGCCTCGTGGCCGGCCCTGTCGACGCCGAACTCGTCCTTCACCAGAGCCGGTTCGAGGTACGGCAGGCCGTAGAAGGCGACCTCGCCGTGGGCGTCCTCCAGGAGCACCGGGGTGCCGGCGGCGGAGGGCTCGGTGCGCAGGTGGATGCCCGCGCGGCCGATGAGTCCGGCGCCGACGCCGAGGCGGCGGGCCGAGTCGTGGTTGCCGGAGATCATCACCGTGGGCACGCCGAGGTCGGCGAGGCGGTGCAGGGCGGTGTCGAAGAGCTCGACCGCGGCGAGCGGCGGCACCGCGCGATCGTACACGTCGCCCGACACGACCACCGCGTCCACCTCGCGCTCACGCACGGTGGTGACGAGGTGACCGATGAACTCGGCCTGGGCCCCGAGCAGGTTCACCCGGTGGAAGGCCCGGCCGAGATGCCAGTCGGACGTGTGCAGGAGTCTCATGAGCCCCGAGACTAACGGCCGGGTCGGACATCACGGGCGGTCTCGCCCGCACCCGGCCGCCATCACCCCTCCCCCACAAGAGCGTTATGTCCGTTTAGCGCCAATTATCGGGCGTCGCCGTAGGCTTCGCCGCCGAGGTCGAAGCCGGCCGTGCCCGCCGTCACATCGGCGAGCCAGCCGCGGAAGGCGTCGACGTCGGCGTCCGGCAGTCCGATCTCGATGGTGACGGCCTCGCCGTAGCGGACGTCCCGCACCTCGCGGCCGGTGGCGCGCAGGTCGTTCTGCACCTTCCCCGCCCGCTGGTGGTCGACGGTCACGGTGGCCAGCCGGAAGCGGCGCCGGGTGATCGTGCCGAGCGCGTCGAGGGCCTCGCCCACGGAACCGCCGTAGGCGCGGATCAGTCCGCCGGCACCGAGCTTGACGCCGCCGTAGTAGCGGGTGACGACGGCGACGACGTACCGCATGTCGCGGCGCAGCAGCATCTGCAGCATGGGCACGCCGGCGGTGCCGCCCGGTTCGCCGTCGTCGCTGGCCTTCTGCACGGAGGCGTCGGCGCCGATGACGTAGGCCCAGCAGTTGTGGGTGGCGTCGGCGTGCTCCTTGCGCACGGCGGCGACGAAGTCCTGGGCCTCCCGCTCGGTGGCGGCCGGGGCGAGGGCGCACAGGAAGCGGGAGCGGTTGATCTCGGTCTCGTGCACGCCCGCGCGGGCGACTGTGCGGTACTCGTCCTGCATCCCGCCAGCCTATGCGAGCGCCGGAAGCCCCCGGTCAGTCCTTCTTCCTCGTCCCGCGCGCAACCGTGAACCAGGTGAGCAGGGCGCCGCCCGGGGCGAGGTCCGGCCAGCCGGTGCCGTGCCAGGCGAGCACGGCGATCGCGGCGGTGGGGAACTTGGCGCGGACCCGGTCCAGCGTGTCGTCGAGGCCGTCCGCGGCCAGCGCCCCCACCAGGTCCTCCAGGCCCGGGTTGTGTCCGACGAGCAGCAGTGTCCGCACCTCTGCCGGCACCTCGCGCACCACCTCCAGCAGCTGCCGCGCACTCGCCGCGTACAGCCGCCGGTCGTGTCGCACCGGCGGCGGGGTGGCCCACTCCGCGGAGGCCAGCTCCCAGGTGCGGCGGGCGCGTACGGCGGTGGAGCACAGGGCGAGGTCGGGCAGGGTGCCGGCGGCGAGGGCGCGTCCGGCGGCCGGGGCGTCGCGCAGCCCGCGCGGCGCGAGGGGCCTGTCGTGGTCCTCGACGCCCTCGGGCCAGGCGGACTTCGCGTGCCGCAGCACCACCAGCCGGCGCAGCGGACCGGTCCCCGCCCGCCGGTTCACGCCGGACCCCCGATGTCGCTCGCGAGGTCGAGGGCGAGCAGGCGGTCGGCGTAGGCGTACGTCTCGAAGCGGGCACCGTCCGGGATGCCGGGCGCGCTCGCCACCTCGCGCAGGACACCGAGCACCGCGGGCAGGTCCAGGTCGTCCTCCCAGGCGGCGCGCAGCCGGTCCCGCACCTCGGCGGGCACCGGCCGGGAGGGCCGCCGGGCCCAGCCGGCGACGGCCCGCCGCCAACGGGCGAGGCTCCGCGCGGCGTCGTCCAGGGCGGCGGGGCCCAGCCGCGCGGGTTCGCTCCGCGGGACGGCCAGCAGGGCGAGACGGAGGACGGAGGGGTCGGACAGGAGCAGCGGGAGCGTGGAGGGGGGAGCGGGGTCGGCGGTCCGGTCGGGGACGACACCGGGACCGGAACGCTCACCGGCACCGGCACCGGCACCGGCACCAGCACCAGCACCAGCACCAGGAGCATCCTCTCGGTCGCCGTCGCCAGCGGCCCCGCCGCGTCCCACCGGCGCCCCGCCCGAGCGGGCACCGGCTCCGCCCGGCGTCTCCCTGCCGGCACCGGTACCGGCACCGGCGCCGGGCGCGCTCTCAGCCCTCCGGCCGACACCGGCGGCGCCCTCGGCCGCCCCGCCCCCGCCCCGGCCCCCCGCCTCGCCGCGCTCGCCCCGCTCGTCTCCCGCGACCCACTCCACCGGCGCCACCGAGACCACCGGCCCCTCCCCGAGCGCGCTCTCGGCGCCGCGTTGGGCCACATGGAGGAGCTGGGCCTCACCCAGTCCCGAGGCGAGGTCGCGGTCGTCCTCGAAGGGGCGGACGGCCAGGCGGGTGGCGGCGGTGCGCAGTTCGGGCCGGTCGCGGGGGGCCGTGAGGATCGTCCAGACCGGGGTGCCGCCCAGTTCCAGGGCACGGACGAGCAGGTCGGCGGTGAGCAGCACGCGCAGGCCCGTCGGGTCCAGGCCCAAGGCATGGACCTCGATGCGGGTCAGGCCGCGGCGGGCGGGCGCGGCGGGGACGGGCTCACCGGTTCTGGCGTCGAGGATGCGCAGCACGGGGTGAGCGTAGGCGGACCGGCGGCCGTATGCAGCGGCTTGCACCGATTCCGGACAGCGTGCCGGGTACGGCGGGAATCCCGGCCCGGCGGGACGGCGTTGCCCGGACACCTTGTTCCCGCAGCCCGAGGAGGCGGCCGATGTACGGCGACGAAGCGACTGTCCGCAGGATCCTGACCGAGCTGGGCGACACCTGGGCGGTGGTCGGCCTGTCCTCGAACCAGCGCCGGGCCGCCTACGGGGTGGCGGGGGTGCTGCAGCGGTTCGGCAAGCGGATCGTGCCGGTGCACCCGAAGGCCGAGACGGTGCACGGGGAGCGCGGCTACGCCTCCCTCGCGGACATCCCCTTCGACGTGGACGTGGTCGACGTCTTCGTGAACGGCGAGCTGGCCGGCGCGGTGGCGGACGAGGCCGTGGCGAAGGGCGCGCGGGCGGTGTGGTTCCAGCTGGGCGTCGTCGACAAGGCCGCGTACGAACGGACCCGGGCAGCGGGCCTGGAGATGGTCATGGACCGGTGCCCGGCGATCGAAATTCCCCTCCTGAACTAGGTGTCTCACTTTCTTCTCACAATTCACCACTGAATATTGACATTCCGACCAGCCGCCTGAGCTGTGCAAAGACTGTGACGAGAAGAGCACTCACTGCTGTCTCCAAGACAGGCAAGATCCAGGGTCAAGTTTTGGAAAACAGTCTTTTGCCGACACGGAAAGCCTTCCTAGCCTGTGGCCTCCTTGCTCGTTGATTCTGCGTTCATGAACTGAGAGGCCACTTGACATGGCGAAAGTCGACGCCTTGCCACAGGCCACGACGGAGTCCGGCGGTCTGCGCCGCGACGTCGGACTGATCGGCCTGATGTGGGCCTCGGTGGGCTCCATCATCGGCTCCGGCTGGCTCTACGGCGCCGAGAAGGCGGTCGTCGTGGCCGGCCCGGCGGCGATCATCTCGTGGGTGATCGGCGCGGTCGCGATCGTGCTGCTGGCGCTCGTCCACGCCGAGTTGGGCGGCATGTTCCCGGTGGCGGGCGGCACGGCCCGCTACCCGCACTACGCGTTCGGCGGCCTGGCCGGGATGTCCTTCGGCTGGTTCGCCTGGCTGCAGGCCGCCACCGTGGCCCCGATCGAGGTCGAGGCCATGATCGGCTACGCCGGTCACTGGAAGTGGGCCCAGAGCCTGCAGCACGCCGACGGAACCCTCACGACCAGCGGTTTCCTCACCGCCGTGGCCCTGATGGCGGTCTTCGTCGGCGTCAACTTCTTCGGCGTCCGAGCGCTGGCGCACACCAACAGCGCCGCCACCTGGTGGAAGATCGCCGTCCCGCTCGGGGCGATCTTCGTCATCGCGCTGGGCAACTTCCACACGAGCAACTTCACCTCGGAGGGCTTCGCGCCCTTCGGCGCCAAGGGCGTCCTCGGCGCCATCAGCTCCAGCGGCATCATCTTCGCGCTGCTCGGCTTCGAGCAGGCGATCCAGCTCGCGGGCGAGAGCCGCAACCCGAAGCGCGACCTGCCGCGGGCGACCCTCGGCTCGGTGGCGATCGGCGCCGTGATCTACATCCTGCTGCAGGTCGTGTTCATCGCCGCGCTGCCGCACGCCTCCTTCGCCCACGGCTGGGCCCAGCTCCACTTTGCCGGCATCAGCGGCCCCTGGGCGGGCCTGGCGACCCTCGTGGGCCTGGGCTGGCTGGGCTGGGTGCTCTACGTGGACGCGATCATCTCCCCCGGCGGCACCGGCCTGATCTACACCACCGCCACCTCGCGCGTCTCCTTCGGCCTGGCCAAGAACGGCTACGCGCCGAAGGCCTTCGCGAAGACCGACAAGCGCGGTGTGCCGTGGTTCGGCCTGCTGATGTCGTTCGTCACCGGTGTGGTCTGCTTCCTGCCGTTCCCGAGCTGGCAGGAGCTGGTCGGCTTCATCACCTCGGCGAGCGTGCTGATGTACGCGGGCGCGCCGCTGGCCTACGGCGTGTTCGCCGACCGGCTGCCGCACTTCGAGCGCCCCTACCGGCTGCCCGGCGGCAAGATCATCTCGCCGCTGTCGTTCGTGGTCGCCAACCTGATCATCTACTGGGCCGGCTGGGACACCCTGTGGCGGCTGGGCTTCGCGATCCTGCTCGGCTACGTGCTGCTGGGCTCCTACGCCTGGTACGCCACCGGCAAGCGGCTTCCCGACGCGCCCCGGCTGGACTTCAGGGCCGCGCAGTGGCTGCCCGCCTACCTGGCCGGCCTCGGTGTGATCTCCTGGCTGGGCGGCTTCGGCGGCCGGGGCACCATCCCGCTGTGGTGGGACATCCTGGTCGTCGCGGCGTTCTCCCTGGTCATCTACTACTGGGCCAAGGCCACCGCGTCGCGGCCCGAGGCGATCGAGCGGAGCATCGACGAGGTCGTGGTCACGGACGCGCCCGCGCACTGACCCCGCCCGTCCCGCACCCCGGTGTCCCGTCGGCTCGTCTGACGGGACACCGTCATAATGGCCCGTGTGACGTCTCCCTCCCCCCACCCGGACTCCCCTGCCGCCACCCGCTTCCCGGTCGTCGTCGTGGGCGCCGGGCCGGCCGGCCTGACCGTCGGGAACATCCTGCGGGCCGCCGGTGTCGACTGCCTGGTCCTGGAGACCGGGAGCAGGGCGTTCATCGAACAACGGCCCCGCGCCGGCGTCATCGAGGAGTGGGCCGTACGCGGCCTGGAGCGACGCGGCCTGGCCGCCGGTCTGTCGGCCCGCGCGGAGCGGCACTCCGCGTGCGAGTTCCGCTTCGACGGGCACGGTCACCGCTTCGCCTACGCGGAGCTGACGGGGCGTCACCACTGGGTGTATCCGCAGCCGCTGCTCGTGACCGACCTGGTCCGCGAGTACGCCGACGTGCGCGGCGGGGAGATCCGCTTCGGCGTGCGCGACGTGACGCTGCACGACCTGGACTCGGACCGGCCCGCCGTCTCCTACACCGACCCGGACAGCGGGGAACGGCAACGGGTGCACTGCGCGTTCGTCGCCGGCTGCGACGGGGCCCGGGGGGCGAGCCGGGCCGCGCTGCCGGGGCGGACGCGGATCTCGCGGTACGACTACGGCATCGGCTGGCTGGCGCTGCTGGCCGAGGCACCGCCGTCCGCCGACCGCGTGCTGTTCGGGATGCACGCCGACGGGTTCGCCGGGCACATGCCCCGCAGTCCCGGGATGACCCGTTACTACCTCCAGTGCCCGCCCGGCGACGACCCGGACGCCTGGTCGGACGCGCGCGTCTGGGACGAGCTGCAGCGGCGTCTCGGCGCGGCGGACCGCCCTCCGCTGAAGGAGGGGCGGCTGCTGGAGAAGCGGGTGCTGGACATGCACAACTACGTCGTCGAGCCCATGGCGTCCGGCCGCCTCTTCCTGGCGGGCGACGCCGCGCACCTCGTCGCGCCGATCGCCGCGAAGGGCATGAACCTGGCGCTGAGCGACGCGTTCCTGCTCGGTGACGCGCTGGTCGCGCAGCTGACGACGGGCGACTCCTCAGGCCTGGACGGCTACTCGGACGCCTGCCTGCGCCGGGTGTGGGACTACCAGGAGTTCTCGCAGTGGCTGTCCGAGATCTACCACGGCGTCTCCAGCGGCGACCCCTACCGGTCCGGCACCACGCTGGCCCGCCTGCGCCGGCTGTTCACCTCGCCCGCGGCGGCGGCTGCCTTCGCCGAGCAGTACCTGGGCACGGCCGACGCGTTCCGACCCGCCTAGCGCTCCCCTCGGCCACCGCCGTCGGCGAGGCGGTGGTCCGCCGTCTTCAGGGCCTCCTCCACCAGCCGCCGCACATGTCCGTGGCGCAGTGAGTAGATCACCCGGCGGCCCTCCTTGCGGGTGTCCACCAGACCGGCCAGCCGCAGCCGGGCCAGGTGCTGGCTGACGGCCGGGCGGGCGGCTCCGCACGCCTCGGTGAGGGTGGTGACGTCGGCCTCGCCGGCGGTCAGGGTGTGCAGCAGGGCGAGGCGGGTGCGGTCGCCGAGCAGGGCGAGGAGGTCGGCGGCGAGGGCGAAGTGCTCCTCGCCCGGGGTGCGCTCGTGCGCATGGTGCGCAGGTGACAGGTGCATGCGTGCGCTCATACGCACATAATGACTCCGTGGGCGCCGAGCGTCCACTCCCGCACACCGGAAGGGGACGGACGTGAGCGACCGGCACCACCACACCCACGCGCATCCGCACCACCACACCCACGAGCACCCGCACCCCTCGCCCGGCCTGCGGCACCGCCTGGCCCACCTGCTCACCCCGCACTCCCACGAGACCGCCGGCAAGCTCGACCCGGCGCTGGAGTCCTCGGCGCGCGGTGTCCGGGCGCTGTGGGTGTCACTGGCGGTGCTGGGGACGACGGCACTGGCGCAGGCGGTCGTGGTGGCCGCCTCCGGGTCGGTGGCGCTGCTCGGCGACGCGGTGCACAACGCGGCGGACGCGCTGACCGCCGTCCCCCTCGGCATCGCCTTCGTGCTGGGCCGACGGGCGGCGACCCGGCGGTTCACCTACGGGTACGGCCGGGCCGAGGATCTCGCGGGTCTGGTGATCGTGCTGACCATCGCGGCCTCCGCGGCCTTCGCCGGCTGGGCGGCCGTCGGGCGGCTGCTGGAACCGCGCCCGGTCACCCAGGTGCCGGCGGTCGCGCTGGCGGCGCTGCTCGGTTTCGCCGGGAACGAGTGGGTGGCCCGGTACCGGATCCGGGTGGGCCGGGAGATCGGCTCCGCGGCCCTGGTCGCCGATGGTCTGCACGCCCGTACCGACGGCTACACGTCGCTGGCGGTACTGCTCGGCGCGGGCGGCTCGGCGCTGGGCTGGGACCTGGCCGATCCGGTCGTCGGCCTGGTGATCACGGCCGCGATCGCGCTGGTGCTGCGGGACGCGGCCCGGGAGGTGTTCCGGCGGATCCTGGACGCCGTCGACCCGGCCCTGGTGGACCGGGCCGAGCACGCGGTACGCGCGGTGCCGGGGGTCCGGGAGGTGGGCGAGCTGCGGCTGCGCTGGATCGGGCACCGGCTGCGGGCCGAACTCACGGTGGTGGTGGACGGCGAGGCGACCCTGCGCCAGGCCCACGCCATCGCCGTCGAGACGGAACACGCCCTGCTCCACGCGGTACCCCGCCTCACGGCGGCGCTCGTCCACGCGGACCCGGCACCGGCCCCGGGAGAAGCGGATCCCCATCTGACACTGGCCCACCACGGGGTGAGGTGAGCGCGACCGGGGTGCGCGGCGGGGTGCGGCCGCACGATCGGACGACCGACGGGGCCGACTCCCACCCGGGCCGGGGCGGGGCGGGTCAGGCGGGTACGCCCAGGCCCTCCACGACCACCGCGCCGAGGAGTTCGGTGAGGGCCTTGCCGGGGACCAGGAGTTTGCCGCGACGCCGGCCGCTGCCGATCAGGACGTAGGGGAGGTCCACTACGGCGGGGTCCAGCAGGACCGGCCAGGCGGTGGGCAGGCCGATCGGGGTGATGCCGCCGTACTCCATGCCGGTCTCGCCGGTCGCCGTCTCCATCGAGGCGAACGAGGCCTTGCGGGCGCCCAGTTGGCGGCGCACGACCCCGTTGACGTCGACCCGGGTGGCGGACGGCACCACGCACGCGGCCAGGGTGGTCTCTCCGGCCCGCTTTCCGGCGACCACCACGCAGTTCGCCGACCGCTCCAGCAGGTCCCGGCCGTAGTGCTCCACGAAGACGGCCGTGTCGGCCCACTGCGGCTCGGTGTCGACGTACAGGATCCGGTCGGCCGGGACCGCGCCCCGCCAGTCGCGTACGGCGTCGGCGACCGGGGCGCTCAGTTCGTCGAGGCAGTCCGGTGCGGGGGTCGCGGCGTCGAAGTTGCCGATGGGTGCGCGCATGGCCGCACGCTAGCAAGGCGCGCCCGTCCG
The DNA here is from genome assembly GCF_055639035.1 of Streptomyces sp. NPDC107654. Lineage (NCBI taxonomy): Bacteria > Bacillati > Actinomycetota > Actinomycetes > Kitasatosporales > Streptomycetaceae > Streptomyces > Streptomyces sp. NPDC107654. The sequence goes on from NZ_JBVKBI010000011.1 coordinate 222,817, forward strand.
CCGTACCGGGGTCTCAGGGGACGGGCGGCACGGAGACGGCCATGATCATCTCCATCGGCTCCTCGCCCTGGTTGCCGTACCGGTGCGGGACGTTGGCCTCGAAGGAGACGCTCCCGCCCGCCGGGACGCGGTACTCCTCGCCCTCGACGGTGAGCGTCAGCTCGCCCGCGGTGACGTGGACCAGTTCCACCGTGCCGGAGGGATGCGGCTCGGAGGGGCTGCTCTCCCCCGGCATCAGCCGCCAGTCCCACATCTCCAGCGGTCCGGGCGCCTCGGTGCCGGCGAGCAGCCGGTTGTAGCTGCCGGCCTCCGTGTGCCACAGCCGTACGGCGCGTTCGGCGGGGACCACGCGGACCTTCGGCCCCTGCTCGTAGTCGAGGAGCGTGGTGATGCTGACACCGAGCGCGTCGCCGATCTTGACGACCGTGCCGATGCTGGGGTTGGTGCGGGCCTGCTCGATCTGGATGAGCATGCCACGGCTGACACCCGCCCGGGCGGCGAGCACGTCGAGCGTGAAGCCGCGCACCGAGCGCCAGTGCCTGACGTTGCGCGCCAGGGACTGGGTCAGGAGGTCGAGGTCCGACACGTTGTGTCCAATATCCGGGAAGGTCAATATTCTGGATGGCGTAGTTCATCTCACTGAACTACGGTTCGGTGCACCCGAGTGTTCACCGAACTGTACTGCGAGGCCGGCCGTGACAGCATTCTTCGCCTTGTCCACCAGCCTGCTCCGGGGGCCGGCCGACTCTCGGTGGCGACTGCTGACCCGGACCGTCGAAGCCGGACAGCGTGCTTCCGCCACGGCCGGGCCGTTCGGGCCCAGGCGCGCGGACGGCCGTCGAGCGGGTCGGCGAGCCATTCCGAACCGTCCCGGGGAGGGAGACGGAGCTGCCGCGTCCCGCGGGCGGCCCTCGGTCAGCCCTCCGGCTCCAGCGCGGCCAGCCGTGCCACCGCCTCCTCGTCCAGATCCGCCAGCGCCCGCAGCTGCCCCGGTGTCATGCCGTCCGGTATCGGCACCGGGGCGGGCGTCCGCAGGGGCGGCTGCCAGCCGTCCTCGGGTGTCCAGCGCCGTACGACCCTGGCGGGCGCCCCGGCCACGACCGCGTGGTCGGGCACCGTGCCCCGGACCACGGCACCGGCCGCCACGACCACGTTCCGGCCGATCCGCGCGCCCGGGAGGATCACCGCGCCGGTGCCGATCCAGCAGCCCGGGCCGATCTCCACCGGCTCCATCCGCGGCCACTGCCTGCCGATGGGCTCGTGCGGGTCGTCGTAGGAGTGGTTGGTGGAGGTGACGTAGACGTACGGGCCGAAGTAGCAGTCGCTGCCGATGGTGACCGTCGTGTCCGCGATGACGTGGCTGCCGCGGCCGAGGACCACGCCGTCGCCGATGCGCAGGATCGGGTCCGGGCCGAGGTCCAGGTCGGGCATGAGGCCGGCGGTGAGGGTGACCTGTTCGGCGATGATGCAGTAGGAGCCGATCCGGATCCAGGGCTCGCCGAAGATCGTGCCGAGCGGGAAGGCCAGCCGGGTGGCTTCGCCGATCGAGCCGAAGCGGTACCCCGCGGGGTGCTCGGCCGTGACCGAGCCGCTGCGCTGCACCCAGGACCAGGCCGCGTGGACGGCTCGCTGGGCCAGGCCCCGCCGCCAGGATGAGAACGTGTTCTTGCGCTTCGGCACGAGGTCACGTTACTCACCGGTCGTCTCACGCGCAGAGAGCGGGCTGCTGTGATCTTTGCCCCACCGGGTGTCGTACCGTGCCGTGTACGGCCGACACGAGGAGACGGTGATGACACAGCAGGCGCTGGTCGCGGGTATCGGGGGCAAGGAGCCGCGGATCGACCCGGAGGCGTTCGTGGCGCCCACGGCGTCCGTGATCGGGGACGTCACGCTGCACGCGGGGGCCAGCGTCTGGTACGGGGCCGTCGTGCGCGGGGATGTGGAGCGGATCACCGTGGGCGCGCAGGCGAACGTGCAGGACAACGTCACCCTGCACGCCGACCCCGGGTTCCCGGTGACCGTCGGGGAGCGGGTGTCCATCGGGCACAACGCGGTGGTGCACGGGGCGACCGTGGAGGACGACTGCCTCATCGGGATGGGCGCGACCGTGCTGAACGGGGCGGTGATCGGCGCCGGGTCCCTGGTCGCGGCCCAGGCCCTGGTGCCGCAGGGGATGGTGGTGCCGGCGGGGTCGCTGGTGGCGGGCGTGCCGGCCAAGGTGAAGCGGCCGCTCTCCGCCGAGGAGCGGGAGGGGGTCACCCTCAACGGCACCCTTTACGCCGAGCTGGGCAAGGCGCACAAGGAGGTGCACCGGTAGGAAGCGTGGGGGGCGCCTCACTCCCCGGCGTTCACCGGTTCCGCTTCCCGCTCGGCCGGCTGGGCCTTCTTCGCCTTGCGCTTCAGGACCAGCATCGAGGCCACGCCGATCAGGACCGCCACGCCCAGGCCCACGTAGGAGAAGCGCTTCAGCCAGTCCTCGGCGACGATGCCGACGTAGTAGATGACGGCCGTGGTGCCGCCGGCCCAGCAGATGCCGCCGAGGACGTTGGCGATCAGGAACTTCCAGTACGGCATGTGCAGGACGCCCGCGAGGGGGCCGGCGAAGATGCGCAGCAGGGCGACGAAACGGCCGAAGAAAACCGCCCACATGCCCCACTTCTCGAAGGACCGCTCGGCGGTGGCCACATGGCCGGCGCTGAAGTGGCGCGGGAACTTTCCGCCGAGCCAGGCCAGCAGCGGGCGTCCGCCCTTGCGGCCGATGGCGTAGCCGATGGAGTCGCCGATCACCGCGCCCGCGGTCGCGCAGGCGCCCAGGACGACCGGGTTGACCCCCGTGTGCTGGGAGGACATCAGCGCCGCGGAGACCAGGATGATCTCCCCCGGCAGCGGGATGCCCAGGCTCTCCAGACCGATCACCAGGGCCACCACGGCGTACACGGCGGCCGCCGGCACCGAGTCGAGCCATTCCTGGACGTGCACCGCCGGTTCCTCCCCTGTCGCTGTGCCGCTCTCCGGTTTTCCGGGCCGCCGCATGTAAAGCGCGTCCCAAGGGAAGGCTACCTGGTCGGCGCCGAACGGCTGCCCGCGCGCGCCCGCCCCGGCGGCACCGTCCCGCCCTCGCCCCTTGCGATTCCGGCCATCCCGGTGTCACGCGGGAGGGGAAGGCTCTCCGCGTTCCGCCCGCCCGCCTCCCCAGGCCCCCGTGTGGGGCCCGCCGCGGAAGGACGACGTCCCCGTGCCCCCACCGTCCCCGCTCACCCCGCTGTCTCCCCCGTCCTCCCCGTCCTCCCCGTCCTCACCCTCGCCCACCGGTCCGCGGTCCGTGCGCGCCGGGCCGGCGGCCCGCCCGGTGCCCCGGCGGCCGGCCCGGCCGCTACGGCTGGCCCTGTCCCTGGCACCCCTCCTGCTCGCCGCCGGCTGGGCCGTGGCCAACCGGCCCGTGCTGGACGAAGGGGTACGGCGGCTGGTGGCGGCCGACCCCTGGTGGCTGCTGGCCGGAGCCGGTTTCACCTGTCTGACCTGGGTGGCCGCCTCCTGCGCCCGGCAGGGCGCGCTGCCCGACCCGCTGCCGCCGGGGCCGCTGCTGGCCTCGCAGTTCGCCGCCGGCGCCGCCAACCACGTACTGCCCGGCGGGCTCGGCGCCCACGCCGTCACCCTGCGCTTCCTGCGCGGCCGGGGCGTGCCGCCGGCGCGGGCGACCGCGTCGATCGGCCTGTACTCGCTGGCCCGGTCCTCGGCGAAGACGCTGGTACTGCTGGCGTTCCTGGCCGTGTCGCCGGACCGGCGGCGGCTGCGGGACCTGGTACCGGACGGGCGGCTGCTGCTGCCGCTCGCCGCCGTCGCGGCCGGGGCGCTCGCGGTGGCGGCGGTGCTGCTCACGGTCGTACGACCGCTGCGGCGGCCGGTGGCCGGGCTGCTGCGCTCCGCCCTCGCCGACGCGCGGGTGGTGCACCGCCGGCCCCGCCGGGTGCTCGCCCTGTGGGGCGGGGCGACGGCGATGCCGCTGGTGCAGGCGGGCGCCCTGGCCTGTGTGGGGGCCTCGCTCGGGCTGGGGCTGCCCTGGCAGCAGGTCGTGCTCGCGCACCTGGCCGCGGGCACGGCGGCCGGGGCGGTGCCCGCGCCGGGCGGACTCGCGGTGGACGCGGCGCTGGTGTGGACCCTGGTCGCCTTCGGCTCCGCACCGACGGCGGCCACCGCGACCGTCATCGGGTACCGGGTGCTGCTCGACTGGCTGCCGCTGGTACCGGGGGCGGTGGTGCTGTCGGCACTGATCCGCAGGAGGGTGCTGTGACGCCTGCGGGGGCTCCGGGGGTCAGGTCCGGCGGGCCACCAGGCGGTAGGCGTTGGACAGGCCAAGGCGGTGGGCCAGGGGGCGGAGCACCAGCCGGTCCAGGAGCGTGGCGGTCAGGAGCGCGGGGACCCCGGCCAGGAGCAGCGCGGTGCGGGTGGCGCGGCGCAGGGGGCCGGGGGGCTCGGGGAGCCAGGGCGCGTCCTCGCGCGGGGCGGTGTGGTCGAGCGCGAGCCACACGGCGGCCAGCAGGTCGACCGGGTCGTGGGGCTCGGCGTGCTGTTCCGCGACCACCGTGAACCCGAGGTCGGTGAGCCGGCGGCGCAGGTTGGCGACCGGCATGAGGTGCAGGTGCTGCGGCTGGAGCCAGGGCAGCCACCAGCGGCCGAGGAGCCGGGCGTAGCGGCTCTCCGGGTCCGGCACCTCGACGAGAAGGTGGCCGCCGGGCCGTACGACCCGGTGGGCGGCGCGGAGTTCGCGGTCGGGGTCGGTGCTGTGCTCCAGGTAGTGGAACATGCTCAGCACGTCGTAGCGGGCGGTGAGTTCGGGGGCCAGGTCGGGGAGGGCGCCGCGGTGGGCGTGGTCCACGCGGCCCTCGCGGGCGGCGATGTCGACGCCGTCGGTGAAGTCGAGCCCGTCGAACGAGGTGCCGGGCAGGACGGTGCGGGCCGCCGCGCAGAAGTGGCCGTGACCGGTGCCGACGTCCAGCCAGGTCTTCGGGGCGGGGTCGTGCGGCAGCATGGCCTCGGCCCGGCCCCGGTACATCGCGCCGCGCCCGCCGAAGGTGCCGCTCATCCGCTGCTCGCCGAGGCCGTCGTAGAAGTCCCGGTAGTAGAACTCCAGTCCCTCGGCGGTCAGTCGGGGGTTCTGGAAGACGTGGCCGCAGTCGGCGCAGCGGTCCAGGGTGAAGCGGCCGGGCTTGTGCTGCAGCAGGTCGGTGGTGCGCAGGCGGGGGGCGAGGCGGGGGGACGCGCACCAGGGGCAGGTGGTGCGCCGGGGGGCGAGGAAGCGTTCGGTGCCGGCGTCCAGGTCGGCCCGGTAGGCGGGGCGCAGGGCGGCGACACGGGCCGTCCTGTCACCGGGGCCGTGCTGACGGGCGTCTCTCATCGGCTCTCCCCTGCCAGTCGTTCGAGGTGGGCCGCCGCGGCCGGGGCACCGCCCGCCGCGCGGAACGCGGCGCTGATCCGGGCGGCGGCGGCCCGGTGGGCGGGGTCGTGCAGGACGGTGTCGAGGGCGTCGCCCAGGCGGGCCGCGGTGACCCGGCCGAAGCGGACCCGGACGCCCGCGCCGGAGTCCACCACCTGCCCCGCCACCACCGGCTGGTCGTCCCGGATGGGCGCGACGACGAGCGGGACGCCGTGCCACAGGGCCTCGCACACGGTGTTGTGCCCGGCGTGGCAGACGACGGCGTCCATCCGCTCCAGCAGCGGGAGCTGGGGCACGGACGGCAGGAGCAGGACGTCCTTGTCGTCCGGCGCCCCGGACAGGGTGCCGGACGGGTCGGCGATCACCGCCTGGATCCGGTCGGCGCGGTCCCGCAGCGCGGCCAGGGCCTCGGTGAGGAACCGGCCGCCGGCGTCCGCGTTGGCCGTGCCGAGGGTCACCAGGACCTTGGTCCGCCCGTGGGCCAGCCGTTCCCAGGGGAAGTCCGGTCCGGCCGGGCGGCCGGCGAGCGACGGGCCGACGTAGTGGATGTGCGGGGCCAAGGGTGCCCGCGGGCCGATGAGTTCCGGGGTGCTGAACACCAGCAGCAGGTGGGGTGAGGAGCGCGGGTCGGCGGTGCCGGACGGGTCGCCGACCCGGGCGCGCAGCTCGGCCAGGCGCTCGCGGAGCCAGGCGGCGACCCTGGGCAGGCCGTCGTAGGCGCCGCTGAACTCGGCGGACGTGGTCGCCGAGGTGGCCCAGGGCAGGCCGAGGCGCTCGGCCACCAGGGCGCCGGCGAAGGCCTGCTGGTCGGCGACGACCGCGTCGGGGCGGAACGCGGCGACGGCCGCGGCGACCCCGGGTGCCATCGCGTCGGCGAGCGGCAGCAGGTACCACTCCCACAGGAACCGCAGCGCCTCCGCGCCCCGCAGCCCGGGCGGTCGTACGGCGCCCGGGGCGCCCGGCACCGGTCCCGCGCAGTCGAACACGACGGCGTCCGCGCCCGCGAGCCGCCGCACCAGCGCCGGGTCGGCGCACACCCAGGCGACCCGGTGGCCGTGCGCGGCGAGCCGGGCGGCGACCCCGACGGCGGGGTTGATGTGCCCGGTCAGCGGCGGCACGACGAAGAGGAAGCCGCTCACCGGACGCCCGCCCCCGCGCCGACCAGGTCCAGGACGTGCCCGCCGACGGTGCCGGGCGCCTCGACCAGCACCGAGTGTTCGTGCCCGGGCAGGACGACGGCCCGGAAGTCCGCCAGCAGCCGCCGCTGTTCGGGCACCAGATCCGCCAGGTCGGAGTCACCGCCGTACACGCCGAGGACCGGGCAGCGTACGGCCCTGATCTGGGCCTCGGTGAGGACCCGGCTGGCGGGGATGTCCCGGCCCAGGGTGGTCTCGCGGGCCAGCCGGGCCGCGCCCCTGGCGAGACGGGCGGTGTTGTGGCCGCGGTGGGCGGTGATCCAGGCGAGCGCGTCCCGTTCGTTGTACGCGAGTTCGGTGGTCACCCGGCGCAGGATGCGGCCGAGTTTCACGGCCCAGGCGGCCGTCGCCGGCTCGGACTCGATCAGGGTCAGGGTGGCCACGCGGCCGGGGTGGCGGGCCGCGTAGCCGAAGGCGATGGTGCCGCCGTAGGAGTTGCCGACGAGGTGCACGGGCCCGGTGACGGCCAGCCGGCCGAGGAGCGCCTCCAGGTCCGCGATGTTGTGGTCGAGGGTGTAGCCGTGCGGCGGGCGCTCGCTGCGGCCGTGGCCGCGCAGGTCGTACATGACGACGTCGAGTCCGGCCGCCGCGAACGCGGGGGCGACGGTGAAGTAGTAGCTGGCCAGGCTGTCGGTGAGCAGTCCGTGCACGAGGACGACGGTGGCGTGCGCGGTGCGGCCGTCCGGGGGGCCGGTGCGCTGGACGTGCAGCCGGATGCCTCCGGCGTCGACCATGGCCATGGTTCAGCCCGCCTGGGTGGTCTTCAGGCTCCACACCACGTGCTCCACGAGCCGGCCGACGGTCAGGTCGACGATCTCGTCGAAGTCCATGCCGGCCAGGAACTCGGCGAGGTTGACGCGCTGTCCGTACCGCTCCTCCAGCAGCCCGGCCAGGGTGACGAGGTCGATGCTCTCCAGCTCCAGGTCGCGGTTGAAGGTGGTGGACATGCCGATCACCACGTCGTAGTCGCCGTACTCCGCGAGGACCGTGCGCAGCATGTCGCCGATCTCGGCGAGCACGGTGTCGGCGGTGGGCTGCGCCGGGGCCGGCGGGGTGGGGTTCATCGGGAGTACTCCTCGGCTGCGGGGTCGGGGGGTGCGGCGGCGTCGGTTCCGGGGCCGGTCGTCCAGGCCACCACGTAGGAGCGCCGCGGCAGACCGGGCGGGTTGGTCACGGGTGCGCAGTGCACGGTGTACGCGCGTTCCAGGCGGCCGGAGACGAGGAGCCGTCCGCCGTCGGGGGCGGCCTCCAGGACGGCGAAGTCCCGGGGGCGGCCGTCGAATCCGACGCCCTCGGCCTTGGCGACGGCCTCCTTGGCGGCCCAGAACCGCGTGAACCACACGGCCTCCGGGGCGCCGCCGTCCGCGCACCGGGCGCGCAGGAGCCGCAGTTCGGCCGGGCCGAGCGCGGTGCTCAGGGTCGCCGGGTCGCGGTCGGTCACCTCCTCGATGTCGATGCCGGGGCCGGGCCGGGGGCGGTGCGGCCGGACGATGGCCACGCCCGCCTCGGCCCGGTGGGCGAGCGAGACGTCCAGCGGGGGCAGCTCGCGGCCGTGGACACCGGCGGCGTACGGGCGGCCGAGTCCGTCGTTGCCGACCCTGATCTCCGCCGGGAAGACCGGCCCTTCGCCGTGCTGCCAGAGCCAGTGCCGTACGGCGTCCTTGACCGCGATCCGGCCGAGCAGCCACTGCCGGCGCCCCCGCGGCGGCCGGGCCGCGTACGCCTCGCGTTCCGCGTTCCCCAGCGAGTTGCGCATGATCAGCTCGCGGGAGGCGAGGTCCGGCCACCGCTCGTGCACCAGGGCCCAGCCGCCGGGCAGGGCCGTGGACAGGGTGTGGCGCTCGGGGAAGCGTTCGACGGGCCGGGTGGTGGGGTCGTTGTCGAAGCGGCGGTCCTGCCAGCCGGTCAGCCGGGCCCACACCCGGCCGCCGGCGGTCAGCTCCGCGTCCGCCTCCAGCACGGTGTCGGTGAGGGAGGTGATCCGCAGCAGGCAGTGCACCTCGGTGCCGGGTTCCGGGTCCGGTCCGTGGAACCGCGCCTCCCCCAACCGCACCGGGAAGACGACCGTCCGCTCGGTCCGGGTCGCCATGATCCAGTAGCCGAGCAGCTGGCCCACGTTGTCGAGCAGGGCGCCGGGGGCCGGGGGCACGGTGATCACCCCGCGGATGTGCCGCTCGCCGAGCGCGGTCAGCTCCGTCAGCCCCTGGAACCGCGGGCCGTGGAACATCCAGCGGTCGCGGTAGAGCTGGGCGGCGGTGTGCTCGGGGAGGCGTTCGGGCCCGTCCGGGCGGGCACGGGGCGGGGGCGGTACGGGGTGGTGCGGGGCGAGTTCGACCACGGCGCGGGCGGTGGGCCCGAAGGTGACGGCGACCCGGTCCGGGCGGCCGGGGACCGGGGTGACGGTGACGGGGACGTCGACGGGGGGTACGGCGGTCAGCCACCGGTCGAACCGGGCCCCGAGCACGGCGACGGCACGCAGACCGGGGGCCGCCCGCTCCGCCGCGTCCGTCATGTGCCGGACGATCGTGGTGGCGGGGACCACCGGCCAGCGGTCCTCCAGGTCGGGCCAGCCGGGGCGTTGGGGGAAGAAGCAGTGGTCCAGGAGGTGGGGCATGGTGTGCGGGGAGATGTGGAGGGTTGTGGTGGTGGCGGGGATGGAGGTGGCGGCGGGGGCGGGCGTCTTGGCGGGGGGCTTGGCGGCGGTGGGGGCGGGGGGCTCGCCGGGGGTGGTGGCCGCCTCCGGGGCCCTGACGGGGGCGGGGGGTGGGGTGGGCGGGAGGGTCGCTTCGCCGCCGGGTCGGCGGCTCGCCGCCATCAGCTCGGCCGCGGTGGCAGCGGTGTCCCGGAGGAGGGCGGTGAGTTCGGCGGCGGCCGGGTGGTGCCGGGCGAGGTCGTCGAGCGCGGGGGCGCCGGCCGGGGCGTGCCCGGGGACGAGCGCGACTGTGCTCGGCGCCGGCCGCAGAACCGTTCGCAGGGCCTCCCGGGTGGGGCCGTCCAGGGAGACCAGGGCGCTGCCCAGGTCGAGGCGGACGGGCGGGCGGGCGCCGGCGGGGCGGCCCGCCGGGGCCCGGGATGGTCCGCTCGGTGCCACGGCCGCACCCGCTGCCCACAGGGCGGTCGCCACGCGCCGGAGTTGGGCGAGGCCGCCGTGGTGGGGTGAGTCGGCGGCGACGGCCAGGTGATCGCGGTCGCCGAGGGTGTCGCCGATGAGGGAGGGCAGCCGGCCGGGCCCGGTCTGCACGAAGACGCGGTGACCGGCGGCGTACAGGGCCTCGGTCAGCTCCCGGAACCGGACGGGCTCCAGCAGGTGCCGTACGAAGAGTTCGCGGACGGCCGGCTCGTCCCGGGGGAAGGGCGCCGCGGTCGTCCCGGACCACACCGGCACGGTGGGCGGGTGGAGCCGGAAGCGGTCGGCGGCCTCCTTGATGGGGGCCAGGAACGGTTCGAGCATCGGTGTGTGGAAGCCGGAGCGGAACGGCAGCACCTGGCAGATCACGCCCTCGGCGCGCAGCGCCCGGACGAACTCCGCCACCGCCGGTCCGGGACCGCACACCATGGACTGGCGGGGCGCGTTGTCGTGGGAGAGCACGATCCGCGAGTCGCCCCCGGCGGTGGCGAGCGCGGCACGCACCTGGGCGGCGGAGGTGCCGACGGCGGCGAAGGCGAGACCGGGGACGGTGACCGTGTCGGGGTCGAACCGGGCCATGAACGCGTCCACTTCGGCCGCCGAGTACAGCCCGGCGGCTGCCATGGCGGTCCACTCGCCGACGCTGTGCCCGGCGACCGCGTCCGGTACGACACCCATCCGGCGCAGGGCCTGGTCGAGCAGGCGGCCCGCACCGACGACGCCCAAGCCGTGCCGGCCGATGTCGCCGACCCGGACGTCCTGGCCGGCGCGGGCGGCCGGGGGCAGACCGAAGTGGGCGGCGATGTCGTCGGTGCGGGAGGTGAAGTCCGCCTCCAGACCGGGGAAGACGAACGCCACCTTGCCGCCGGCCCGGCCGAGCAGCGGACCCGGCCGGAACCACACGTCGCCGCGGCCGTGCCAGGCGCCGCCCTTGGCGACCGCTCGACGGGCCAGGGCCAGCCGTCTGGCGGTCGGGTCCACGACACCGAGCCGGACCGGGCCGGCGCCGGTGTGCGGGCGGGCCGGGTCGAGCCCGGCGGCGAGCACCGCCGTGTCGTCGGCGCGGAGGAGAGCGGCGAGGGCGTCCACGTCGTCGGCCGAGAGCAGGAGGACGCGCTCCGGCTCGGTGACCCGGGCGGCGCTCCGGGCGTCGGTGACGGAAGCGGTGACCCGGGCGGCGCTCCGGGCGTCCGCGGCGGGCTCGGTGACCCGGGCGGGCGTGACGGGCTCGGTGACGCGGGCGGGCGTGACGGGCTCGGTGACGCGAGCGGACTCTGGGGGCTCGGTGACGCGAGCGGACTCTGCGGGCGCGGTGACGCGAGCGGACTCTGCGGGTCCGGGTCCCCGGTCCGGGGCCTCCTCCAGGACCACGTGCGCGTTGATGCCGCCGAACCCGAAGGCGTTCACCGCGGCCCGCCGGGGCGACCGGTGTCCGCCGGGCTGCCAGGGTTGGGCCCGGTCCAGGGTGCGGAAACGGGTGGCGGCCAGGCCGGGGTGGGGGTCGTCGCAGTGGAGGGTGGGCAGGAGGGTGCGGTGGTGCAGGGCGAGCGCGGCCTTGACCAGGCCGGCCACTCCGGCCGCCGGCATGGTGTGGCCGATCATCGACTTCACCGAGCCGAGCACCGGCCGCCCCGCGTCCGGTCCGAGGTCCGTGCCCGGGCCGAACACCTCGGCGAGGGTGGTGAGTTCGGCCGTGTCCCCGGCGGGTGTGGCGGTGCCGTGCGCCTCCAGCAGGCCGATCGAGTCCGGTGCGGCGGGGTCGAGTCCGGCGGCCCGCCAGGCCTGGCGCACGGCCCGGGTCTGCCCGCCCGGATCGGGCGTGACGAGCCCGGCCGTACGGCCGTCGCCGGCCACGCCCGTGCCGCGGACCACGGCGTAGACGCGGTCGCCGTCGCGTTGGGCGTCCGGGAGCCGCTTGAGTACGACGACACCGGTGCCCTCGCCGATGAGGATGCCGTCGGCGTCGCGGTGGAAGGGACGGCTGCGTTCCGTCGGCGAGAGCGCGCGGAGCTGGGAGAAGACGCTCCACAGGGTGATGTCGTGGCAGTGGTGCACTCCCCCGGCCAGCATCAGGTCGCAGCGGCCGGTGGTGAGCGCGGTGACCGCCTGGTCGACGGCGACCAGGGAGGAGGCGCAGGCGGCGTCGACGGTGTAGGCGGGGCCGCGCAGGTCGAGGCGGTTGGCGATGCGGGAGGCGGCGAGGTTGGGGACCAGGCCGATCGCGGCGTCGGGGCTGTCGGTGCCGAGCCGTTCGGTGAACGCGGCCCGTATGCGGTCGAGTTGGCCGGGTTCGAGGTCGGGTAGCAGCTCGCCCAGGGTGCGGGTGAGCTGGTGGGCGGTGCGCACCCGCTGGTCCAGCCGGGCGAGGCCGGGGGTGAGGTAGCCGCCGCGGCCGAGGACGACGCCGATCCGGTGCCGGTCGGGCAGCCGGTCGGTGCCGCCCGCGTCGGCGAGCGCGGCGGCGGCCACGTCGAGGGCGATCAGCTGGTCGGGTTCGGTGCCGGGCACCGAGGCGGGCATGATGCCGTACCGGGTGACCTCCACCTCGGGCGGGCCGTCCACGAATCCGCCGCGCCGGCAGTACACCTGGCCCGCGACGGCGGGTCCGGCGGCCGAGCCGGGACGGTAGTAGTCGGCGTCCCAGCGGTCCGGGGGGACGTCGGTGATGGCGTCGGCGCCGCTGCGCAGATTGCTCCAGTAGGCGTCCAGGTCGCGGGCGCCGGGCAGCAGCACCGCCATCCCGATGACGGCGACGGGCGTCTGGGGTTCCGCGACGGGTCCCTTCCGCGGCTCGGTCATGTCACCAGCCCGACGCGGTGTAGACGACGGCCCGGGTCGCCGGGTCGCCCCAGGCGAGTTCGCGCAGCAGCGCGGCGGTGCCCTCCTCGGGGTCGATCAGCGCGACCCCGCGCCGGGCGTACGCGCGGCCGAGTTCCGCGTCGACCATGCCGGGATGGTGGACGGAGGGCGCCCAGGGGCCCCAGTGGACGGTCAGCGCGCGCCGGCCGGTCCGGGCGGCCCAGTCGGTGCCGAGTGCCTCCAGGGCGTCGTTGGCGGCGGCGTAGTCGGCCTGGCCCCGGTTGCCGAGGACGGCGGCGATGCTGCCGAACAGCACGGTGAACGCCGGTGCGGAGGGCAGGTCGTCCAGCGCGGTGAACAGGGCGCCGGCCCCGGCCGTCTTGGTGCCGTAGACGCGCTGGAAGGACTCGGGGGTCTTCTCGGCGATCAGCCGGTCCTCGATGACCCCGGCGGCGAAGACCACACCGTCGAGCCGGCCGTGGTCGGCGTGGATCTCCTTGACGGCCTGGAGGACGGCGTCGCGTTCCCGGAAGTCCACCGAGCGGTAGCGGGCCGTGCTGCCGAGCGCGGTGAGTTCGGCGAGCGTGGTGGTGATCTCCCGTTGGGCGAGGACGAGTCCGGCGGCCCGGTTGATCTCGGCGGGCCTCGGTGCGCCCGGGCCCGCGGCGAGCACGGCGCGCAGCTCGACGGGGGTGCGGGCGGCGGCGATGTGCGCGGCCTCGGGTGCGGTGGGCGCGGGGGTACGGCCCAGCAGCTCGATCCGGCACCGGCAGGCGGCGGCCAGGGTGGCGGCGAACCGCGCGGTGATGCCTCGGGCACCGCCGGCCAGCAGGACCACGGAGTCCCGGTCCAGCCCGAGGGCGGCGGCCTCGGCGGTACCGTCCCCGGCGGGTCCGGCACCGGTGCTGCCGAGCGGGCCGAGGGGCACGGGCACGAGTTCCAGGCCCCGGCGCTCGCCGGTGGCCGTGCGCAGGACCACCGGGGCCGGTTCCGGGGAGCGCAGCTCGGCGAGGACGGCGTCGGCGACGGCAGCCGGCCCCGTGTCGCCGACTGCCAGCACCCGGGCCGGCAGGCCGGGATACTCGCGGCCGACGCTGCGGACCAGCCCGTCCAGGCCCGCCGACCGCAGCGCCCCGGCGCCGTCGGCGGCGCGCACCGCCAGCAGCACGCGGGGGCCCCGGGCCAGCGCCGCCCGGAGCACCGGGAAGGCGTCCGGCAGCACCGGGTGATCGGGCCCGGTGAGCGCCCCGAGGTACAGGACGCCGTCCACCCGTCCGTCGGCCGCGCTGAGGAGATGGCCCCGGTCGAACGGCACCACGCCGGCCCCGCACCCGCCGAGCCGCGCTGCGACCTCGCCAGCCACGGCCTCGGCTCCGCCGAGGAGGACGAACCGCTTGCCGGACAGATCGACGGCGCGACCGGGACCCGGATCCGGCAACGGAACCGGCCGCAGCTCGTAGCGCCGGGGGGCGATGCCGCGGGGGGTGCCGGCGGTGGGGGCGGGTGCCGTGCCGGGTGCGTTCTGCTGGGGGGCGGGGGCGGGTGCGTTCTGTTGCGGCGCGCTGCCGCGAAGGGGGCCCGCAGCGGAGCCGGACGCACCGGCGGGTGTGCCTGCCCGGGCGGCGAGGCGGTCGGACGCGCCGCCGGGTGAATGTGCCGGGGCCGCAGTGCCGTGGGACACACCGCCCGGTGCATCCGCCGGGGTCACAACGCCGTGGTTCGCACCGTCAGGTGTATCCGCCCGGGTGCCCGCGCCCTGTCGGGTGGGGGTCGCGGGGCAGGAGACTCCGCCGCCCGCGTCCGCCTGGACGGCGACACCCCGCGCGATGCTTGCGGGGGCCGGCGACGCGCCGTCGGCCTCGGACGCGCCGCCGTACGAGCCGGAGTCCGGCGCTCCTTCCCCGGCGCCCGCCCCCCTCCGGGTCGTCAGCCAGGCCGTGACCGCCGCCGCGGTGCGCGCCTTCGCCAGTTCCTCCAGCTCCTCGTCGGCCAGGAGCCGCGCGCCGCCCGCGATGCCCAGGCGCTGGGCGAGTTCGCCCGCGATCTCGGCACGCTTGATCGAGTCGATGCTGAGGTCGGCTTCCAGGTCCAGGTCGGGCTCGATCATGTCGACGGGGTAGCCGGTCCGTTCGCTGATGATCTCGCGTACGACCCGCTCCACGTCGACCGCCGCGTCCACCGCGTCCACCGCGTCCGCCGGGCCCGGAGCGGCGTCGGCCTGTACGACCGGATCCCGATCCGGCATCGGCATCGGCGCGAGGGCCGCGACCGGGGCAGGCACCTGTGTCGAGACCGGGGCCGACGCCGGTACCGATGTCGTGGGCGTGGCGCCGAAGTAGGTCAGCAGGACGTCCCTCTGTGCGGCGATCATCTCCCGGCTGGTGCGCAGGAACTCGGAGATCAGCGCGTCCCGGTCGGTGGGGACGCCGTTCGGCTGGTCGGTCGTCACAGTCGTCTCCACGACGCGTCGGGCCGGCGCGAGCGCACCGGGCAGGAGGGCTCCGTCGGCGGTACGGACGAGGTGTCCGTCGACCGTCCACCCGGGCCGCTTCGGCGCCGGGGTACGCAACGCGTCGACGGCGTCGCGGCCCCGGAAGAGCCAGGCGGTGCACACCGGTTGCCCGGCGACGGCGAGCCGGGCGAGGGCGTCGAGCCAGCCGGCCAGTCCGCTGTCGGCCCGCGGTTCACAGGCGACCGTGCGGTGCGGACGGTCGCCGAGGATCCGGCCGACGAGCCGGGTGAGGACCGTACCCGGGCCCGCCTCGACGAAGATCCGCGCCCCTGCCTCGTACATCGCCTCGATCTGCGCCGCGAACGCGACCGGCGCTCCGATCTGTGCGGCGAGACCGGCCCGCACGGCGTCGGGGTCCGGTGGGTACGGCGTGGCGGTGCGGTTGGCCCAGACGGGGAACTCGGGGACGCGGACCGGCTTGTCGGCGAGGACCTTGGCGAACGCCTCCCCCGCGGCGGCCACCACCGGGCTGTGGAAGGCGCAGGCCACCGGGATGCGGCGGGCGCCGAGGCCTGCGGCGCGCAGGGCCCGTACGGCGGTGTCGACATCCGCCGTCGGCCCGGAGATCACCGTCTGCTCCGGCGAGTTGACGTTGGCGACGACGACCGACCCGGGTGCCCCGGCGGTGCGCAGGGCGCCCGCGACGGTGTCGGCTGGGGCGCCCACGGCGGCCATGGTGCCGGGCTCGTCCCCGGCCGCCGCCAGGATCACCGCGGCCCGTTCCGCGCTCAGCTCCAGCAGGGTCTCCGGGTCGAGGGCGCCGGCCGCGGCGAGGGCGACCAGTTCGCCGTAGCTGTGCCCGGCGGCGAGGTCGGGGTGGACGCCGGCCGAGGTGAGGAAGGCATGGGCGGCGAGGCCCGTGATGCCGAGGGCGGGCTGGGCGGTCCTGGTGTCGGTGAGCGCGGCGCGCCGGCGCTCACGGGCGGCGTCGTCGAAGGCGGCCGGCGGGAAGAGCCGGTCGGCGTGGTCGCGGCCGAGGTGCAGGTAGTGCCGCAGCTCGGGCAGGGTGACCAGGAGGTCGCCGAGCATACCGGTGCGCTGACTGCCCTGACCGGGGAAGAGGAACGCGACCAGGCCGGCGGCCGGGTCCGGGGAGCCCTCCGCGCGGCCCCGGCCGGGGTCGGTGAGTCGCTCCCCGGCGATCGGCCGGGTGTGCCTCGAGTCGTCGGCCCCGCCAGGCTCACCGGCGGAACCGGGGCCGCCCGCCACGGCGGCACGAGTGGATCCACCGGTCGCGCCGGTCCCGCCGGTCCCACCGGCCGGGCCAGGCCCGCCGGCCTCGGCGGCACGGCCGGACCAGTCCGTCGCCTCCGCGCGGGACGCTCCGCCGGCCGCGGCCGCGAGATGCACCCCGGTTGCCGGATCAGCACGCCCGGCCAGGAACTGCCGTAACTTCTGCGTCAGTTCTCCGATGTCCCGGGCCACCAGGGCGGCCTGTACCGGCTCGTGGGAGATGTCGGCGCGGCGGGCCGCGGCCAGGGCGAGATCGCGGAGCCGCCAGGTGCCGGTCGCGGACTCGGCGGACCGGAGGATCTCCTCGGCCTCCCGGCGGGCCGCCGCCATGTCCCGGCCCCGGAAGAGGAACAGCTCGGCGGGCCAGGCGTCCAGTGTCTGCCGGGGTGGGGGCGCGTCACCGTACGCCGCCAGCACGGCATGGAAGTTGGTGCCGCCGAAGCCGAACGCGCTCACTCCGGCGAAGCGTTCACCTGCCGGTGCCGCCCAGGGCTGGGCGCGGGTGTGGAAGACGAACGGGCTGTCGGCCTCGTCCCAGGCCGGATTGGGGCGGTCGACGTGGAGGGTGGGCGGCTTGACGCCGGTGTACAGCGCGAGCGTGGTCTTGATGAGGCCGGCGAGGCCGGCGGCGCACTTGGTGTGCCCGATCTGCGACTTGACCGAGCCGAGTGCGCAACCGCCCGTCGCGGCCCCGGCCTCGGTGAACACCTCGCCGAGTACGGTGAGTTCGGTGCGGTCACCGACGACGGTCCCGGTGCCGTGCGCCTCCACCAGGCCGACCGCGGCGGGCGGGACACCGGCGTTGCGGTACGCCCGCTGGAGCGCGGCCCGCTGGCCCTCGGGGCGGGGCGCGGTCAGGCCGCGGGCACGTCCGTCGCTGGCGGAGCCGAGGCCCTTGACCACGCCGTAGATCCGGTCGCCGTCGCGCTCGGCGTCCGCGAGCCGTTTCAGGACCACGCAGGCCACGCCCTCGCCGAGGGCGATGCCGTCGGCGGAGGCGTCGAAGGCACGGGACCGGCCGGTCGGGGAGAGCGCGTGGACGGAGGAGAACAGGACGTAGTCGTTGATGCCGTTGTGCAGGTCGGCGCCGCCGCACAGCACGAGGTCGCTGGTGCCGCAGACGAGTTCCTTGCAGGCGACGTCCAGCGCGGCGAGGGAGGAGGCGCACGCCGCGTCGACGGTGTAGTTGGCGCCGCCGAGGTCGAGGCGGTTGGCGATCCGGCCGGAGATGACGTTGGCCAGCATGCCGGGGAAGGAGTCCTCGGTGAGCCGGGGCAGCTGCTCCGCCAGGCCGTCGGGGACCTTGCCGAAGTACGACGGGAGGACGGCGCGCAGGGTGACGGCGTTGGACAGGTCGCTGCCGGCCTCGGCGCCGAAGACGACGGAGGTGCGGGAGCGGTCGAACTCCCGTCCCCGCTCGCCGTATCCGGCGTCGTCCAGGGCGTTGCGGGCCGCCTCCAGGGACAGCAGCTGGACGGGTTCGACACTGCCGAGGGAGGCGGGCGGGATGCCGTAGCGCAGCGGGTCGAAGGGGATGGGCGGCAGGAAGCCGCCCCACTTCGAGGCGGTACTGCCGGCGGTGTGGTGGACGGCGGGGTCCCAGCGGTCGGGCGGGACCTCGGTGACGGCGTCGCGGCCGGCGACGACGTTCGCCCAGAAGGCGGCGAGGTCGGGGGCCTGCGGGAACATGCACGCCATACCGACGATCGCGATGTCGAGCGGTGGGGGCGGGGGCGGTTCGGTCACGCGGTCCTGCCCGTGCCGGACCGCCCGTACCGCCTCCGCCGCCCCTGCCGTCCCCGCTCCCGCCGCCTCCGCCGCCCCTGCGGTCCCTGCCGTCGCGGCGGCCCGCGCGGCGAGGAAGTCGGCGGCGCCGTCGGTCACCGCGTGGTGCAGGGCGGTCACGGTGGTCGGGGCCGAGCGCAGGACGGCGACCTGTCCGGCCATGAACAGTCCGTCACTGAGCTGGAGTCGCTCGTCGACGGTCCGCAGGTCGCCGTCGTCGGTGCGGGTCAGGCCCTTGCTGGCGATGCGCAACCGGCCGACGTTGAGGCGTTCCAGCCGCTCCCAGACCTCCCGGTCCGGCACGCCCCGGGCGCGTAACGCGGCTTCCCGCTCGCGGTAGTCGCGGGTGAAGGGGCTCGGGACGCAGCGGGTCGCGTGTCCGGGGGCGGTCTCCAGCAGGGCGGTCGCGGTGGCGGTGAGGACCTGCCGCTGGAAGAGCGGCCGGACGGCGCCGTGGGCGACGGCCTCCTCGGTGAACAGGTAGGCGGTGCCCATGAGGAGGCCGACGGCGGTGCCCCGCGCGGTGAGCGGGGCGGCCAGGGCGGCGACCATGGCCGCCGACCGCTCGTCGTGGACGCCGCCCGCGAAGAAGAGCTCCAGCTGCCGCGCCGTCTCGTCCTCCCGGTCCGCCAGGAAGTCCTCCAGGACGGCGACCTGGGCCTCCCAGAGCGGGAAGGAGGCCCGGGGTCCGACGTGGCCGCCGCACTCGGAGCCCTCGAACACGAACCTGCGCACGCCCGCGTCCAGGAACTGGCGCAGCAGTCCCGGCGAGGGCACGTGCAGGAAGGCGTGGATCCCGGCCCGCTCCAGCGCCTCGGCCTGGGCCGGCCGGCCGCCCGCGATGATCGCGTGGGTGGGCCGCAGCTCCCGTACGGCGTCCAGCTGGGCGCCTCGGATGTCCTCCGGCGCGAAACCGAGCACGCCGACGCCCCAGGGCCGGCCGTCCAGCACCGCCCGCGCCTCGGTGAGCATCTCCCGGGTGCGCCCACCGTCGGCCAGGGCCAGCGCGAGGAAGGGCAACGCCCCGTCCTCGGCCACGGCGGCGGCGAACCCGGCCTGGTCACTGACACGCGTCATGGGCCCCTGCGCCACCGGCAGCCGCGTCCCCAGCGCCCGGCTCATGGCAGACCCGGCCCGCAGGGCGGTGGCCGCCGGCGGCACCATGGCGGTCCCGGACCGCACGTCCGGCGCCGCCGGCGCAACCGTCACCCCCCGCCCCACCGAAGCCACGGGCACCGCCGGAGGCACGGGCACCGCCGCCGACGCCACCTCCGTCGCCTCCCACCCCGCCGAAGCCATGGGCGCCACCGGAGCCACGGGCATCGCCGCAGACGTCACCTCCGTCACCTCCCGCACCGCCGTCGACAGCGCGCGGACGACGCCGCGCACGTCGTGCCACCGTTCGGCGAAGCGGGCGGCGAGGTAGCCGTCCTGGCCCACCGGGAGCAGTCGGCCGCGGGGGTCACGGGCGCTCAGCAGGGCCGCGACCGCGTCGGGGTCGTCGGGGGGCGGCTGGGGCGTGTCCGGGCCGCGTCGCCGCAGTACCCGGTGTCCGCCCAGCACGACGGTCTCGGAGCCGTCCAGGGACCGCAGCACCGCGCGGACCGCCTCGGGCAGCTCCGACTCGGCCAGCAGCGCCAGCTGGCTGTCGAGGACGACACCGGCCGCCCCGCCCGCCACGGCTGCCGCCGCCGTGCGCGGGCCGATGCCCCCGCAGGCCCAGACGGGCAGGTCGCGGTCCGCCGTGTCGGCGTCGGACAGGAGTTGTTGCAGCAGGACGAAGGTGCTCAGCTCACCGACCCGGCCGCCGCTCTCGCCGCCTCGGGCGATCAGCCCGCACGCTCCGGCACGGACGGCCGTACGGGCCTGCCCGAGGTCGGTCACCTCGGCCAACACCCGGACGGTGGAAGGCAGTCCGGCTGCCGCCCAGGGGGCGTCCGGGGTCAGGACCACGGTGTCCACGGCGTCGATGGCGCCGCCGACGTCGGCGGGGGTGAGGGCGCAGCGCCGGGTCACGCGCAGGCCGAAGGGGCCCGGCGCTGCTCTTCTCAGCCGGGACAGCTGTTCGCGGGATCTTCGGTCACCGGTGCCCAGGTCCAGGATGCCGAGGGCGCCGGCCGCGGTGGCGGCGGTGGCCAGCCCGGCGTCGGGTTCTCCGAACGGGGTGAGGCACAGGATCAGGTCGTGGGCACGCACAGGGGAGGTCATGATGCTCCGGCACGATCGGCGGGGACAGCACGGTGGGGGGTACGCGCGGCGGGACACTGGCGAGACACTCTGGTGCGAGGGCAACGGAAACTAGCGAGGTCATTACTCGCGGGTCAATAACGCCGCAGCCTTTCCCTGTGCGGTGGCGCCGATTCGGCCAGCCCGCCGAATTCCCCGCAAGAGGCGGTAAATCCAGCGATTCCCTTCCGGTGTGCGGCGTCCGGTGCGTGGCGTCGGGGCCGTCCTGCCGTGCGCGGCACACCCGGCCGATCCCCGCTGAAGCGCACCCCGCCGCACCACACGCCCGCCCCGGCGTCGTGCGCCGGGACATTCGGCGGGGTTTCGCGAATCGCGGCTGCGGCCGGCGCGGTGGCTCGAACCGGGCCGACGGGAACCGGACACGGCGGCGCGGGCCCGTGCCGCCGTACGAACGGGGCCGCTCCGCACGGAGCGGCCCCTTCCCACGTCAGCCGAGCGGACCTCGCACGGCCGCCGCCACGGGACCGCCGCCGGTGGCCGTCCCTGCGACCGGCGAGGTCGGCGTGTCGGGCGGATGCGGAGCGCGGGGCATGCCGAGCGCGCCCGTCGTGGCGAGGGCGCCGAGCCTGTCGAGCGCGCTGAGTTTGTCGAGCCCGCCGAGCCTGTCCACGACTGGCGCCGGGAGGTCTCCCGCCTTCCCCGCAGCCCGGGGGGAGCTTCCGGACGGCCGATCCGTCCGGGCGGCGCGGATCTGTGCGACACGCGGAGTCGCGTCCCGCCGGCCGACGTCCTGGCCGGTGCGGCCCGGAACGCCGCGCGAGCCGCCCGTGCCCTCCTCACGGCCGGGAGAGCGCCCGGCAGCGACCCCGGCCCGGTCACCGGGCGCGTCCCGCTCCACCCGCCCGTCCGGCACCGTGCCGGACCGCGGCCGTCCGCCGACCGCCGCCGGCTCCAGCGCCCACCGCTGTCCGGCCGAGCCGTCGCGTTCCGCCACCTCGACCCGTGCGCCGGACCGACCGGAGCCGGGGGCGAGCGCCAGACCGTGGTGCCGGCGGAGCAGGATCTCGCCGCGCACCGTGACGTCGTACGACACCTCTCCGGCGGGTGCGAGGCAGCGGGCCGGCGCGACGGTCCGGGTACGGGGGTCGGCGGCGAGGCAGAGGGCGGGGTCCGCGGCGCTGCGCAGCAGGCCGTCGTCCCCGTACGACCACTGCTGCGCGAGGGAGGTCGAGCAGGGCGCCAGCCGGACGTCCGCGCCCGCGGCCACCCGGTCGCCGCGCACGTCCAGGCACAGCCCGGAGGCGAGGCCGCGCAGGGTGCCGTGGGCGATCTCGACGGGTGCGCCGACGGAGGCGGTGGAAGGGGAGGCCGCGGGACGGGCACCTCCCGCGCCCGGCCGTGCGGTGCCTGCGGCGGGGGCTTCCCGGGTTCCTCCGGCGGGGGCTCCCCAGGTGGCGCCGGGGACGGGGACAGCGTTGTCATCGGACCAGCTTCTGGCCACGAGGACGGTGGCGAGCAGGGCCAGGGAGACGAGTCCGACGCCGAGGGCGACGGCCTTGCGGTGGCCGGGCTCCGCGGCGGTGCGGTGCCGGCCGCCGGTGCCGGGGAACGGGGCCGGCGGCACCGATGGTGGCGGGCTCGGCCGCTCCTGGAGGGCGGCGCGGCCGGGCCGCGAGTCGAGGTAGCGGCGGGCGCCCCAGCCCAGCACGGTCTCGGCGAGCAGCAGGGGCAGGCCTCCGTCGAAGAGGCCGAGTTGTTCGGCGGCGTGCCGGCAGTGGGCGCAGACCGTCAGATGCCGGCGCACGTCCGGCAGCAGGGCGCCGCCGCGGCGGAGGGGGATGTCGAGGAGCCGGTTGTGAAAACGGCATTCCGTGGTGGGGGCGAGTTCGCGGTGGGCGCGGACGCAGCCGGCGCGGAATTGCTCGCGTGCCTGCTCCAGGGCGGCTGTCGCGGCGAGCGTGTCGATGCCCAGCAGACCAGCCGGTATGTTTATGGGTTCGGCCTCGACCTCGGTGTGCCAGAGAAGGCATTGGGAGGCGCCCGGTAGCGCCCGGAATGCGTGGGCGGCGAGCTGCCTGCTTTCCGGCGGTCCGGGCTTTGTGGCGCGCAGCCCGCGACCTCCGGTGGTTTTGCGCAATTCCGGCAGGGCGATACAGGCCGCGTCGTCCACGGCCCAGGCGCGGACGAGGTCGCGGACGGCGACCAGCAGGCGTGGGCGCAGGGCACCGCCGGCGGCCGCCGTACGGCCGAGCACCTGGTGGAAGGCCGCGGTGGCCAGCAGCTGGGCGGTGGGGCCGGCTGCCGCCAGGCAGACCACGGCGTAGTCGCGGGTGGCCCGCCAGTGCCGGGCGAGCAGCAGCGCGACGGCGTGGTGGTGGCCGTCCTCCGGGCCGCTCAGCCGGGCGACGAGGTCACGGTCGGACTCGCCCGTCGGGACGGGCGAGGGCGGATAGGGCGGGCGTGGGGGGTGAGGGGACTGCACGGAACCATTTCCTTTCCAGCCGCAGGACGGGCATGCGCAAGGGGCGTCCTGTCGGAAAGCAGTGCCTGATTGGTGCATACCTAAAGGGTTCGGTCTCGACGTCGACGTCGGCCTTTGCCCTCCCGTGGGGAGGCTCACCTTGGCACACGCGGCTCACCGGAAACAAGAAGCGCGAATGCCCCGGTGGCGAAGTCGGGGAATTGACCGACGGTTACCGCCGGTATCGTCGGCCAGGCGACTGAACAATGGTCAACTCCCGTACCGGGAAAGCCGGATGACACACGGAATCTGCGCCTTCCCGGCACGTCCCACAGCCGGTTCCCACGCTCCTGCGGACGCGTTCTCCTCCGCGCGGCCCCGCGCCCTGCGCCCGCCCAAACCTCGACCCCCCGGCTGAACCGCCTGGCCGCGGGAGTTCGTGGCCGGGCCGCCGGGCAAGGAGGGACGGCGCGGGCCGCCTGAGGCGCAGTCGACCTCAGGCCGGCCGGTGCTCGCCGGGGGCCACGCGGACCACCATGGCCAGGAGAGCGGCCACCAGGCAGACCGCGCTGAGGGTGACCCACACCGTGTCGTAGGTGCCGAAGACGTCCCGTGCGGTGGCGCCGAGGAACGCCGAGGCGCCGGCGCCCAGTTGGTGGGCGGAGTTGGTCCAGCCGAAGACGATCGGGCCGTCGTCGCCGTAGGTCCGCTGGCACAGGGCGATGACCGGGGGCACGGTCGCGACGTCGACGAGACCGTAGACGACGGCGAAGGCGATCAGGGACGGCCGGGCCGTGGCGGTGAAGAGCAGGGGCAGGGTGAGCAGGGTGAGGGCGCGGACGGTGAAGTAGACGGCCAGCAGCCGCCGGGGGTCGAACCGGTCGGTGAGCCAGCCGGAGACGGCCGCGCCCAGGGCGGAGAAGACGCCGATCAGGGAGAGCATGGACGCGGCGACGGTGGCGTGCATGCCGTGGTCGTGGGCGGCGGGCACCCAGTTGCTCCACATGATGCCGTTGGT
Source organism: Streptomyces sp. NPDC107654 (assembly GCF_055639035.1). NCBI lineage: Bacteria > Bacillati > Actinomycetota > Actinomycetes > Kitasatosporales > Streptomycetaceae > Streptomyces > Streptomyces sp. NPDC107654. The sequence goes on from NZ_JBVKBI010000011.1 coordinate 246,569, forward strand.
GGAGGCACCGCAGATGACGAACATGCCGGCCAGCAGCCAGAAGGTGCCGGTGCGCATGGCCTGGACGAGGACGGTCACGGTGCGGCGGGCGGCACCCTCGGCGGGGGCGGGCTTGGCGACGAACTCCTCGCCGCCGTACGGCAGGACGCCGACGTCGGCAGGGTGGTCGCGCAGGAACAGGGCGACGAGGGCGGACACGGTCAGCGCGGCGAGCGCGAGGGTGACCACCGGGGGCTGCCAGTCGTAGCGGTCGACCGCCCAGGCGAGCAGCGGCAGGAACAGCAGCTGGCCCAGGTGGCTGGAGGCGCTGAGCGCACCGGTGACCAGGCCGCGCCGGCGGACGAACCAGCGGCTGGTGACGAGGGCCGCGAACGTCATCGTCAGGCAGCCGCTGCCCAGGCCGATGAGCACCCCCCAGTACAGGACCAGCTGCCAGGGCGCGGCCATCGCGTTGGTGAGCAGGGCGCCGGCGGCGACGAGGAGCATGGCGCCGGCCGCGACCCGGCGGATGCCGACGCGTTCCATCAGGGCGGTGGCGAAGGGGGCGGTGGCTCCGAAGAGGACCATGTTGACGGAGGCGGCCAGGGCGATCTGGCCGCGGTCCCAGGCGTACTCCTGGTGCAGGGGGGTGACCAGCAGGCCCGGGACGGTGGTGAAGGCACCGGCGGTGACGATGGCCGCGCCGGCGACGACGGCGATGGCCCACGCCCGGTGTCCGGCGGGCCGGTAGCGGTCCGGTGCGGAGGCGGGGGGTGAGGTCACGGGGGTCTGCGCTTGCTGAGCCATGACTCCAGCCTGTCCGGGACGGCGGTCACCCGGCGAGTGTCTCGATGGCCATGATGCGCAAGAATGTGGCCATGGCGAACCGGACCGTCTTCTCGCATCCCGCACGTCACGGCGTGGCCGTACTGGCCCGCCAGATGACCCTGCCCATCGAACTCGGCATCGTCCACCAGCTGTTCGGGCAGGCCCGCACCGGGGCGGACCCGGTCGGCGATCCCCTGTACGAGGTCGTCACCTGCGCCCTGGACCCCGGACGGGTGCGCACCGACGGTGACTTCACCCTCAACGTCCCGCACGGCCCGGAGGCGCTGGCCGAGGCCGACACGGTGATCGTGCTCTCCTCCTACGACGACTACGAGCAGGAGCTTCCCGGTCTCCCGGGGCCGCTGGCCGACGCGTTCGCGCGGATACGGCCGGGCACCCGGGTGGCCTCGATCTGCACGGGCGCCTTCGTCCTCGCCTCCGCCGGCCTCCTCGACGGGCGGGTGGCGACCACGCACTGGCGCTACGCCGACCGGTTCGCCCGGCTGTTCCCCCACGTGGAACTGGATCCCGACGTGCTGTACACCGACGGCGGCGACGTGCTGACCTCGGCGGGCTGCGCCTCCGGGATCGACCTGTGCCTGCACATGATCCGCCGTGACTTCGGCATGGCGGTCGCCAACGACGTCGCGCGCCGCACGGTCGTACCGCCGCACCGTGAGGGCGGTCAGGTGCAGTACGTCCGCCGGCCCGTGCCGGAGCCGTCCTCGCCGTCCACCGCCGCCGCGCGCGGCTGGGCCCTGAAACGGCTGGCGGAACCCATCACCCTGGGGCAGATGGCCGCCCAGGAGGCCATGAGCGTACGGAACTTCACCCGTCGCTTCCGGGACGAGGTCGGCGCCACCCCGATGAACTGGCTGACCCAGCAGCGTCTGGAGCGGGCCCGGGAGCTGCTGGAGGAGTCGGATCTGCCGGTGGAACAGGTGGCCGAGCAGGCGGGGCTGGGCACGGCCGCCAATCTGCGGCAGCACTTCCACACGGCGCTGGGCACCTCGCCCAGCGCCTACCGGGCCACCTTCCGCGGGCCGGGCACGGCGGCATGACGCGGCGTGGGGCGGCCGCGGACGGCCGCCCCACGCGGGGAGAGGAACGGGAGGAAGGGACGGCTAGCGCCGGAACTCCCGGTTGCCGAGGTGCTGCGGGCGCGGCTTGGCCGCGGCGAAAGGCTCCTCCAGCGTGTTCTCCACGCTGTTGTAGACGATGAAGATGTTGGAGCGCGGGAACGGCGTGATGTTCCCGTTGGAGCCGTGCAGCAGGTTCGAGTCGAACATCACCGCGGATCCGGCGGGGCCGGTGATCTGCTCGATGCCGTGCCGCTCGGCCATCCGCGTCAGGTGCTCCTGGCCCGGGGAACCGACGGTGATGCGGTGCACGCGCAGCGACTCCTTGTGGAAGTCGGGCGGTGTCTCCCCCACCGACGGGATGAAGGTCTTGTGGGTGCCCGGCATGACCAGCAGCGGCCCGTTGAACGGGTGGTTCTCGCTCAGCGCGATCGAGACGCTGAACGCACGCGGCCGGGGCATGCCGTCCTCGGCGTGCCAGGTCTCGAAGTCGGAGTGCCAGTCGAACTCGGCGCCGCCGAAGCCGGGCTTGTAGTTGACCCGGCTCTGGTGGACGTACACGTCGGAGTCGAGGACCTGGCGGGCGATGTCGGTGAGCCTGGAGGAGAACAGCAGCCGGGCGAAGACCTCGCTGACCTTCTCGACCTCGAACACCGAGCGCACCCGGTCGGAGTCCGGCTCCATCACCACGCGCTCACCGGCACGCAGCACCGGGTCCTGGCCCAGGCGCTGCAACTCGGCGCGGTAGGTCTCCACCTCCTCCGGGCTCAGCAGGTCGTCGAGGACGAGGTAGCCGCCCGAGTCGTAGGCCGCCAGCTGCTCCTGGCTGAGCGGGCCGGGGCCGTGGCCCCACACGGTGGGGTCGACCCGCGGCTGCGGGACGGCCTCGCCGGCCACGCGCGTCGGGTAGAGGTCGGGGCGGACGGTGGTGCTCATGCGGCGGTCTCCTTCACGGGTGAGGTGATGTCGGTGGGGGTGTCCGTTGCCGGGTCCAGGGCGGGCAACGGGCCGATGCGCTGGAGGATCTCGTCGTGGTGGCCCTCGCCCAGCAGTTCGGCGGGGAACAACACGTGTTCGGTGATCTCGGCCGTCCGCCGGCGGGCGTACTGCCGGAGCACCATGAGGATCGAGCGGTTCTCGGCCGACACGCTCGCCTCCACGAAGCGTGCTCCGCGGGCGCGTTGCCGCTCGGCGGCCTCCTCGAAGAGCTTCACGCCGAGGAAGGGGATGCCGTGCCGCGGGCTGACGGCGGTCTGCCACACGAAGTAGGTCTCCGGTTCCTCGGGGCGGCGGTAGCCGGTGAGGAAACCCACGATCTCGTCGTCCACGGTGGCCACGAGGGAGCAGTCGGCGAAGTCGCGGAACCACAGGACGTAGGCGTACGGGCTGTTGGTGTCGAGTCCGGGCGTGCTGTCGACCAGGTCCCACACCTTCAGCCCGTCCTCGGGGGCCGGCGTGCGGAACACCGCCTTGGCGGCCGCCATCTCAGGCCGCCTCCCCGTCGGCGAGCAGGGGGTAGACACCGTTCGCGTCGTGGTCCTCCCGGCCGGTGACCGGCGGGTTGAACACGCAGATGTAGCGGGAGTCGGTCTTGGGGCGCAGGGTGTGCCGCTCGTGCCCGTCGAGGAGGTACATGGTGCCGGGGGTGATCCAGTGCTTCTCGCCGGTCTCCTCGTTCGTCAGCTCCGACTCGCCTTCGACGCACAGCACGGCCTCGATGTGGTTCCGGTACCACATCGACGTCTCGGTTCCCGCGTAGACGGTGGTCTCGTGCAGGGAGAAGCCGACCCGCTCCTTGGCGAGGACGATCCTCTTGCTCTCCCAGGTGCCGGACGCCGCCTTCACATGACGGTCGGTGTCCTCGATCTCCTTGAACGAACGGACGATCACGGTGTGACGCCTCCTTGGTTCGGGTGTGCGTGGGTGCGTGGGTTCGGGTGTGTGGGCGTTCGGGCTGCGGGGGTCGGTGGGGAGGAAGGGGTCAGGCGGTCTCCCGGACGGCGCGGGCCAGGGTCTTCAGCCCCTCGTCCAGTTCCTCGGGCGTGACGGTGAGGGCGGGCAGCAGCTTGACGACCTCGTCCTCGGGGCCGGACGTCTCGATGAGCAGCCCGAGTTCGAACGCGCGCCGCGCGACCCGGGAGGCCCGGTCCTTGGCGTGGAACTCCAGACCCCAGACCAGACCCCGGCCGCGGTACCCGGTCACGTCGGCGGGGTTCTCCGCGTGGACGGCGGCGAGTTCCCGCTCGACCTGTTCGCCACGGCTGCGGGTCTGCTTCTCCATGGCCGGGCTGTCGGTCCAGTAGGTTTCCAGGGCGGCGGTGGCGGTGACGAAGGCGGGGTTGTTGCCGCGGAAGGTGCCGTTGTGCTCGCCCGGCTCCCACACGTCGAGTT
>NZ_JBVKBI010000012.1:0-234336 GCF_055639035.1 Streptomyces sp. NPDC107654
TCCCACTCGGCATCCGTCAGATCGCCCCGCCCCATGTCCACATCAACGACACGGGTGCGGAGTAGTCACATGATCGGCCGGACAAGTCCTAGTCGAGGAACTCCCCGTCCACGTACACCCACGCCCCGTCCACCCGCTCGAACCGGCTCCGCTCGTGCAGCGAACCGCCCCGGTAGGAGGCGCGGAACGTCACCGAGCCCGTGCCGTGGAAGGCGGTCCCGTCGCGGGTGTCCAGGATCTCCAGCCCCGTCCACCGCATCCGCGGGTCCAGGTCCAGCCGCTCCGGCCGGGTCCGCGGATGCCAGGTGCGCAGCAGGTACCCCGCGTCCCCCCGCACGAACGCGCTGTACCGCGACCGCATCAGCAGCTCCGCGGTCGGCGCGGCGGCGGCCCCCGCGTGGAAACGCCCGCAGCAGGCGTCGTAGGTCCCAGGGAGCCCGCAGGGGCAGGTGCGCGAGGTCATGGCCCCATTCTGCCCGGAGCGGGGGAGGCGTCCGCCCCGGGCCGGGTGCACAGTGGAAGAGCAGCGCGGCGCAGCCCGGGAGGTGAACCGGACGATGACCGGACCGATGAGCAGCCGTCCTCCCGCCGTCAAGGAGTGGCGGCTGAACCTGTACCTGTCCGAGCACGATCCGGACACCACCGCCCGGATCATCCTCGACACCGGCGACAACGTCCTGGAGAGCCACGCGGAGGCCCGCCGCAACCCCTACGACCAGGCGAGCGCGGAGATCGGCGACGAACTCGCCGCCGGACGCGCCCTCATCGCCATGGGCCGCATGCTGCTGCGCGCCGCCGACGGCGACATGAAGGCGACGGGAGCCGCCGACACGGACGGCCCGGCACCGCTCTGGCTGCCCCGGGAGTGAAGGAGGCCACCGTGTTCAGGAACCGCCTCGAAGCAGGACGGCGGTTGGGCGAACGCCTGGAGCACCTCAGGGGCCGGGACGTGGTGGTGCTCGGACTGCCCCGGGGAGGCGTACCGGTCGCCGCCGAGGTCGCCGCGGCGCTCGACGCCCCCCTGGACGTCTGCCTGGTACGGAAACTCGGCGTGCCCTACCAGCCCGAACTGGGCATGGGCGATCGGCGAGGACGGCGTCCGCGTCATCAACCAGGAGGTGCTGCGCGGGACCGGCGTCTCGCCGGACGACCTCCACCGGGTCGAGGAACGCGAGCGCCGGGTGCTGCACGACCGGGCCGCGCGCTACCGCGGAGCGACACCCCCGGTCTCCGTCGCCGGGCGGACCGCCGTCGTCGTGGACGACGGCGTCGCCACCGGCTCCACCGCACGGGCCGCCTGCCGCATCGCCCGCGCCCGCGGCGCGGCCCGCATCGTCCTGGCCGTCCCCGTGGCCCCCCTCGACTTCACCCGGCGCCTCGGCGGGGACGCCGACGACCTGGTCTGCCTGGAGAACCCGTGGGACTTCGCCGCCGTCGGCCAGTTCTACGGCGACTTCACCCAGGTCGAGGACGAGGAGGTCACCGCCTGCCTGCGCCGGGCCGCGAGCCGCCACCGGCACACCGCGGGCGCCCGCTCCACCGACCGCGAGGTGACCGTGACCGCCGGCGGCACCCGGCTGGGCGGACGGCTCACCCTGCCCGACGGCGCCACCGGCGTCGTCGTCTTCGCCCACGGCAGCGGCAGCAGCCGGCACAGCCCACGCAACCGGTTCGTCGCCGAGGGACTGCAGCGGGCCGGGCTCGGCACCCTGCTGTTCGACCTGCTCACCGACGCCGAGGAGGCCGACCGGGACAACGTCTTCGACATCGCCCTGCTGGCCGGCCGCCTGCTCGCCGCCACCCGCCGGCTGCGCGCGGAACCCGACGCCGAGGGGCTCGCCCTCGGCTACTTCGGCGCCAGCACCGGCGCCGCCGCCGCGCTCTGGGCCGCCGCCGAGCCCGACGCGCGGCCCGCCGCCGTCGTCTCCCGCGGCGGCCGGCCCGACCTCGCCGGACCCCGGCTCGCCGAGGTGACGGCACCCACCCTGCTCGTCGTCGGCGGCGCCGACCCACTGGTCCTCGAACTCAACCGGGAGGCACAGACCCGGCTCCCCTGCGAGAACCGGCTGGAGATCGTCCCCCGCGCCACCCACCTCTTCGAGGAGCCCGGCGCGCTGGAACGGGTGACCGACCTGGCACGTGACTGGTTCACGGACCACATGGCACCCGCGCACGTGTAGTCCCGCGGCCATGCGCCGGAAGACCGTCACCGTGTTCCTCGCCGGTGACGTCATGCTCGGCCGGGGCGTCGACCAGATCCTGCCGCACCCCGGCGACCCGGCCCTGCGGGAGGACCACGTCCGCGACGCCCGGGACTACGTCGCCCTGGCCGAGGCCGCGAACGGACCCGTACCCCGGCCCGCGGACCCCGCCTGGCCCTGGGGCGAGGCACTCACCGTCCTGGAGCGGGCCGCACCGGACGTACGGGTGATCAACCTGGAGACCGCCGTGACCCGCGACGGCACCTTCGCCCCCGGCAAGGCCGTCCACTACCGGATGCACCCCGACAACCTGCCCTGCCTCGCCGCGGTCCGCCCCGACGTCTGCGTCCTCGCCAACAACCACGTCCTCGACTTCGGCCCCGCGGGCCTCCGGGAGACGCTGGACTCCCTCGCCTCGGCCGGGCTGCGCACCGCCGGCGCCGGCCGGGACGCGCGGGAGGCGTGGCGCCCGGCCACCGTCCCGCTGCGGCCGGACGCACGCGTTCTCGTGCTCGCCTTCGGGATGCCCTCCAGCGGCATCCCGCACGGCTGGGCCGCCACCGCCGAACGGCCCGGCGTCGCCCTCGTCACCGCGCCCACCACGGCCGCCGCCACCGACTTCGCCGACCGCCTGCGGCGGATGGGACGGCAGCCCGGCGACCTCGTCGTCGCCTCCGTCCACTGGGGCCCCAACTGGGGCTACACCCCCTCCCGCGCCGAGGTCCGCTTCGCCCACGCGCTGATCGACGCGGGCGCCGACCTTGTCCACGGGCACTCCTCCCACCATCCGCGCCCGCCGGAGATCTACCGGGACCGGCTCGTCCTGTACGGCTGCGGCGACCTCGTCGACGACTACGAGGGCATCGGCGGCCACCCGCGCTACCGCGACGACCTGCGCCTGCTGTACCTGGTGTCCGTCGAGGCCGGCACCGGCCGGCTGACCGGCCTGCGGATGGTGCCGCTCCGGGCACGCCGGCTGCGCCTGGAACACGCACCGGCCGAGGACTCCGCCTGGCTGCGCACCGTCCTCGACGAACACGCCCGCCCCCTCGGCACCCGGGTCGTGCCCGCCGCCGACGGCACGCTGACGGTACGGCCGCCGAGCTGAGTCCTCAGGCGCGCCCGCCCTTGCGCAGGAACCGGCGCAGCCGGGTCAGCGGCCAGGTGTTGATCACATCCTCCGCGGTGAGCCAGCCGCGCTGCGCCGTGCCCACCCCGTAACGCAGCTGCGCGAGGTGCGGGACGGAGTGCGCGTCGGTGTTCACGGCGAACCGCACCCCGTGCTCCCGGGCCCGCAGGATGTCCTCGTCGCACAGGTCCAGCCGGTCCGGCTGGGCGTTGACCTCCAGCGCGGTACCGGTGCGCGCGCACGCCGCGAACACCTCGTCCCAGTCCGCGTCGACCCCCGGCCGCTTTCCGATCAGCCGGGTCGTGGGATGCCCGATGATGTTGACGTACGGGTTCTCGCAGGCCCGCACCAGACGCCGCGTCATCGCCTCGCGGCCCAGGTCGAAGTGCGAGTGCAGCGAGGCCACGCACAGATCGAACCCCGCCAGGAACTCCTCCGGCCAGTCCACCTCCCCGTCCGGACCGATGTTCAGCTCCGTGCCGTGCAGCAGCCGCATCCGGCGCCGGATGCCGTCCAGCTCCCGCAACCGCTCCCGCTGGGCGAGGATCTTCTCGTCCGTCATGCGCTGCATGTACAGGTCGGGCGCGTGGTCGGTGACCGCGTAGTACGCGTGACCACGCGCGGCGGCCGCCTCCACCATCGCCTCCAGCGAGGCCAGACCGTCCGTGAGATCGGTGTGCGTGTGCAGGTCGCCCCGGATGTCCCGCTCGCGCACCACCTCCGGCAGCCCGCCGTGCAGCGCCGCCTCGATCTCCCCGCGGTCCTCGCGCAGCGTCGGCGGGATCCACGGCAGCCCGAGCCGCGCGTACACCTCCTCCTCGCTGCGGGACGCGACCGACTCCCCGCTCCCGCTGTCGAACACGCCGTACTCGGACAGCTTCAGCCCCTGGCGGACCGCGAGGGTCCGGGTGCGGATGTTGTGCGCCTTCGACCCGGTGAAGTACTGCATCGCCGCGCCCCACGACCGCGGCGGCACCACCCGCAGATCGACCTGGAGCCCCGTACCGGTGCGCACCGACGTCTTCTTCGTGCCCCGCGCGATCACCTCCGCGGTCACCGGCAGCCCGCACAGCGCGTCCATGAACGGCGCCGACCGCCGCGCCGCGACCAGCACGTCCAGATCGCCCACGGTCTCCCGCATCCGGCGCAGCGAACCCGCGTACGCGCAGCGCTCGCAGCCCGTCACCCCGGACAGCTCCGCGACGATCTCCTCGGCGGTGTCCAGTGCCGTCGCCAGCGGCACCCGCGCGCCCGCCCGCCGCAGCAGCTCGATGCCGTGCCGGATGTTGTCCTGCGTCTTCTCGCCGAAGCCCTTCAGATCCGCCAGCGCGTCCGCCTCGACGGCCGCGGCCAGCTCGCTCACCGACGAGATGTGCAGATCCTCGTAGAGCCGCAGCGCCTTCTTCGGCCCCAGGGTCGGGATCGCGATCAGCTCCCGCACCCCGGCGGGGATCCTGGCCCGGCGCTCCTCCACCACCGCCATCCTCCCGGTGCGCAGGTACTCGGCCACCTTGTCGGCGATCGACCGTCCCACGTTCGGGATCTCCCGCAACCCCTCGGCGTCCAGCGTCGAGACGTCCGCCGGATACCCCCCGATCGCCCGCGCCGCCTTCTCGTAGGCGCGTGCCTTGAAGGCATCGCCTCCGGTGATCGCGATGAGGTCGGCGTACTCCCGCAGGATCGCCTCGACCTCGTCGTTGGCCCGGGCCACTCCACAAGTCTAGGGAGCCGGGCCCGGGCGCGCGAAAAGCCCCTGCCGAAGCAGGGGCCTTGCTGGTGTCCGAGGGGGGACTTGAACCCCCACGCCCGATAAAGGGCACTAGCACCTCAAGCTAGCGCGTCTGCCATTCCGCCACCCGGACAAGGTGTCTGTCGTGCGAGGTTTCCCCTTTTCGGCGGGGTTTCCCTCGCGGCGACGAAGGAAACATTACCAGGCTTTCCGAGGTGGCTGATCACCCCCCGTCCCCGGAGCCGGTCGCGCGTGAACGGCGTGTCACAGGCCGGGCCCGGTCTTGGGTCCGGGGCGGGGCCGGAGGGAGGATGAGGAGGACCCCGGCAGTGGCGGGACCATCAGCAGTGACAGCGGGAGGAAGCACGTGAGCGAGACGGACACGGCCAGGAGCGTCACCGGCGAGGACGAGGTGGTGGACCTCTGCCGCGAGCTGATCCGGTTCGACACCAGCAACTACGGCGACCACTCCGGCCCGGGCGAGCGCAGGGCCGCCGAGTGGGTCGCCGAGAAGCTCGCCGAGGTCGGCCTGGAGCCGAAGATCTACGAGTCGCACCCCGGCCGCGCCTCCACGGTGGCCCGCATCGAGGGCGAGGACCCGTCCCGGCCCGCGCTGCTCATCCACGGCCACCTGGACGTCGTACCGGCCAACGCGGTCGACTGGACCCACGACCCCTTCTCCGGGGAGATCGCCGACGGCTGTGTGTGGGGCCGCGGGGCCGTCGACATGAAGGACATGGACGCCATGACGCTGGCGGTCGTCCGCGACCGGCTGCGCAGCGGGCGCCGGCCCCCGCGGGACATCGTGGTCGCCTTCCTCGCCGACGAGGAGGCCGGCGGCACCTACGGCGCCCGCCACCTGGTCGACCACCACCCCGAGCTGTTCGAGGGCGTCACCGAGGCGATCAGCGAGGTCGGCGGCTTCTCCTTCACCGTGAACGACCAGCGGCGGCTGTACCTGATCCAGACGGCCGAGAAGGGCATGCACTGGATGAAGCTGACCGTGGCCGGCACCGCCGGGCACGGCTCGATGATCCACCGGGACAACGCCATCACCGAGCTGTCCGAGGCCGTCGCCCGGGTCGGCCGCCACCGGTTCCCGGTGCGGGTCACCAAGACCACCCGCGCCTTCCTCGACGAACTGGGCGACGCGCTCGGCACCGAGCTGGACCCGGAGGACATGGAGGCCACCATCGCCAAGCTCGGCGGTATCGCCAAGCTGATCGGCGCGACCCTGAGCAACACCGCCAACCCCACCCAGCTGGGCGCCGGCTACAAGGTCAACGTCATCCCTGGCGAGGCCACCGCCCACATCGACGGCCGCTTCCTGCCCGGCCACGAGGAGGAGTTCCTCGCCGACCTCGACCGGCTGCTCGGCCCGAAGGTCCGCCGCGAGGACGTCCACTCCGACAAGGCGCTGGAGACCAGCTTCGACGGCGCCCTGGTCGACGCGATGCAGTCCGCGCTGCTCGCCGAGGACCCGACCGCCAAGGCGATCCCGTACATGCTGTCCGGCGGCACCGACGCCAAGTCCTTCGACGACCTCGGCATCCGCGGCTTCGGCTTCGCCCCGCTCAAGCTGCCCCCGGAGCTGGACTTCGCCGGCATGTTCCACGGCGTGGACGAGCGGGTACCGGTGGACGGCCTGCAGTTCGGCGTGCGGGTGCTCGACCGGTTCATCGACGCGTCGTGACGCTCTGCCCCCAGCCATTCGGGCAGCCGTACGACACCTCCTGAGAAGGGTGAATGCGACGATCGGTTCGTAGCTTCATCAGTTGCTCCTCGTTACAGCTGATGTGATCCCGCGCCTTGGGGTCGCATTGTCAACTAGGAGGAAGAATGATCAAGAAGATCGTCGCTGCTGCGGCTGCCACCGGTGGGCTGGTTCTCGCGGGTGCGGGCCTCGCCGTCGCCGACTCCGGTGCCCAGGGTGCCGCCGTGCACTCCCCGGGCGTGGCGTCCGGCAACGTCATCCAGGTGCCCGTGCACGTCCCGGTGAACGTGTGCGGCAACACGATCAACGTGATCGGGCTCCTGAACCCCGCCTTCGGCAACGCCTGCGTCAACAAGTGACGCCGGCTCCCTGAGGGGCGTCCTTTTAACGAGCCGTCGGCCTCGGAGCGCGCGCCATGCGCTCCGAGGCCGACCGGTCTTTCACGAGCGAAGAGATGGAAGGCAGGGGGGAATTCAGCATGCGACAGGGCACGCGCAAAGGCCTGATGACCATGGCGGCGGCGACCGGCGTGATCGCCGCGGCGGGCGGCTACGCCCACGCCGACGCGGGCGCGGCGGGCAGCGCCGGGGGTTCGCCCGGCGTACTGTCCGGCAACACGGTGCAGGCGCCGGTGCACGCACCCGTGAACATCTGCGGCAACACCGTGAACGTGGTCGGACTGCTCAACCCGTCGGTGGGCAACAAGTGCGCCCACCCCGGGGGCACTTCGGGCGCTTCCACGGGGGGCGGCCACAGCGGCTCCGGCGGCGCCCACGCGGGCGGCCACACCGGCGGCTCGCCGGGCGTCGGCTCCGGCAACACCGTCCAGGTGCCGATCGACGTCCCGGTGAACGTGTGCGGCAACAGCGTCGACGTCATCGGCGCGGGCAACGCCACGACGGGGAACGACTGCGCGAACGAGGGCGGGTACGGCAACCAGCCCGGAAAGCCGGGCCACCCCGGCCACCCTGGTCACCCCGGGCACCCTGGTCATCCGGGCGAGCCCGGGCACCCCGGTCAGCCTGGCCACCCCGGTCAGCCGGGCAAACCGGGCACCCCCGGAACTCCGGGCCACCCCGGCAAGCCGGGCCACCCGGGCCACCCAGGCACCGGCACCCACCCCGGCACCGGCTCCACCGGTCACGACTCGTCCCACGTCACGGCGCAGACGGGCCGCTCCGCCCAGCCCCTGGGCAACGCCCAGCTCGCCCACACGGGCAGTGACGTGCCGCTCGGCCTCGCGCTGCCGGCCGGCGCGGGCGCGCTGCTCGCGGGCGCGGTGATCTACCGCAAGGCCCGGGCCGCGGCCTGAGCGGAAAACGGAGCGGGCCCTGCCATGCCGGCGGGGCCCGCTCCGTCACGTCCGGTCACTGTCCGGACTCACCACGTGGCACGCACCTGGCGGATGATCCGCCGGCGCAACCGCACCCTGCGGCTGCCGTCGCGCAACAGGCTCAGTCGGTCCAACTCCCAGTGTCCGTACTCGGCATGGTCCGTCAGCAGACGTGTGGCCTCCTTGCGGGAGACCCCGCGAGGCACGTACACGTCGACAAATTCGTATTCCGGCATCGCATCTATTGTGCGGGCTGGTGCCCGGTACGGATAGCGTCTGCACTATGTCTGATGCTGCGCAGCCCACCGCTGCCGAGGTACGCGCCGCCGCCGAGGCCGTCAAGACCGCGCTCGACCGTCATCTGGCCGCGGTCGAACGCAGGTCGGGGGAGGACGACCCGGCCGTCTCCGAGGCGTTCAACCAGCTGGCCGCTGCCGCCGAGGCGTACGACGAGCTGCTCTACGACCGCTACGACGAGGTCACCCCCTTCGAGATCCCCGGTGCGGAGGACACGCTGCCGCCGTACGCGGGCCCGGAGGAACCCCACGCGATCAGTGTGCTGATCCGCCGCGACTACACCGTCACCGAACCTCAGCGGCTGCTGGCGCAGGCCCAGCGCGTGGAGGCCGCCGAGTACGACGACGGCACGGACGAGGACGCTGTCGCCGGGACCGTACCCGGGGCGCTCGGCATCCTCTTCGGCGAGTTCGAACCGGACGAGATCGCCTCCCGGCACAAGGAGTTCGGCCTGGAGGAGGGCGACTCCACGCTCTGGGTCACCGCGGCGGAGGAACCGCCCGAGGCCGGGGAGTGGCTGGAGGCACCGTTCGAGCACGCCGACGCGCAGCAGGTGGTGTGCCGGTTCGATGTGAGCGCGGTCTTCGACGACGACGTCTCCGACGGTGAGGACGGGGACGACGACCTGGAGTTCGTCGAGGACGAAGACGAAGACGGCGAGGACGACGAGGACGAGGGAGCGGAGTCGGAGGACGTCGAGGACGGGGACGGGGAGTCGGCCCCCCTCGACGCCGACAAGTAGCCGGGACACAAGGGTGACGGCGGTGCCGTAGGGGCCCTGGGGCCGGTACGGCACCGCCGGACGCGGACGCGGACGCGGACGCGGGGCGGGCGGGTGCGGAAGGGGTCAGGCGCCCTGCGTGCGCAGCAGCGTCTGCAGACGGGTCGTGCGGGGCTTGGCGGGGATCTCCGCGACCGCTTTCGGCAGGGCCTGTTCCACCCCGTGCACCACGGACAGGTGCCGCTCCGCCCGGCCGAACGCCGTGTACACCCACGGCCGGCTGAGCACCTGCACCGCGTCGCCGGGCAGGACCACGACCGCCGCGGGCCAGCGGGCGCCCACCGCCTGGTGCGCGGTCAGCGCCCACCCGTGCCGGACGCTGCCCTCCACCCGCTCCCGGGGTACGACGACGGGGGCGCCGGCGCACGACAGGTGCAGCCCGTCGGCGTCGGCCTTCACCACCACACCGGGGACCGTGCGCCCCGGCGCGGGGGAGTGGGCGACCCGGTCGCCGGGGTCGAAGCCGCCGAACCGGCCGGGGCCGGGATTGAGGCGCTCCTTCAGGGCGGAGTTGAGGGCGCGGGTGCCCGCGGCCCCGCCGTGGCCCGGGGTGATCACCACGGTCTGGTCGGCCGGGACGCCGAGCGCTCGCGGCACCGAGTCCGCGACCAGCTGCACCGTGCGGTGCACGGCCTCGGCCGCGTCCCGCACCGGCACGATGACGAGCTCCTTGCCGGGGGCGTCGACCTGGTTCAGCTCGCCGACGCCGATGCCGGAGACCAGCTCGCCGAGCGGACCGGGGTCCGGGACGCGGGAGGCCGTCTGCGGGCAGACCCGGGCCGCGAGCAGGTCGGCGAAGACCCGGCCCGGACCGGCCGACCACAGCACCCCCGGATCGCCGCTGAGCACCAGCCGGGCCCCGTCGGGCAGCGACTCCACCAGCATCGCGGCGCTCTCCACGTCCAGCTGGGGCGCGTCCAGCACGATCAGCAGGTCGAGTTCCAGGGCGCCGTCCGCGTCCCGGCCCGGGCCCTCGACGCCGGACAGCAGCCCGGCGACCGTGCCCACGCCCCGCTCCGCCGGCTCCCCGCCCAGCCGCTCGGCCAGGCGCCGGCACCCGTCCGGCGCGTGGCAGACGGCGAAGGCCCTCAGGCCCGCGGCGCGGGCGGCCCCGAGCAGCGCGGCCGGTTCGGCGCGGGCCGCCTCCCCGCCGGTGTGCAGCACGAGGGCGTGCCCGGCGACCGCGCGCGCCAGTTCGGCCGCACCGCCGGACAGCCCGGCGGCGACCGTCCCCCAGTCCTGCCCGGCCTCCGTGGCCGGGGAGTTGACCAGGCGGGCCAGGCCGTCGGCGAGGCTCTCCTCGGCCAGTGCGTACCGCTCCAGGCCGACGAGGACCCGGACCGGCCGCGCCTGTTCCTCCTCGTCGGTCTCCTGGGCCGCGGGGGCGCCGGGCTCCTCCAGAGCGTCCTGGAAGACGAGTGCCTCGCCCTCGGCGAGCGCGTCCTGCACGGCCGCGTCCGGATCCGGCACGCCCTGCCGGCCCAGCGCCGCGGTGAGCGCGGGCAGGTCCAGTGCGGTGTGCCCGGCCACGGCCGCCTGCTCCAGCAGCCAGACGGTCATCGCGCGGCCCCGCCGCTCGTCGTCCGGGCCGCAGGCGGCGCCGAGCAGCGCCCGGGCGAAGCCGTCGGCCTGCTCCGGCCGTACGCCGCCGACCCGGAGCAGCTGCCAGGGGTCCTCCCGGAGCGCGGTGTCGGCGCCCTCGCCGAGGGCCGCGGCGACCTGGGGGGCCAGGGCCTCGGGCGCGCCGCCCTCGGCCAGCACGCGGCGTACGGCGTCGACGGTCCGCGGTGCGGGGCCGGTGGGCACGGCCGGCGCGGGGGCCGGCCGGGGCCTGCGCACCGGTTCCGGGGCGGTGCGGCGCGGGGCCGGCGCGGGCTCCGCGAACACCGCGGCCACCGGCTTCTCGCCGCTCTCCACGGCCCGGATCGCCGCGAGCAGGTCGGCGGCCTTGCCACTCAGCTTGCCGCCGCTGTCGATCGGGCCCGGCTTCTCGGCCTTGCGCCGCTCGATCCGCTCCCGCTCAAGCCGCTGCGCGGCCAGTTCGGCCTCCGCCTCGGACAACTCCCCGGCCCCGTCGCCACCGTCAGTGCCACCCCCACCGGCACCCGCCGCGCCCTCGCCTACGTCCGCGGTGCCGTCGGCGTCCACGTTGCCGGGGTTCGCCGCTCCTCCGGAGGCCTCCGCATCACCCCGGCTCTCCGCACCCTCCGCGGTGCCGGGGCCGTCGGCGTCCGCCGCGCCCCCGGCGACATCCGTGGTACCGGTGGCGTCCACGTCGGCGGGGCTGACCACCTCTTCGGAAGCCTCCGCACCACCCGGGCTCTCCGCGCCCTCGGCGCTGACCGGGCTGTCGGCGCCCGTCGCGCCGTCGGCGGCGTCCGTGGTGCTGCCGGCGTCCACGTTGCCGGCCCTCCCCGCTCCTCCGGAAACCTCCGCACCGCCCGGGCTCTCCGCGCCCTCGGCGGTGCCCGGGGCCTCCGCGCCCTCGGCGGTGCCCGGGGCCTCCGCGCCCTTGGCGGCCACCGGCCCGTCGGCAGCGCCGGAGTCTTGCACGGCGTCCGCGCCCTCAGCCGTCTCGGCGCTCTCGGCAGCCGCCCCGGCCGCGCCCCCGGCAGCCGCCCTGCCCCCGGCAGCAGTCCCGGCAGCCCCGGAGGCCTCCATGCCCCCGGCGGTCTCGACCCCCTCGGCCGCGGCGCCCCCGTCAGCCCCCCGGCCCGGGGTCCCGTGGGGCTCACGGGTGTCCGGCGTCCCCGGCCCGGCTTTCTCCGTGGTCTCCGGCTCCGTGCTCACAGCGTGCTCCAGTCGTGATCGGGATAGCGGTGCACGGGCGCCGACACATCGTCCAGCGCCCGGCAGATCTCGTCAGGAAGACTAAGGGCCTCCACTGACAACGCCGCCGTGAGCTGCTGCGCGTTGCGCGCACCGACGATCGGCGCGGCCACTCCGGGCCGGTCCCGGACCCAGGCGAGGGCCACCTGCAGCGGGGTCACGGCGAGCCCGTCGGCGGCCGTGGTCACCGCGTCCACGATCCGGGTCGCCGTGTCGTCCAGGTACGGCTCCACGAACGGCGCCAGGTGCTCGGAGGCGCCGCGCGAGTCCGGGGGAGTGGCGTGCCGGTACTTTCCGGTCAGCACGCCCCGGCCGAGCGGGGAGGAGGGCAGCAGGCCCACGCCCAGGTCGAGCGCGGCCGGCAGCACCTCCCGCTCCACGCCCCGCTGCAACAGCGAGTACTCCATCTGCGTGCTGGCCAGCCGGGTGCGGGCGCCCGGCGCGGCGAGCTGCCAGGTGGCCGCCTTGGCCAGCTGCCAGCCGCAGAAGTTGGAGACGCCCGCGTAGCGGGCCCGGCCGCTGCTCACCGCGAGGTCGAGGGCGTGCAGCGTCTCCTCCAGCGGGGTGTCGGGGTCGTAGGCGTGGACGTGCCACACGTCCACGTGGTCCGTGCCCAGGCGGGCCAGGGAGGCGTCGAGCGCGGCGAGCAGATGGCCGCGGGAGCCGTCGAAGCGGCGGTCCGGGTCGGGGATGCTGCCCGCCTTGGTGGAGACGACCAGGTCATGGCGCGGTACCAGGCCGTCCATGAGGCGTCCGAGCAGATACTCCGCCTCCCCGTGGCCGTACACGTCGGCGGTGTCGACCAGGGTGCCGCCGGCCTCCCAGAACGCCTTCAGCATGTCCGCCGCGTCGTGCTCGTCGGTGTCCCGCCCCCAGGTGAGGGTGCCGAGTCCGATCCGGGACACGCGCAGGCCGGTCCGGCCGAGATGCCTCTGCTCCATGTCCGCGAGATTACTGGCCAGAACCGGTGCGGTGGGTTGCCTGTGGACAACCGGATCGGCTGGTGGGGGCGGGGTGACGTGGCCACGCCGGATGGGTGCCCCCGCGCAGGCCGCCGCGCTAAGGTCTGCCACGACAGGCACGTTACTCACGGGTAAGGGGAATCGGCCATGCAGCTCGGGATCAACCTCGGCTACTGGGGTGCCGGAATGGACGGCGACAACCTGGCCGTGGCGCAGGAGGCCGACCGGCTGGGCTACGCGGTGTGCTGGGCCGCCGAGGCCTACGGCTCCGACGCGGCCACGGTGCTCAGCTGGGTCGCGGCCCGGACCGAGCGCATCGACGTCGGCTCGGCCATCTTCCAGATCCCGGCCCGGCAGCCCGCGATGACCGCGATGACCGCGGCCACGCTGGACTCGCTCTCCGGCGGCCGCTTCCGGCTCGGCCTCGGCGTCTCCGGCCCGCAGGTCTCCGAGGGCTGGTACGGCGTGAAGTTCGACAAGCCGCTGGCCCGCACCCGCGAGTACGTGGAGATCGTCCGCCGGGCGATGACCCGGGAGCGGCTGACGTACGAGGGCGAGCACTGGACGCTGCCGCTGCCCGGCGGCCCGGGCAAGCCGATCAGGCTGACCGTGCACCCGCAGCGCGAGCACATCCCGCTGTACATCGCCGCGATCGGTCCGAAGAACCTGGAGCAGACCGGCGAGATCGCCGACGGCGCCCTGCTCATCTTCCCCTCCGCCGAGCACCTGGGGGAGACCACGATGAAGCACCTGCGCGCGGGCCGGGAGAAGGCCGGTCTGACGCTGGACGGCTTCGACGTGTGCCCGACCCTGCCGATCGCCCTCGGCGACGACAAGGACGTCTCCCGGCTCGCCGACGTCTTCCGCCCGTACACCGCGCTGTACGTCGGCGGCATGGGCAGCGCCCGGCAGAACTTCTACAACCAGCTCGCGCAGCGCATGGGATACGAGAAGGAGGCCGCCGAGATCCAGCGGAAGTACCTGTCCGGGGACAAGGAGGGAGCCGCCGCCGCGATCCCGCAGGACCTCATCGACCGCACCACCCTGCTGGGCTCCGTCGACCGGATCGCCGACCGGATGAAGGCCTACGCCGACGCCGGCGTCACCACCCTCAGCCTGTCCCCGGCCGGCTTCACGCTGGAGGAGCGGCTCGCCTCCCTGCGCGCCGGCAGCGAGGCCCTGGAGCGTGCCGGGCTCGCGTAAGGGGGGTTTCCGCGGCCGTGGTGGGGGCTCGGGGGTCTTCCCCGCCACGGCCGTCACGGGGAACAACGCGCCCGGAGCCGCGCGGTTACGACCCCCGCCGTCCTTCTTTCGGCCGAGCGGCCCCGCACCCCTGTTGCGGCTCAGGTTCGTCCGCATTTGACTCGTTTGACTCGTTCTTTGCGGAAACCCCGTGGAACCGCTGCGGAGAGGTGGCGCCCATGCTGTCGGCCAAGAGCCTGTTCCGGGAGATCCTCGCCCACGACGAGTCCTTCCGGCTCTTCTGCTCCATCGCCGCCGGAGGAGAGGCCCAGGGCGGCTGGGAGAACGGACGGATCGCCGCCCTGGTCCCGCGGAGCCGGCTCGCCCTGGCCCCCAGGATCGCCCGTCACGGCGCCGACGAGGACAAACACGGCCGCATCTTCACCTCCCTGCTGAGGAAACGGGGGCTCACCCCCGTACCCGTACCGCCCGAGACCGACTACACCATGCTCCTGGAACGCGACGGCATCGGTCTCGCCCACGACAGGCTCAGGCGGGACGAGCCGCTCACCGAGCGGGACATCGTCGTCTACCTCGCGCACAGCAGGGTCACCGAACAGCGCGCCTGCGAGCAGATGCGACTGCTGCTCAAGCACTTCGCGGGCCACCCCGACATCGGCCGGGCCGTCCGCGCGATCTCCCGCGACGAGGACAACCACCTCGCCTACACCCACGAGGAACTGCTGCGCCTCGCCGCCGCCGGGCACGGCCGGCTGATCCAGCGCACCCTGCGCGCGTGCGCGCTCGCCGAGATCCGCGTCCACCGGGACGTCAGCCTCGCCGTCATGGCCCGCATGGGCCGCATCCTCGGCTGGTCCCGGGCCAGGTCGGCGCTGCTCGCGGCCGGCATCCACGCCGTCTACGCCTACGAACGCCTCGTCGGCTGGCACCGCATGGTCGGCCTGCGCATGCCCGAACACCGCGACGCCCTCGGCGGACCGGCGGTCCCGGCCCCCGGGCTCGCGTAGGACGCGCGCCCGGGGATCACAGCCAGCCGCGCCGCTTGAACAGCCGGTACAGCAGCACCTCCAGCACCGCCATCAGCACGATCACCGCCGGGTACGACGCCACCCAGTGCAGCTCCGGCATGTGGTCGAAGTTCATGCCGTAGATCCCCGCGATCATCGTGGGCACCGCGGCCATCGCCGCCCACGCCGAGATCTTCCGCATGTCGTCGTTCTGCCGCACGCTCATCTGCGCCAGGTGGGCCGACAGGATGTCCGACACCAGCCGGTCCAGGCCCTCCACGGACTCGTTCACGCGCGTGAGGTGGTCGCCCACGTCCCGGAAGAAGGGCCGCGCCTCGTCGTGCACGAACGGCACCGCGCCGCCGAGCGGGCCGTTGCCGGCCAGCCGGGTCAGCGGGACCGTCAGCGGTCCGGTGGCCCGGCGGAACTCCAGGACCTGCCGCTTGAAGGTGTAGATCCGGGACGCGGTGTTGCGGGAGGTGCCGGTCTCCGGCTGGAACACCTCCGCCTCCAGCTCGTCCAGGTCGGTCTGCAGCTCCGTCGCCACCTCCAGGTAGTGGTCCACGGTGGCGTCGGCGATCGCGTACAGCACGGCGGTGGGCCCCTTGTCGAGCATCTCCGGCTCCTCCTCCAGCCGGCGCCGCACGGCCGCCAGCGGCGCCCCGTCCCCGTGCCGGACGGTCACCACGAAGGAGTCACCGACGAACACCATCACCTCGCCGGCCGAGACGGTGTCGCTGTCGGCCTCGTACACGACCGGTTTCAGCACCATGAACAGCGAGTCGTCGTACACCTCCAGCTTCGGCCGCTGATGCGCCTTCAAGGCGTCCTCCACGGCCAGCGGATGCAGCCCGAACTCGTCGGTGACCAGGTCGAACTCCCGTTCCGACGGCTCGTACAACCCGATCCACACGAACCCGCCCGCCGCTCGTGCCTCGGCGAGCGCGTCCGACAGGTCCTCCGGTCCCTCGGTGCGGTGTCCATGCCGGTAGACGGCGCAGTCCATGATCACGCTGCGCATTCTCCCTTCGCCCGACCACCGGCGCACCGGACGGTGCGCCTACCCTGGTCCGCATGCCCACGCTGATCCTCGTCAGGCACGGACGGTCCACCGCCAACACCTCCGGAGTGCTCGCCGGGCGGACGCCCGGCGTCGCCCTGGACGAGCGCGGCGCCTGTCAGGCCGCCGCCCTGCCCGCACGGCTCGCCGCCCTGCCGATCTCCGAGGTCGTCACCAGCCCCCTCCAGCGCTGCCAGGAGACCGTACAGCCGCTGCTCCAGGCCCGCCCCGGCCTGCGCTGCCACACCGAGGAGCGGATCGGGGAGTGCGACTACGGCGACTGGTCCGGCCGCAAGCTCGCCGAGCTGAAGGACGAGCCGCTGATGGAGGTCGTCCAGGCCCACCCGTCCGCCGCCGCCTTCCCCGGCGGGGAGTCCATGCGGGCCATGCAGAGCCGCGCCGCCGAGGCCGTACGCGAGTGGAACGCGCGCGTGGAGCGGGAACACGGTGCCGACGCCGTCTACCTCATGTGCTCCCACGGCGACATCATCAAGGCGCTCGTCGCCGACGCCCTCGGCCTCCACCTCGACCTCTTCCAGCGGATCTCCGTCGAGCCCTGCTCCGTCACCGTCATCCGCCACACCCGCCTGCGGCCGTTCCTCGTCCGCCTCGGGGACACCGGGGACTTCGCTTCGCTCGCCCCGCGCGAGGAACCCGGCGACGGCGACGCACCGGTCGGGGGTGGTGCGGGCGCACCGTGATCGTCGGCCGCAGTAGGGTGAAGCGACCCACCCCGTCGCGCATCCGCACGGCCGGCACCGCCGAACCGCTCGAAACCACGAAATCAATGGAGACAGGACGTGTCCCGTCAGGTGTTCCTCTACGACCAGCCGGACCGCTTCGTGGCCGGCACGGTCGGACTGCCCGGGCGCCGTACGTTCTTCCTCCAGGCCACCGCAGGCCCCCGGGTGACCAGCGTGGTCCTGGAGAAGACCCAGGTCGCCGCGCTCGCCGAGCGCATGGACGAACTGCTGGACGAGGTCGTACGCCGTAGTGGCGGCAGCGCCGCGGTCCCCGCCGTGGCCCCCTCGGAGATCGCCGACACGGAGCCCCTCCAGACCCCCGTCGAGGAGGAGTTCCGCGTCGGCACCATGGCGCTGGCCTGGGACGGCGAGGACCAGCGCATGATCGTCGAGGCCCAGGCCCTGGTGGAGCTGGACGCCGACACCGAGGAGGACCTCGCGGAGGCCGAGGAACGGCTGCTCCAGGACGAGGAGAACGGACCCCCGATGCTGCGGGTCCGGCTGACCGGCGCGCAGGCCCGGGCCTTCGCCAAGCGCGCCCTCGACGTCGTCAACGCCGGGCGGCCGCCGTGCCCGCTGTGCAGCCTCCCGCTCGATCCGGAAGGACACGTATGTCCGCGCCAGAACGGATACCGCCGCGGGGCGTGACGGCCGCCCCCGCGGAGGCCGGCCCGTCCTCCGCCGAGCTGCTCGCGCGGGGTGAGCTGACCGTGCGCGGCCGGATCCGCGAGGCGTCCAACGCGGCCCTGTTCTGCACGGTCGCGCTGGACGGCCGGGAAGCCTCCTGCGTCTACAAGCCCGTGGCCGGCGAACGCCCCCTGTGGGACTTCCCCGACGGCACCCTCGCCGGCCGCGAGGTGGCCGCCTACGAGGTCTCCGAGGCCACCGGCTGGGGGCTCGTGCCGCCCACCGTGCTGCGCGACGGGCCCTACGGCGAGGGCATGTGCCAGCTGTGGATCGACGTCCACGCCGAGGCCGAGCTGCTCGCCCTGGTCGACGGCGAGGAACCGGAGCCCGGCTGGAAGGCCATCGGGTTCGCCGAGGTCGGCGAGGGCCGCACCGCGCTCCTCGTGCACGCCGACGACGAGCGGCTGCGCCGGCTCGCCGTCCTGGACGCCGTGATCAACAACGCCGACCGCAAGGGCGGCCATCTGCTGCCCACCGCCGACGGCCGGCTCTACGGCATCGACCACGGCGTCACCTTCAACGTCGAGAACAAGCTGCGCACGCTGCTGTGGGGCTGGGCCGGGGAACCCCTCGCCCCGGACGCCGTGGAGGTCCTCAAGGAGCTGCGGCACGGCCTGCACGGGGCGCTGGGCGAGCGGCTGGCCGCACTGATCACGGCGGCCGAGATCGACGCCACGCGCGCGCGTGTCGACGCGCTGCTCACCTCCGGCCTGCATCCGGAGCCGAGCGGGGAGTGGCCCGCCATCCCCTGGCCGCCCGTGTAAGCACATCCGGCGCCGAGGTACAAGAACGCGAAACCGGCCATCCGGCCCGGTCCCGTTCGTACGCGCAGCTCGGCGCCGGTTAGGCTCATGTACATGCATGCCTGGCCCGCTTCCGAGGTCCCCGCCCTGCCTGGTCAGGGCCGCGACCTGAGGATCCACGACACCGCGACCGGCGGTCTGGTCACCCTCGACCCCGGTCCCGTCGCCCGCATCTACGTCTGCGGCATCACGCCGTACGACGCGACCCACCTGGGTCACGCGGCGACCTACAACGCGTTCGACCTCGTTCAGCGCGTGTGGCTCGACACCAAGCGGCAGGTCCACTACGTCCAGAACGTCACCGACGTCGACGATCCCCTGCTGCAGCGGGCGGACCGGGACGGCGTCGACTGGGTCGCCCTCGCCGAGAAGGAGACGGCCCTCTTCCGCGAGGACATGACCGCCCTGCGGATGCTCCCGCCGCAGCACTACATAGGCGCCGTCGAGGCGATACCCGGCATCGTCCCGCTCGTGGAGCGGCTGCGTGAACTCGGCGCGGCCTACGAGCTGGAGGGCGACATCTACTTCTCCGTCGAGGCCGACCCGAACTTCGGCAAGGTCTCCCGCCTGGACGCCGCCGCGATGCGGCTGCTGTCCGCCGAGCGGGGCGGCGACCCGGACCGCCCGGGCAAGAAGAACCCGCTCGACCCGATGCTGTGGATGGCGGCCCGGCCCGGCGAGCCCAGCTGGGACGGCGGCACCCTCGGCCGGGGCCGGCCCGGCTGGCACATCGAGTGCGTGGCCATCGCCCTCGACCACCTCGGCATGGGCTTCGACGTCCAGGGCGGCGGCTCCGACCTCGCCTTCCCGCACCACGAGATGGGCGCCTCGCACGCCCAGGTGCTCACCGGCGAGTTCCCCATGGCCAAGGCGTACGTGCACGCAGGCATGGTCGCCCTGCACGGCGAGAAGATGTCCAAGTCCAAGGGCAACCTCGTCTTCGTCTCCGCGCTGCGCCGTGACGGCGTCGACCCCGCCGCCATCCGCCTGGCCCTGCTGGCCCACCACTACCGCGCCGACTGGGAGTGGACCGACCAGGTCCTCCAGGACGCCGAAGCCCGCCTGGCCCGCTGGCGCGCGGCCGTCTCCCGCCCCGACGGCCCGACGGCGGACGCCCTGGTCGAGGAGGTCCGCGAGGCCCTGTCCCACGACCTCGACGCCCCCGCCGCGCTCGCGGCGGTGGACCGCTGGGCGGCCCGCCAGGAGCAGGAGGGCGGCACGGACACGGGTGCGCCCGGCGTGGTCACACGTGCCGTGGACGCGCTGCTGGGAGTGGCCCTCTAGACGGCACCGCGGGGGCGGCGCCCCGTCCGGGGCACCGGGCGACCGGCCGCCGCCGCACCCGCGGCCGCCCGACGGCCCCCAGGGGCACCGCACGAGGCGCCGGCGACACGCGGAAGGGGCGCTTCCCACCGGGGAAGCGCCCCTTCTCCGTACCCTCCGGCGTGTGCGGCCTCAGTCCTCCGGGCCGTCCTCGTCATCCTCCCTGGGGCCGCCACCGCCGCCGGCCGGAGGCCTCTGCTTCCCGCCCGGAGGGCCCACGTCCCGGCGCCGCAGATACCGCTCGAACTCCCGCGCGATCGCCTCGCCGGACGCCTCCGGCAGCTCCGCGGTGTCCCGGGCCTCCTCCAGCGTCTGGACGTACTCGGCGACCTCGCTGTCCTCCGCCGCCAGCTGGTCCACGCCCACCTGCCAGGCCCGCGCGTCCTCGGGCAGCTCACCCTGCGGGATCCGCAGGTCCAGCAGGTCCTCCAGCCGGTTGAGCAACGCCAGCGTCGCCTTCGGGTTGGGCGGCTGCGAGACGTAGTGCGGTACGGCCGCCCACAGCGACACCGCCGGGACGCCCGCGTGCGTGCACGCCTCCTGCAGGACGCCGACGATGCCCGTCGGCCCCTCGTACTTGGTCTCCTCCAGGTTCATCCGGCGCGCCAGGTCCGGGTCGGACGTGACCCCGCTGACCGGCACCGGACGCGTGTGCGGGGTGTCTCCGAGCAGGGCGCCCAGGACGACCACCAGCTCCACGCCCAGCTCGTGCGCGAAGCCGAGCAGCTCGTTGCAGAACGAACGCCAGCGCATGGACGGTTCGATACCGCGGACCAGCACCAGATCGCGGGGCTTCTCCCCGCCGACACGGACCACCGACAGCCTCGTCGTCGGCCACGTGATCTTGCGCACACCGCCGTCCATGAACACCGTGGGGCGGTTCACCTGGAAGTCGTAGTAGTCCTCGGCGTCCAGCGCCGCGAACACCTCGCCCTTCCACTCGCGTTCCAGATGCGCGACCGCCGTGGAGGCGGCGTCACCGGCATCGTTCCAGCCCTCGAACGCGGCCACCATGACTGGGTCGATCAGCTCGGGAACCCCCTCCAGCTCGATCACCCAGTGCCTCCTTCCGACGTGCCCTCGCTTGACTCACCAACCTTACGGCGTCCGGCGGGGGCGCCCGCAGCCCCCTTGCACGGGGGAGTGAACGGATCACTGCCCCGTTCCCGGGCCCCGAACACCCCCGGTCAGCGGCGAGGCCCCGCGTCCCCGGCCGCACTCACAGGGTGCCGCGCAACCACTGCTCCACGCTCGCGATGTGCACCGTCGCCCAGGAGCGCGCCGCCTCCGCGTCCCGGTCGCGCAGCGCGCCCAGGATCGCCCGGTGCTCGCGCAGGGTGCGGCCGACCGCGTCCTCCCGGGTGAGGCCCCGCCAGACCCGCGCCCGCGTGGCGGGCCCGGACAGCCCGTCCAGCAGGGAGCACAGCACCGAGTTGCCGGCGCATTGCACGATGCTCCGGTGGAACTCCAGGTCGGCCGCGACCAGTTGCTCCGCCGAGGGCTGCGCGCCCAGCGCGTCCAACCGCGCGGCCAGCGCGTCCAGTTGGTCCTCGCCGATCCGGGAGGCCGCCAGCGCGGTCGCGGCCGGCTCCAGGATCCGGCGCACCGCCAGGAACTCCAGGACGGTGTCGTCGCGGTGGAAGTCCACGACGAAGCTCATCGCCTCCAGCAGCAGCTGCGGGTCGAGGCTGGTGACATACGTGCCGTCACCCTGCCGGACGTCGAGGATCCGGATCAGCGACAGCGCCCGTACGGCCTCCCGCAGGGAGTTGCGGGACAGGCCCAGCCCGGCGGCGAGTTCACTCTCCTTGGGCAGCCGGTCGCCCGGCCGCAGCGCACCGGAGACGATCATGCCCTTGATCTTCTCGATCGCCTCGTCGGTGACTGCCACGGCCGGTCTCCTGTCGCCCAGACATCGGATGTCTCCGCACATTACGCGGGAACGGGCCGGGCCCACCTCCCCGTCGGCCGGCTCCGGCAGCCACTCCGCCGACGATCTCCGGGCCCGCGGGACGACGCCCCGCAAGTCACCCCCCGAGGGCACCGGGACCGCGCCGATCGCGCCGGGGCCGGGAGAGGGCGTCGCGGCGGGAGCGAGCCGGGCAGGCCGAGGGGGCGGCTCCCTCGGCGGGAGCCGCCCCCTGGTGTTCCGGACCCGGTGCGGCGGGGGCCGGAGTGCCGGCGGCGGTCGGGCTCGGGTCGGGGGAGGACCGGCCGCCGCGCGGGTCTACTTCTTGTCCAGCAGGTCCTGGACCCTGGCCCTGACCTCGTCCGTGGCCAGGCCGCGGATCGTCAGGGTGGTGCGGCGGCGCAGCACGTCGTCCGGGGTCTCCGCCCACTCGTGGTCACGGGCCCACACGACCTGCGCCCAGATCTCCGGGGCGTCGGGGTGGACGCGCTCGGCCAGCTCCGGGTTGTCGTTCGCCAGGCGGGCGATGTCGAAGGCCAGGGAGCCGTAGTGGGTGGCCAGGTGCTTCGCGGTGTCGGCGGCCATGCGCGGGCCCGGCGCCGGACCGTCGACCAGCAGCCGGTGGGCGACCGCGCGCGGGTTGGCGACACCCGGCAGCGGCAGCTTCTTCGGCAGCGAGGAGATCGGCTCGAAGTCGTCACCGAGCGGGTGACCCGGCAGCGCCTCCAGCTTCTTCATGATCGTCCGGCCGATGTGGCGGAACGTCGTCCACTTGCCGCCCGCCACGGACAGCATGCCGCCCCTGCCCTCGGTCACCACGGTCTCGCGCTTGGCCTTGGCGGTGTCGCCGGGACCGCCCGGCAGCACCCGCAGACCGGCGAACGCGTAGGTGATGAGGTCGCGCTTCAGCTGCTGGTCCCGGACGGAGAACGCGGCCTCGTCCAGGATCTGGGCTATGTCCTTGTCGTTGACGGACACGTCCGCCGGGTCGCCCTCGTACTCCTCGTCGGTGGTGCCGAGCAGCAGCATGTCCTCCCAGGGGAGGGCGAAGGTGATGCGGTACTTGTCGATGGGGGTCGCGAGCGCGGCCTTCCACGGGGAGGTCCGCTTCAGGACCAGGTGCGCGCCCTTGGACAGGCGGATGGACGGCGCCGCGTTCGGGTCCTCCATCCGGCGCAGGTGGTCGACCCAGGGGCCGGTCGCGTTCAGCACCAGGCGGGCGTTGACCCCGAACTCGTCACCGGTGGTCCGGTCCTTGAGGTCGGCGCCGGTGACCCGGCCCTTGGTGAAGCGCAGGCCCGTCACCTCGGCGTGGTTGAGGACGACCGCGCCCGCCTCGACGGCCGCGCGGACCGTCATCAGCGCCATGCGCGCGTCGTTCATCTGGTCGTCGCCGTACACGGCCACGGCCTTGAGGTTCTCGGTGCGCAGCTCGGGCACGTCCTGCGCCGCCTTGGCCGGCGACAGCAGGTGGCCGACGCCGTCACCGAACGCGGAGAGCGCGGAGTAGGCGAAGACGCCCGCGCCGAGCTTCGCCGCGCCGTGCGGCCCGCCCTTGTACACGGGGAGGTAGAAGGTGAGCGGGTTCGCCAGGTGGGGGGCCACCTGGCGGGAGACCGCACGGCGCTCGAAGTGGTTCTCCGCCACCAGCTTCACCGCGCCGGTCTGCAGGTAGCGCAGGCCGCCGTGGAGCAGCTTGGAGGAGGCGGAGGAGGTGGCGCCGGCGAAGTCGCCGGCGTCGACCAGCGCCACCCTGAGCCCGGACTGCGCGGCGTGCCAGGCGGTGGAGATGCCCAGGATGCCGCCGCCGATCACAAGAAGGTCGTACGACGCCTTGGCGAGCTGCTCCCTGGTCTCGGCGCGGCTCGGGTTGGAGCCGGAGGCCGGGTGCGTCCCCAGGGCAGGTACGGACTGCAGGGTGGACTGACTGGTCATGTCGGGTACTTACTCCTCGTCAGACTGTCCGAGACGGCTACGGCCGCTCAGCTCTCGTCCTCGATCCAGCCCATGGTCCGGTCGACGGCCTTGAGCCAGTTCTTGTACTCACGGTCGCGGGTCTCCGCGTCCATGCGGGGGGTCCACTCGGCGGCCCGGCGCCAGTTGGCGCGCAGTTCGTCGGTGCTGGACCAGAAGCCGACGGCGAGACCGGCGGCGTAGGCGGCGCCGAGGCAGGTGGTCTCGGCGACCATCGGGCGCACCACGGGTGCGTCCAGGACGTCGGCGAGGGTCTGCATCAGCAGGTTGTTGGCGGTCATGCCGCCGTCGACCTTGAGGGTCACCAGCTCGTCGCCGGAGTCCTTGACCATGGCGTCGGCGATCTCCCGCGTCTGCCAGGCGGTGGCCTCAAGGACGGCGCGCGCGAGGTGCGCCTTGGTGACGTACCGGGTCAGACCGGCGATCACACCGCGGGCGTCGGAGCGCCAGTGCGGGGCGAACAGGCCGGAGAAGGCCGGCACGAAGTAGGCTCCGCCGTTGTCCTCGACCGAGAGCGCGAGCGTCTCGATCTCGGCGGCGGTGGAGATCAGGCCCATCTGGTCGCGCATCCACTGCACCAGCGAGCCGGTGACGGCGATGGAGCCCTCCAGGGCGTACACGGTCGGCTGGTCGCCGATCTTGTAGCCGACGGTGGTGAGCAGACCGGCGTAGGAGTTGATGATCTTCGAGCCGGTGTTCATCACCATGAAGGTGCCGGTGCCGTAGGTCGACTTGGTCTCGCCCTCGGAGAAGCAGGTCTGGCCGAACAGGGCCGCCTGCTGGTCGCCGAGCGCGGAGGCGACCGGGATGCCGCCGAGCAGGTCGCCCAGCCTGCCGCCGGTGACCTCGCCGTAGACCTCGGCGGAGGACCGGATCTCGGGGAGGATCTGCAGCGGCACGCCGATGGATTCGGCGATCTTCTCGTCCCACTGCATCGTGTGCAGGTTCATGAGGAGGGTCCGGGAGGCGTTGGTCACGTCGGTGACGTGCCTGCCGCCGTCGACACCGCCGGTCAGGTTCCAGATGACCCAGGTGTCCATGGTGCCGAAGAGGATGTCGCCGGCCTCGGCGCGCTCCTTCAGGCCCTCGACGTTGTCGAGCAGCCAGCGGGCCTTGGGCCCGGCGAAGTACGACGCGAGCGGCAGGCCCGTCTGCCGGCGGAAGCGGTCCTGGCCGACGTTGCGGCCCAGCTCCCTGCAGAGCGCGTCCGTGCGGGTGTCCTGCCAGACGATGGCGTTGTGGACGGGCTCACCGGTGTTCTTGTCCCACAGCACGGTGGTCTCGCGCTGGTTGGTGATGCCGATGGCCTTGATGTCGTCACGGGTGATGCCGGCCTTCTCGATGGCTCCGGCGACGACTTCCTGGACGTTGGTCCAGATCTCGTTGGCATCGTGCTCGACCCAGCCCGGCTTGGGGAAGATCTGCTCGTGCTCCTTCTGGTCGACGGAGACGATACGGCCGTCCCGGTCGAAGACGATGCAGCGCGAGGAGGTCGTGCCCTGGTCGATCGCCGCGATGAAGGGGCCTGCGGTGTGGGCGTCGGTCACTGTGTGCTCCTGGAAGGTCCGTGGTGAGGGGCGTACGTACGGCGCGTGCTCGAAGACTCGATGCGGTCGACGAGCTTTCTAGGCGAAGGCGACGTTGTAGATGCCTGCCCCGATGGCGCCGCCGACCAGCGGACCGACCACCGGGATCCAGGCGTAGGCCCAGTCGGAGCCACCCTTGTTGGGCAGCGGCAGCAGGGCGTGCACGATGCGCGGTCCCAGGTCGCGGGCCGGGTTGATCGCGTAGCCCGTCGGGCCGCCGAGCGAGAGACCGATCGACACCACCACGAACGCGGTGATCAGGCCGCCGAGGACGCCGAGGCCGTTGCCCTTGTCGTTCAGGCCCTGGGTGAGGACCGCGAGGATCAGCACCACGGTGCCGACGATCTCCGTGGCGAGGTTCTGCGCCGCGTTCCGGATCTCCGGACCAGTGGAGAAGACGCCGAGGACCGGGCCGGCCCCCTTCTCCTGGGCCTCCACCGCCTTGGCCGAGGTGGCCTGCGCGCCGGGGCCGCCCACGATCTCGTGGTCGGTCAGGTGCGCCTGGAACTGGCCGTAGTAGGCGACCCAGACCAGGGCCGCGCCGATCATCGCGCCGAGCAGCTGGCCGGCGAAGTAGGTCGGAACGTTGCTCCAGTCGCCGTCCTTGATGGCCAGGGCGACGGTGACGGCCGGGTTGAGGTGGGCACCGGACAGCGGTCCGGAGATGTACACGGCCGTCATGACGGCGAAGCCCCACCCGAAGGCGATGGCGAGCCAACCGGCGTTACGGGCCTTGGAGGCCTTCAGCGTGACAGCGGCACAGACGCCGCCGCCGAGCAGGATGAGTATGGCGGTACCGATGGTCTCGCCGATGAAGATGTCGGAGCTGGACACCCGCGACTCCTTTGTCCTTCGTCCAGGGTTAGCCGAACCCCGGGTCCCACCGGGGGTTCTGGCGCCCTCGGGGGTGAGAGCGATGCCGGCCCTTGGCGTTGTCACACTCTAGCGCGTATTGCCGGTAGGTGTTCGACAATGCCGACCGATGGACGGGAGTCTTGTTCGGCGTTACGCGTGCGTCAAGAGTTCTGTTATCGAAAGCAGGATCGTTATTGATCGCTGCGGGTTATCGATCATCGTCGCTGGTCATCGACCTTCGTGTACCGCCGTACGTTCTAGCCTCGATAGTCCATATAGCCCTGTTTATCCGCTTTCAGGGTAGGGCGAGGACCGGAACGTCGCCTGACGTCCCGGTCGTTCCGTACCCTGACCCCCGGCCGATCCCCTGCCCGGTCCCCGGCCCGTTCCCAGCTCCGGGCTGCCGGTCGTCACCCGCTCCGGGCAGCCGGCGGGCACTGGCCTCGGGCCGCCGGGTTCCTGCGCCGGGCTGCCGGCTGTCACCCACTCCGAGCCGCCGGTCGTTACACGCTTCGAGCCGCCGGTCGTCACCCGCTTCGGCCCGCCCGTCGTCAGCCGCTTCGGCAGCCGGTCGTCACCCGCTCCGGGTAGTCGGCCGTCCTTTGCTTAGGGGCCGCCGGTTGCCTGCTTCGTGCCGCCGGTCGTCACCCGCTTCGGCCCGCCCGTCGTCAGCCGCTTCGGGCCGCCGGCCGTCACCCGCCCCGGCCCGCCATTCGTCAGCCGCTCCGGCCGCCGGCCCTCGCCGCTCCCGCAGTCGGTCAGAACCGTCCCGCGCCCAGGTCCCGGGAGACCGCGCGGGCGCAGTCCCGTACCGCCGCGATCAGCTCCGGACGCAGCTCGCCGTCCCGGCACAGCCGCTCCACCGCCCCCGTGATGCCGACCGCGCCCACGGGCATCCGGCGCCGGTCGTGGATGGGCGCCGCGATCGACGCCACGCCCTCCCAGGTCTCCTCCACGTCCGCCGCGTACCCACGCGCGCGCGTGATGTCGAGGAGGTGCTCGAAGTCGCCGGGATCGCACACCGTGCGGTCCGTGAAGGCCTTCCGGTCCGTTTCCAGCGCCTCGCTGTGCGCCACCGGGTCGTACGCCGAGAGCACCTTGCCCAGGGCCGTCGAGTGCAGCGGCTGCATGGCCCCGATCTCCAGCACCTGCCGGCTGTCGTCGGGCCGGAAGACGTGGTGCACGATCAGCACGCCCTGCTGGTGCAGGACCCCCAGGTACACGCTCTCCCCGCTGGACCGGGCCAGGTCGTCGGCCCACACCAGGGCCCGCGCGCGCAGCTCGTGCACGTCGAGATAGGTGGTGCCGAGCCGCAGCAGCTCCGCGCCGAGCTGGTAGCGGCCGGAGGCGTCGTCCTGCTCCACGAAGCCCTCCTGCTGGAGGGTGCGCAGGATCCCGTGGGCGGTGCCCTTGGCGAGGCCCAGCGACGAGGCGATGTCCGAGAGGCCGAGTCGCCGCTCGCCGCCCGCGAGCAGCCGCAGCATCGCCGCCGCCCGTTCGAGCGACTGGATGTTCCGTGCCATCGCCGTTCTGCCTCCGTCCCTCGACCTGCCCCGGTGCGGAAACCACCGTTCGGCAATGTCGAACACTACCGGTCCATGCCGACGTCCCGCTAATGGTCGGACGGCACCTGTTACATCACAGGTGACCCGAGCGTCGCATCGGGGTCACCCGCGTCCGCCTCGTGGACGGATGTGCCCATCCAAGCCGACTCCCGGTTACTCTGGCGCCGTGCGGCAACTCCGGCGTGCCCGGGAAGCCGCATAGCCGACAGCCGTCGCACCACAGGGAGCCCCTACATGGCCTCGTCGCCGACGTCCCCTTCCGCCGACAGCCGGACTCGCGTGTCCGCGCTCCGAGAGGCGCTCGCCACCCGTGTGGTGGTCGCCGACGGAGCCATGGGCACGATGCTCCAGGCACAGGAGCCCACCCTCGAGGACTTCCGGAACCTCGAAGGGTGCAACGAGATCCTCAACCTCACCCGCCCCGACATCGTCCGCTCCGTCCACGAGGCGTACTTCTCCGTGGGCGTCGACTGCGTCGAGACCAACACCTTCGGGGCCAACCACGCGGCCATGGCGGAGTACGACATCGCCGACCGCGTGTACGAGCTGTCCGAGGCCGGCGCCCGCATCGCCCGCGAGACCGCCGACGCCTACTCCGCCCGGGACGACCGCACCCGCTGGGTCCTCGGCTCCATCGGCCCCGGCACCAAGCTGCCCACCCTGGGCCACATCGGGTTCACCACCCTCCGTGACGGCTTCCAGGCCAACGCCGAGGGCCTGCTCACCGGCGGCGCCGACGCCCTGATCGTCGAGACCACCCAGGACCTGCTGCAGACCAAGGCCTCCGTCCTCGGCGCCCGGCGCGCCATGGAACGCCTCGGCAGCGAGGTCCCCCTGCTGGTGTCGATGGCCTTCGAGACCACCGGCACCATGCTGCTCGGCTCCGAGATCGGCGCCGCGCTCACCGCGCTGGAACCGCTCGGCATCGACATGATCGGCCTGAACTGCTCCACCGGCCCCGCCGAGATGAGCGAGCACCTGCGCTACCTCACCCGGCACTCCCGCATCCCGCTGCTGTGCATGCCCAACGCCGGCCTGCCCGTCCTCACCAAGGACGGCGCCCACTTCCCCCTCGACCCCGAGGGCCTGGCCGACGCCCAGCAGAACTTCGTACGGGACTACGGCCTCTCCCTCATCGGCGGCTGCTGCGGCACCACCCCCGAACACCTGCGCCAGGTCGTCGAGCGCGTCCGTGACCTCACCCCGGCCGAGCGCGCCCCCCGCCCCGAGCCGGGCGCCGCCTCCCTGTACCAGTCGGTCCCCTTCCGGCAGGACACCTCCTACCTGGCCATCGGCGAGCGCACCAACGCCAACGGCTCCAAGAAGTTCCGCGAGGCCATGCTGGAGGCCCGCTGGGACGACTGCGTGGAGATCGCCCGGGAGCAGATCCGCGAGGGCGCGCACATGCTCGACCTGTGCGTGGACTACGTCGGCCGGGACGGCGTGGCCGACATGGAGGAACTGGCCGGCCGCTTCGCCACCGCCTCCACCCTGCCGATCGTGCTGGACTCCACCGAGGTCGACGTCATCCAGGCCGGCCTGGAGAAGCTCGGCGGCCGCGCGGTGATCAACTCCGTGAACTACGAGGACGGCGACGGCCCCGACTCCCGGTTCGCGAAGGTCACCCAGCTGGCGCGCGAGCACGGCGCCGCCCTGATCGCGCTGACCATCGACGAGGAGGGCCAGGCCCGCACCCCGGAGAAGAAGGTCGAGATCGCCGAACGGCTGATCGACGACCTGACCGGGAACTGGGGCATCCGCGAGGAGGACATCCTCATCGACACCCTGACCTTCACCATCTGCACCGGTCAGGAGGAGTCCCGCAAGGACGGCATCGCCACCATCGAGGCCATCCGCGAGCTGAAGAAGCGCCATCCGGCCGTGCAGACCACGCTGGGCCTGTCGAACATCTCCTTCGGCCTCAACCCGGCCGCCCGCATCCTGCTCAACTCCGTCTTCCTGGACGAGTGCGTCAAGGCCGGCCTGGACTCCGCGATCGTCCACGCCTCCAAGATCCTCCCGATCGCCCGGTTCAGCGAGGAAGAGGTGCAGACCGCTCTCGACCTGATCCACGACCGCCGCAGCGAGGGCTACGACCCCCTGCAGAAGCTCATGCAGCTCTTCGAGGGCGCCACGGCCAAGTCCCTCAAGGCGGGCAAGGCCGAGGAACTGGCCGCGCTGCCCCTGGAGGAGCGGCTCAAGCGCCGGATCATCGACGGCGAGCGCAACGGCCTGGAAGCCGACCTGGACCTCGCGCTGGCCGAGCGGCCCGCCCTGGACATCGTCAACGAGACCCTGCTCGACGGCATGAAGGTCGTCGGCGAGCTGTTCGGCTCCGGCCAGATGCAGCTGCCGTTCGTCCTGCAGTCCGCCGAGGTCATGAAGGCCGCCGTCGCCTACCTCGAACCGCACATGGAGAAGTCGGACGCCGAGGGCAAGGGCACCATCGTGCTCGCCACCGTGCGCGGCGACGTCCACGACATCGGCAAGAACCTCGTCGACATCATCCTGTCCAACAACGGCTACAACGTCGTCAACCTCGGCATCAAGCAGCCGGTCTCCGCCATCCTGGAGGCCGCCGAGGAGCACCGGGCCGACGTGATCGGCATGTCCGGACTGCTGGTGAAGTCCACGGTGATCATGAAGGAGAACCTGGAGGAGCTGAACCAGCGCGGCCTCGCCGCCCGCTTCCCGGTCATCCTCGGCGGCGCGGCCCTCACCCGCGCCTACGTCGAGCAGGACCTGCACGAGATCTACCAGGGCGAGGTCCGCTACGCCCGCGACGCCTTCGAGGGCCTGCACCTCATGGACGCCCTGATCGGTGTCAAGCGGGGAGTGCCCGGGGCGAAGCTGCCGGAGCTGCGCCAGCGCCGGGTCCGCGCGACCACCGCCGTCCAGGTCGAGGAGCGGCCCGAGGAGGGCCATGTCCGCTCCGACGTCGCCACCGACAACCCCGTGCCCACCCCGCCCTTCTGGGACACCCGTGTCATCAAGGGCATCCAGCTCAAGGAGTACGCGAGCTGGCTCGACGAGGGCGCCCTGTTCAAGGGCCAGTGGGGACTGAAGCAGGCCCGCACCGGCGAGGGACCGACGTACGAGGAACTCGTCGAGACCGACGGCCGGCCCCGGCTGCGCGGCCTGCTCGACCGGCTCCAGACCGACAACCTCCTGGAAGCGGCCGTCGTCTACGGCTACTTCCCCTGCGTCTCCAAGGACGACGACCTGATCATCCTGGACGAGCAGGGCAACGAGCGCACCCGCTTCACCTTCCCCCGCCAGCGCCGCGGCCGGCGCCTGTGCCTGGCCGACTTCTTCCGCCCGGAGGAGTCCGGCGAGACCGACGTCGTCGGCCTCCAGGTGGTCACCGTCGGCTCCCGCATCGGCGAGGAGACCGCCAAGCTCTTCGAGGCCAACGCCTACCGCGACTACCTCGAACTGCACGGCCTGTCCGTCCAGTTGGCCGAGGCCCTGGCCGAGTACTGGCACGCGCGCGTCCGCGCCGAACTCGGTTTCGCCGGCGAGGACCCCGCCGACATCACGGACATGTTCGACCTGAAGTACCGCGGTGCCCGCTTCTCCCTCGGCTACGGCGCCTGCCCCGACCTGGAGGACCGCGCCAAGATCGCCGAGCTGCTGCGGCCCGAGCGGATCGGCGTCCACCTGTCCGAGGAGTTCCAGCTGCACCCCGAGCAGTCCACGGACGCCATCGTGATCCACCACCCCGAGGCCAAGTACTTCAACGCACGGTGAGGCGTGTCCCACCCGGCATCCTGATCGGATAAGTCGTACACTGGTCGGTCCACCGCAGGCCGGTTCCCCGCCGGGGAGCCGGCCTGGCCGTCCCTCAAGGAGGTGCGCCCGGATGACCAGCACGGTCCCCGCGCTCGGAACCAGAACGGCCGAAGGCTCCGCCCTGCAGGCGGTGCTCCTCGACATGGACGGCACCCTCGTCGACACCGAGGGGTTCTGGTGGGACGTCGAGGTGGAGGTCTTCGCCTCCCTCGGGCACACCCTGGACGACACCTGGCGGCACGTCGTGGTCGGCGGCCCCATGACCCGCAGCGCCGGCTTCCTCATCGAGGCGACCGGCGCCGACATCACCCTCGCCGAACTCACCGTGCTCCTCAACGAGGGCTTCGAGGAGCGCATCGGCAGAGCCCTGCCGCTGATGCCGGGCGCCGTCCGGCTCCTCGCCGAGCTGTACGAGTCCGAGACCCCGACCGCCCTGGTCTCCGCCTCCCACCGGCGCATCATCGACCGGGTGCTGTCCGTGCTCGGCCCGCACCACTTCACCCTCTCCATCGCCGGCGACGAGGTCTCCCGCACCAAGCCCTTCCCCGACCCGTACCTGCTCGCCGCCGCGGGCCTCGGTGCGGATCCGGCCAGATGCGCCGTCGTCGAGGACACCGCGACCGGTGTCGCCGCCGCCGAGGCCGCCGGCTGCCGGGTCGTCGCCGTCCCCTCCGTCGCCCCCATCGGCCCCGCCGCCGGACGCACCGTCGTCACCTCTCTGGAAGAGGTCGACCTGGCATTTCTCCGGAACCTGATGACGGAAATGCGCTGACCGTTCACCCAGCGTGCGAAGTCCAATGACCGTGCCGGACACATTTCCGGGGAACAACCCCGAGTGGAATTCACGGAGGACCGCCCCGGCCGAATTCTGCTGACCGGCTGCACAGTTGGGAGTGTGACGTTCCCCACGCCGGAGCGGCTCGACAACGTTGACCAAGTGTGCTGACCCGCTCCGGGAGGACGGAAACGGCGGCACGTTGTGTCCTGATTGGGGGGACGCTGCACTAATCATGCCGCTGTCGGGTTTTCGGTGCGTCCACAGCCGGTTCCACTGCGTGATGAGGGGTCAACTCACGCGGCTGCGAAGCGGGCTGCGGGCGCGGACTAATCTCATCGCGAGAACATCGCCGAGAACCCCTGTGATCCGCCGCACCACCCCTGCATGCCGGATACACGGACCCGAACAGCTCTGGAGAAACTCCCGCATGAACCGCAAGACTTTGGTGCTGCCGGCGGTGGCCGGCCTGCTCACCCCGGTTCTCGCCGCGTGCGGCGGATCCGGCAGCGGGAGCAAGAGCGGTGACGCCATCGTCGTCGGTACCACGGACCAGTTCACGGCCACCAAGGACGCCCCCGCGCCCCTCGACCCGGCCTACGCCTACGACGTCGGCACCTGGAACATCCTGCGCCAGTCCGTGCAGACCCTGATGGCCCAGCCCAGGGGCGAGGGCGAGCCCGTCCCCGAGGCCGCCGAGAGCTGCTCCTTCACCGACAGCGGCAGCGAGCGCTACGTCTGCAAGCTGCGCGACGGCCTGAAGTTCGCCGGCGGCGACCCGGTGACCGCCCAGGACGTCAAGTACTCCATCGAGCGTGCGCTCCGCATCAACTCCGACAGCGGTGTCTCCGCCCTGCTGAACACCATCGACACCATCGAGACGCAGGGTGACCGCGAGGTCGTCTTCCACCTGAAGACCGCCGACGCCACCTTCCCGTACAAGCTGTCCACCCCGGTCGCGGGCATCGTCAACCCGAAGGACTACCAGAAGGACAAGCTCCGCGACGGCTTCGAGATCGACGGCTCCGGCCCGTACACCTTCAAGGCCGACGTCAAGAACGACGCGATCGTCAGCGCCACCTTCACCAGGAACGCCTCCTACAAGGGCAGCATGAAGGTGAACAACGACGAGGTCGAGCTGCGCTCCTTCGCCGACGCCGACGCCATGGGCGCCGCCATCGACAAGGGCGACATCGACGTCATGACCCGCACCATGGCGCCCGCGCAGATCCAGAAGCTCGACGCCGGCAGCGACAAGAACGCCGACCTGGTCGACATGCCGGGTCTGGAGATCCGCTACCTCGCCTTCAACACCGACGCCACCAGCGTCAAGTCCAAGGCCGTACGCCAGGCCATGGCCCAGCTCATCAACCGAGGCGAACTGGTCTCCAAGGTCTACGGCACCCAGGCCGAGCCGCTGTACTCGATGGTCCCCGCCACCGTCACCGGCCACTCCAACTCGTTCTTCAACAAGTACGGCAACCCCAGCGTCGACAAGGCCAAGAGCCTGCTCGGCAAGGCCGGCATCACCACCCCGGTGAAGCTGACCCTGCACTACACCACCGACCACTACGGCTCGGCCACCAAGCAGGAGTTCCAGATCCTGCAGAAGCAGCTCAACGACAGCGGCCTGTTCGACGTCTCCATCGAGGGCCACCCCTGGTCCACCTTCCGGCCCGCCGAGCGCAAGGGCGAGTACGACGTCTACGGCATGGGCTGGTTCCCCGACTTCCCGGACGCCGACAACTTCCTCGCGCCGTTCCTCGACAAGAACAACTTCCTCGGATCGCCGTACAACAACGGCACCATCCAGCGCACCCTGATCCCGCAGTCCCGTCGCGAGGCCGACCGGATCGGCGCCTCCAAGAGCCTGACGGAGATCCAGGACATCGTCGCCGAGGACGTCCCGGTCCTGCCGCTGTGGCAGGGCAAGCAGTACGTCGCCGCACGGGACGACATCACGGGCGTGGCCTACGCCCTGAACTCCTCCTCGACGCTTCAGCTGTGGGAGCTGGGCCGCGGTGTGAGCGGCTGACGGCTCCATGCAGCCGGGGCCGAGCACGATGCGGCCCCGGTGCCCGGGACCAGGGACGGCGGCCCCGGGCTGACGAACCGACGACAAGGCACATATTCAAGTGAACATGCGCAACCAGTGGCCAGTTCTGCCCATCGTGGCGGGACTGGCCTCCGGCCTGCTGACCGGCTGCGGCTCCGAGACCGGTGACTCCGGGGGCACCGGCTCCTCCGTGGTGATGGGGATGTCCGACGACGTCCTCGCCACGGACCCGGCATCCGGCTATGACCCCG
Source organism: Streptomyces sp. NPDC107654 (assembly GCF_055639035.1). NCBI lineage: Bacteria > Bacillati > Actinomycetota > Actinomycetes > Kitasatosporales > Streptomycetaceae > Streptomyces > Streptomyces sp. NPDC107654. The sequence continues at coordinate 34,565 of NZ_JBVKBI010000012.1, forward strand.
GCTCCTGGCTGTTGTTCAACAACGTGTTCCAGTCGCTGCTCAGCTTCCCCAAGGGCGCGACCGAACCCCAACCCGACCTCGCCAGACAGTGCCTCTTCACCGACACCCGGGCGATGGTCTACAAGTGCGAGCTGAAGGACGGCCTGAAGTTCAGCAACGGTGACGCCCTCACCTCCGCGGACGTGAAGTTCTCCTTCGACCGCATGCTGAAGATCGACGACCCCGCCGGCCCCGCCATCATGTTCCCGATGCTCGACAGCGTCGAGACACCGGACGCCAAGACCGCGGTCTTCCACCTGAAGGTGCCCGACGCCACCTTCCCCAGCAAGATCGCCTCCGGCGCCGGCGCCATCGTGGACCACCGCCAGTACGACGCGAACGGCCTGCGCACCGACCACCAGGCCGTCGGCTCCGGCCCCTACAAGCTGGACTCCTTCGACAAGGACGAGGCCGTCTTCTCGGTCAACGACAACTACCGGGGCGACGCCAAGCCCAAGAACTCCGGCGTCACCCTCAAGTTCTTCCACGGCGACCGCACCGCCCTGCGCAAGGCACTCCTCGACGGCGGCATCGACATCGCCTACCGAGGCCTGTCCGCCGCCGACATCGCCGCCCTCGACCAACAGGCCGACAACAAGGGCGTCGAGGTCATCGACGGCAGCAGCGCCGAAGTCCAGCACCTGGTCTTCAACATGAAGGACCCGGTGGCCGGCAAGCCCGGCGTCCGCAAGGCCATGGCCTACCTCATCGACCGCGACGCCCTCATCCACGACGTCTACCAGGGCACCGCCACCCCCCTGTACTCGATCATCCCGGCCGGCATCGCGGGCCACAACACCGCGTTCTTCGACACCTACGGCGCCCGCCCCTCCCGGGACAAGGCCGCCGCCGCACTCCGCGCCGACGGCATCACCGGCAAGGTCAAGCTCACCCTGTGGTCCACGCCGTCCCGCTACGGCCCCGCCACCGACCAGGAACTCAAGGCCATCGCCGGCCAGCTCAACGCCAGCGGCCTGTTCCAGGCCGACGTCCAGTCCGTCGCCTACGACCAGTACGAGAAGGACATCGCCGCCGGCAAGTACGGCGTCTACGTGAAGGGCTGGGTGCCGGACTACCCGGACGCCGACAACTTCACCGCGCCCTTCTTCGGCAAGGGCAACGTCCTGAACAACAACTACGGCAACAACACCATCACCAAGTCCCTGATCCCCCACACCGCCGCGCAGAGCGACCGCACGGCGACCGACAAGGACTTCGACAGGCTCCAGGACATCGTCGCCGACGAACTGCCCGTCCTGCCGGTCTGGCAGGCCAAGCAGTACGCCGTCGTCCGCGACGGCGTCTACGGCCTGGAGTACTGCCTGGACGCCTCCACCGTGTTCCGCTTCTGGGAGATCAGCAAGAGCTGACCCCGGACACACGAGAGGGCGCCCCTTCCCCGCGGGGGAGGGGCGCCCCGGCCGTTCACGGCCCACCGCGTCCCACGCGGCGTACGCCTACTGCGCGCCGGGACGCACCAGACCGCTCTCGTACGCGTACACCGCGGCCTGCACCCGGTCCCTCAGCCCCAGCTTCGTGAGCACATGCCCCACATGCGTCTTCACCGTCGTCTCGCTGACGAACAGATCCGCCGCGATCTCCGCGTTGGACAGCCCCCGCGCCACCAGCTTCAGCACCTCCACCTCACGGTCGGTGAGGGTGTGCAGGGTGTCCGGCACCGGCTCCTCACCCGACGGCAGATGCGTGGCGTACTTGTCCAGCAGCCGCCGCGTGATGCTCGGCGCCAGCATGGCCTCGCCCGCCGCCACCACCCGGATCGCCTGCACCAGCTCATTGGCCGGCGCGTCCTTCAGCAGGAAACCACTGGCACCGGCACGCAGCGCCTCCACCACGTACTCGTCCAGGTCGAACGTCGTCAGCACCAGCACCTTGGCCGGACCGTCCCGGCCGGGCCCGGTGATCTGCCGGGTGGCCTCCACACCGTCCATCCGCGGCATCCGGATGTCCATCAGCACGACGTCCGGCTGCAGCGCTCGCACCTGGTCCAGGGCCTGCAGGCCGTCACCTGCCTCGCCGACGACCGCGAGGTCCTGCTCGGCCTCCAGGATCATCCGGAAACCCGTACGCAGCAGCGGCTGGTCGTCGACCAGTAGGACGCGGATGGCCACGTGACACTCCTTCGCTAGTCCGGGCCCATTCTGCCCTGCCCCGGATCCCCGGTTCACCCGGTCCCGGACTCCGCGACCGTCACGGGCAGCGGGTAGGGCGGGGGAGTGCCGCCGAACTCCGGGCAGTGCGCCCGGTGGTCGCACCAGCCGCACAACTTCGTCGGCCGGGGGCGCCAGTTCCCCGTCTCCGTGGCCTGCCGGATGGCCTCCCACAGCGCGTGCAGCTTCCGCTCCACCCGCTCCAGATCGGCCGGCACCGGGTCGTACGTCAGCACGTCCCCGCTGCCCAGGTAGACCAGCTGCAGCCGGCGCGGAACCACGCGCTTCAGCCGCCACACCACCAGCGCGTAGAACTTCATCTGGAACAACGCGCCCTCGGCGTACTCCGGGCGGGGCGCCTTGCCCGTCTTGTAGTCGACGATCCGCACCTCGCCGGTCGGCGCCACGTCCACCCGGTCGATGATCCCGCGCAGCCGCAGCCCCGACTCCAGCTCCGCCTCCACGAACAGCTCACGCTCGGCCGGCTCCAGCCGCGTCGGATCCTCCAGCGTGAACCAGCGCTCCACGAGCCGCTCCGCCTCCGCGAGCCACCCGGCCAGCCGCTCGCCGTCCGGATCGTCCGCGAACAGCTCGGTCACCTCCGGCCTGCTCTCCCTGAGCCGGTCCCACTGCCCCGGGATCAGCGCCTTCGCCCGCGGAGCGGTCCGCTCCCCGGCCGGCGCGTCGAACAGCCGCTCCAGCACGGCATGCACCAGCGTGCCCCGCGTCGCCGCCGGACTCGGCTTCTCCGGCAGCCGGTCGATCACCCGGAACCGGTACAGCAACGGACACTGCATGAAGTCACTGGCCCGCGAGGGCGACAGCGAGGTCGGCGCCCCGGCACCCCGCCCGGCGGACACGGCCGCCCCGGACTCCTCGCCCCCGGACGACCCGCCGCCCACCGCGGCGACGGGGGCCGGGGAGGCCGTCGGGGGAGCGCTGCTCCCGGCGGCCCCGGCCGTGCCGTCGCTGTCGGCGGCGCCCTGGGCTCCCCGGGGGGATGCGGGCCCGGCGGTGCTTTCACCGGCGCGGGGTGCTGCCGGGGCGGCGGTGCCGGGGGCGCCGCTCTCGGCGGGACCGCCGGCTGCCCGGTCGCCGTGCTGGTCGGCGCCGGCAGCCGAACCGGGCGCGCCCGGGTCACCGTCAAGGGCGGTGCGGACCGTCACGGCGGTCGCCGAAGCGTCCGTGCCCGCGGGCACCGCCGGTTCGGCGGCGTCCGGGGTCGGTTCCGTGGGCCGTGCCGGAGGAGTCGGCGGCTCCGCCTCCCCGGCCTGTTCCGTGGGGGCAGGCATCGTGGGGCGCGGCCGGGGCGGGGCGGCCGGGGGCGGCTGGTCGGCGCCGCCCGGCAGGGCCGCCGCCTCTTCGATGCTGCTGTCCATGTCCACAGACCTTACGGCCCAGCACTGACAGTGACCCAGCCCGCGGCCCGCGTCGACCACCCGACCTCGGGGCAAACACAAGGGGTGCCGGGGCGAAACGTGCCACCAAGGCCGCATACCATCGACCAGAGACCTTCCGCCCGGCAGGTGCGGAGGACGCTTCGAACGAGGGGACACCGTGGACGTGAGCGGCGGGAGCGGGCAGCCGCGGTCCGGCAACGACGAGCCGGCCGAGCACGACGCCGACCCCACGGCCCCGGCGACCGGACCCACCGACCACCCCGGCCCCGAGCCCGAGCACGCACCCGGCGACGCGTCCGGACCACCGGCGGCGAAACCGTCCTCCCACCCCACCGGAACCGACCCCGCCGGAACCGACCCCGCCGGAACCCCGCCCGGGACCGGCACGGACAGCACCCCCGACCACCGCACCCTCGCCCACTCCGGCATCGCCAAGGGCGAACCGCCCGAGCCACGGCCCAAGGAACCCGGCGGCGGCATCCTCATGGGCCGCCCCTTCGGCGTACCCGTCTACGTCGCACCCAGCTGGTTCCTCGTCGCCGCCCTGATCACCTGGGTCTTCGGCGGCCAGCTCGACCGCGTCCTGCCCGAACTCGGCGCCGCCCGCTACCTGGTCTCCCTCTTCTTCGCGGTCGCCTTCTACGCCTCCGTCCTGGTCCACGAGCTCGCCCACACCCTCGCCGCGATCCGCTTCAAACTCCCGGTCCGCCGCATCCAGCTCCAGTTCTTCGGCGGCGTCTCCGAGATCGAGAAGGAGGCCGAGACCCCCGGCCGCGAGTTCGTGCTGGCCTTCGTCGGCCCCCTGCTCTCCCTCGTCCTCGCCGGCCTCTTCTACCTCGCCATGAAACCCGTGGAACCCGGCACCGTCCCCGGCGTCCTGCTGGCCGGCCTGATGGTCTCCAACCTCATCGTGGCGATCTTCAACCTCCTCCCCGGCCTCCCCCTCGACGGCGGCCGCATGCTCCGCGCCGTCGTCTGGAAGCTCAGCGGCAAACCGATGACCGGCACCGTCGCCGCCGCCTGGGTCGGCCGCGCCCTCGCCGTCGCCGTCCTCATCGGCCTGCCCCTGCTCAACCAGTCCGGCGCACTCGGCGGCAGCGGCGAGGACACCGGCGGCATGGACACCGTCACCGACGCCCTGCTCGCCGCCATCCTCGCCGCGATCATCTGGACCGGCGCCGGCAACAGCCTGCGCATGGCACGCCTGCGCGAACACCTCCCCGAACTCCGCGCCCGCACCCTCACCCGGCGCGCCGTACCGGTCGAGAACGACACCCCCCTCTCCGAGGCCCTGCGCCGCGCCAACGCCGCCGGGGCCCGCGCCCTCGTCGTGGTCGACGCCGACGGCCACCCGCTCTCCCTCGTCCGCGAGGCCGCCATCGTCGGCGTACCCGAGCACCGCCGCCCCTGGGTCGCCGTCAGCGGCCTCGCCCAGGACCTGACCGACGGCATGCGCGTCTCCGCCGAGCTGGCCGGAGAAGAACTGCTGGACGTCCTGCGCGCCACCCCGGCCACCGAATACCTCGTGGTAGAGGAGACCGGCGAGATCTACGGCGTCCTGTCCGCCGCGGACGTGGAGCGGGCCTTCGTCAAGGCGATGGCACGACCCTCCTGACCCCCGCGCCCCGCCGCCGGTCAAGCCCCCGGCAGACAACCGGTAGGCTGGTCACATGTCCGAACCGACCGGTGCCGCCCGCCGTCGCGGGCCCTTCAAGGTCGGGGACCAGGTACAGCTGACCGACCCCAAGGGCCGCCACTACACGTTCACGCTCGAAGCAGGGAAGAACTTCCACACCCACAAGGGTTCCTTCCCGCACGACGAACTGATCGGCGCTCCCGAGGGCAGCGTTGTCCGCACCACCGGCAACGTCGCCTACCTCGCGCTGCGCCCCCTGCTCCCCGACTACGTCCTGTCCATGCCCCGCGGGGCAGCCGTCGTCTACCCGAAGGACGCGGGGCAGATCCTCGCCTTCGCCGACATCTTCCCCGGCGCCCGCGTCGTGGAGGCCGGCGTCGGCTCCGGCTCGCTCAGCAGCTTCCTGCTGCGGGCCATCGGCGACCAGGGCATGCTGCACTCCTACGAGCGCCGCGAGGACTTCGCCGAGATCGCCCGGCAGAACGTCGAGCGCTACTTCGGCGGCCCGCACCCCGCCTGGCAGCTCACCGTCGGCGACCTCCAGGACAACCTGTCCGACACCGACGTCGACCGCGTCATCCTCGACATGCTCGCCCCCTGGGAATGCCTGGAGGCCGTCTCCAAGGCACTCGTCCCCGGCGGCATCCTGTGCTGCTACGTCGCCACCACCACCCAGCTCGCCCGGACCGTGGAGTCCATCCGGGAGATCGGCTGCTTCAACGAGCCGACCGCCTGGGAGACCATGATCCGCAACTGGCACATCGAGGGCCTGGCCGTCCGCCCGGACCACCGGATGATCGGCCACACCGGCTTCCTGCTCACCGCCCGCCGCCTCGCGGACGGCGTCGAGCCGCCCATGCGCCGCCGCCGCCCCGCCAAGGGCGCCTACGGCGAGGACTACGCCGGCCCCAACGCCGACGGCGGCACCGGCCGCTGACCGGCCCCCCGCACGGACAACGCAAGGGCGCCGTGGCCGAGTTCCCACCCACCCACGGGAACCCCGCCACGGCGCCCCTCCGTTGACACGGCACCAGTACCGGCACCCGGCACCACCAGCCCCCACGCGTCGACACCGCCCCCCGACGCCGGCCCACGCGCGCGGGCCCCTCGCCTGCGGGAATCCCGGACCCCGCCGTTCCCCCGCACTGTGACGTGTGGCACCATGCAGCCCATCCCACCGGCACAGCCCTCACAGGAGACACTCCTCGTGCAACCCGCCGTCCCGGAACTGGCCCACACCCGTACCCGGCCCATCCACTGGGTCGCCACCGCCACAGCCGTCGCGGGCGTCGTCGCCCTCTCCTCCGTCGTCCAGCCCGGATCGGCCACCGCCGCCCAGTCCGCCCCCGGCACCACCGGCAGGACCGCCCCCGCGGCCGCCGCCCCGCCCGGCACGACCGGCGTGAGGTTCCCCCTGGACTGCGGACCCGTCAAAGCCGTCGTCGCCAAGAAGGCCACCGGAGACCTCGACGGCGACGGCAGGCCGGAAACCGTCGCCGTCGTCCACTGCGACGCCCCCATGGGCACCCCACCCGACGGCGTCTACGTCCTCACCCACGCCGCGGACCGCGACACCCCCCGCATCGTCGCCACCCTCGTCGCACCCCGGGAACGGCTCACGGTCACCGACTTCACCCTCCGCGCACAGGCCGTCTCCGCCACCCTGCTCGGTTACTCCTCGGACACCGTGCCCAGTTGCTGCCCCGACGTGAAAACCCCGGCCAAGTGGCGATGGAACGGCAACGCCTTCCTCCGCACCACCCCGGCCGGGGCCCACAGCGTCTGAACCGGACTCACTCCGCGTCGGGCCCGTACACCTCGACCCTGTCCAGAACCCGGCGCACATGGATGCACTCGCCCGGACACTCCCGCGCCGAGTCCACCACGTCCGCCAGCAGCGGCAACGGCACCGGCACCGACGCCCCCGGAGCCTGCAGCAGCTCCTCGTCCGCACCCTTCACATAGGCCAGCCCGTCGATGTCCAGCTCGAACACCTCCGGCGCGTACTGGGCGCAGATCCCGTCGCCGGTACACAGATCCTGGTCGATCCAGACCTCCAGCGCCTCGCCGCCCGCGGCCTCCTGCTGCACGGTCATCTCTCCTGCCCTCGGTTCGCCGGACCGGCCCGGCACCCCAAGGGCCAGCCGGGTCCGCTCCAGCGGCTGTTGAACACCCCCGACCCTACCTCCGCCCGCCCAACAGCCCCGCCGCACCGGCCCGGGGTTTCCGGCCCCGCCCCCTCGGGTACCAGCGCCGGACCGGGACACCCACCCCCCCCGGCGGCCGGACCGAACACTTCAGGCCACCCCTGCCGTGACCCCGCCCGCCGGTACCGTCGCTCTGCGTGATGATCGTACGAGCGGCCTGAGTGCTGCCCGCACACCGACCCAGCGGACAACTCCGGCCAGCCGCGAAGGGATTCGACCACGCCAAGCACGGAACAACCTGCTTTCCCATCACGTTGAGTGGGTATCCCCTCCGTGCGAGGGAGTGCGCACCGGGTGACCGACGACACACCTTGACAGTCTTTGTGATCTAGGGGTTTCAATCGACACCCACCCAGGTAGGGTCTGGAAACGTCCAGCTCCCCTTGGAGGAGGTGAGGACCGTGGCAGCCCACGACGACGACATGAACCGCGGCATCCGCCCGGGACGAGGGTCCGACGACCCGGCCGGGCAGATTGCCTACCTTGAGCAGGAGATCGCCGTCCTGCGCCGCAAGCTCGCCGACTCTCCGCGCCACACGAGGATTCTCGAAGAGCGGATCGTCGAGCTGCAGACCAACCTGGCCGGCGTGTCCGCCCAGAACGAACGACTGGCCAACACCCTCCGCGAGGCCCGCGACCAGATCGTGGCCCTCAAGGAGGAGGTCGACCGGCTCGCTCAGCCGCCGGCCGGCTTCGGTGTCTTCCTGCAGGCCAACGAGGACGGCACCGCGGACATCTTCACCGGAGGCCGCAAACTCCGCGTGAACGTCAGCCCCAGCGTCGACCTCGACGACCTGCGGCGCGGCCAGGAAGTCATGCTCAACGAAGCGCTCAACGTGGTCGAAGCCATGGAGTTCGAGAGCGTCGGCGACATCGTCACCCTCAAGGAGATCCTCGAGGACGGCGAGCGCGCCCTCGTACTGGGCCACACCGACGAGGAACGCGTCGTCCGCCTCGCCGAGCCCCTGCTCGGCACCACCATCCGCGCCGGCGACGCCCTCCTCCTCGAACCCCGCTCCGGCTACGTCTACGAGGTCGTCCCCAAGAGCGAGGTCGAGGAACTCGTCCTCGAGGAAGTCCCCGACATCGGCTACGAGCAGATCGGCGGCCTCGGCAACCAGATCGAAGCCATCCGCGACGCCGTCGAGCTGCCCTACCTCTACCCCGACCTCTTCAAGGAGCACGAGCTGCGCCCGCCCAAGGGCGTCCTGCTCTACGGCCCCCCCGGCTGCGGCAAGACCCTCATCGCCAAGGCCGTCGCGAACTCACTCGCCAAGAAGGTCGCCGAGGTCACCGGCCAGGCCGCCGGCAAGAGCTTCTTCCTCAACATCAAGGGCCCCGAGCTGCTCAACAAGTACGTCGGCGAGACCGAGCGGCAGATCCGCCTCGTCTTCCAGCGTGCCCGCGAGAAGGCCAGCGAGGGCACCCCCGTGATCGTCTTCTTCGACGAGATGGAATCCCTCTTCCGCACCCGCGGCTCCGGCGTCAGCTCCGACGTCGAGAACACCATCGTCCCGCAGCTCCTCGCCGAGATCGACGGCGTCGAAGGCCTGCAGAACGTGGTCGTCATCGGCGCCTCCAACCGCGAGGACATGATCGACCCGGCCATCCTGCGCCCCGGCCGCCTCGACGTGAAGATCAAGATCGAGCGCCCCGACGCCGAAGCCGCCAAGGACATCTTCGGCAAGTACCTCACCGAGCGCCTCCCGCTCCACGCGGACGACCTCACCGAACACGGCGGCGACAAGACCACCACCGTCCAGAGCATGATCCAGACGGCGGTCGAGCACATGTACGCCGAATCCGAGGAAAACCGCTTCCTGGAAGTCACCTACGCCAACGGAGACAAGGAAGTCCTCTACTTCAAGGACTTCAACTCCGGCGCCATGATCGAGAACATCGTCGGCCGCGCCAAGAAAATGGCGATCAAGGACTTCCTCGAAAAGAGCCAGAAGGGCCTCCGCGTCTCCCACCTCCTCCAGGCCTGCGTGGACGAGTTCAAGGAGAACGAGGACCTCCCCAACACCACCAACCCGGACGACTGGGCCCGGATCTCCGGAAAGAAGGGCGAGCGGATCGTCTACATCCGCACCCTCATCACCGGAAAGCAGGGCGCGGACACCGGACGCTCCATCGACACGGTGGCGAACACCGGTCAGTACCTGTAAAAGCAGGGCGGCTGCGGGTGCCCACCACGGGTACCCGCAGCCGCGTGCTTTCCAGGCCACGACCGGAGCAGCCAATGACGCAAATGATCTCCCCACCAGCGCAAAGGCGTTCTAGGCTCGTTCCTACCGCCGAGTCGCGCAGTGCGGGCACGGGCACCGCACACCCACCGGAGCGCCAGCGGGACGCGAGCGGCGCCCATCACCGAGGGTGCCGCCGGGCAAGGAGGGCCGCATGACCGTACGGCGAGTAATGGGCATCGAGACGGAGTACGGGATCTCCGTCCCCGGCCACCCCAACGCCAACGCGATGCTCACCTCATCCCAGATCGTCAACGCCTACGCGGCGGCGATGCACCGGGCCCGCCGGGCCCGCTGGGACTTCGAGGAGGAAAACCCCCTACGGGACGCGCGAGGCTTCGACCTCGCCCGGGAAGCCGCCGACTCCAGCCAGCTCACCGACGAGGACATCGGCCTCGCCAACGTGATCCTCACCAACGGCGCGCGCCTCTACGTCGACCACGCCCACCCCGAATACAGCGCCCCCGAGGTCACCAACCCCCGCGACGCCGTCCTCTGGGACAAGGCCGGCGAACGCATCATGGCCGAAGCCGCCGAACGAGCCGCACAGCTCCCCGGCGCCCAGCCCATCCACCTCTACAAGAACAACACCGACAACAAGGGCGCCAGCTACGGCACCCACGAGAACTACCTCATGAAGCGGGAAACCCCCTTCTCCGACATCGTGCGCCACCTGACCCCGTTCTTCGTCTCCCGCCAGGTCTTCGCCGGAGCCGGCCGCGTCGGCATCGGCCAGGACGGACACGAACACGGCTTCCAGCTCAGCCAGCGCGCCGACTACTTCGAAGTCGAGGTAGGCCTCGAAACCACCCTCAAGCGCCCCATCATCAACACCCGCGACGAGCCCCACGCCGACGCGGAGAAGTACCGCCGCCTCCACGTAATCATCGGCGACGCCAACCTCTCCGAGATCTCCACGTACCTCAAGCTCGGCACGACCGCCCTGGTCCTCTCCATGATCGAGGACGGCTTCATCGCCGTGGACCTCGCCGTCGACCAGCCCGTACGCACCCTCCACCAGGTCTCCCACGACCCCTCGCTCAAGCGCCTGGTCACCCTCCGCAGCGGACGCACACTCACCGCCGTCCAGCTCCAGATGGAGTACTACGAGCTGTCCCGCAAGTACGTCGAGGAACGCTTCGGCGCCGACGCCGACGACCAGACCAAGGACGTCCTCAGCCGCTGGGAGGACACCCTCACCCGGCTGGAGAACGACCCCATGAGCCTCGCCGGCGAACTCGACTGGGTCGCCAAACGGGAACTCATGGAGGGCTACCGCCGCCGCGACGACCTCGACTGGGACGCCGCCCGGCTCCACCTGGTCGACCTCCAGTACGCCGACGTACGCGCCGAGAAGGGCCTCTACAACCGCCTGGCGGCCCGTGGACGCATGAAGCGCCTCCTGGACGAGTCCGAGGTCGACGAGGCCCGTACGAAGCCGCCGGAGGACACGCGCGCCTACTTCCGCGGCCGCTGCCTGGAGCAGTACGCCGACGACGTCGCGGCCGCGAGCTGGGACTCGGTGATCTTCGACCTCCCGGGCCGGGATTCGTTGCAGCGCGTTCCAACCCTGGAACCGCTACGCGGAACGCGAAATCACGTCAAGGAGCTGCTGGACCGCTGCCGCACGGCGGAAGACCTGGTCAGGGTCCTGTCCGGCAGCTGAGCACGATCAGCGGGTACTCGTACCGCCCCGGGCGGACAGGGTGGAAACCCCACCGCCCGGGAATCATCGAGGTGGCCCCCGCACGTTGTGGAAACTGCGGGGCCGATGTCGGACCCGGCCTATAGGGTCTGATCATCACCGATCGGCAGGCGAACTGAGCGGGGTGAGGGTTATGGCAACCAAGGACACCGGCGGCGGTCAGCAGAAGGCCACCCGGTCCACCGAAGAGGTCGAGGAGCAGGCGCAGGACGCGCAGGCCTCGGAGGACCTCAAGGAACGGCACGAGAAGCTCAGCGACGACGTGGACTCCGTGCTGGACGAGATCGACGATGTCCTCGAGGAAAATGCGGAGGATTTCGTGCGCTCATTCGTTCAGAAGGGTGGCCAGTAGGCCATTTTCACCTTCGAATCTAAGGTTCGGGGGTTCGGGGGTGTGAGTGAGCGACGAAGGCGGGGTGAAGCGCTGCTCGCGGTGCAAGCAGGTCAAGCCGCGAGCGGCCTTCGCCGGCAACAGGGCGGCCCGTGACGGACTGCAGGCCTACTGCCGGACGTGCTGGGCCGCGTACCACCAGGCCCGGCAACTGGCCAAGGGCAGGAACGTCCGTCCGCGAGTGGAGACGCCCGAGGGGTACAAGCTGTGCCGGAGCTGTGGTGCGATCAAGCCGCACAGTGAATGGCACCGCAACGCGACGGCCTCCGACGGCCTCTCCACGAGCTGCAAGTCGTGTCGTGCGGCCAAAGGGCGGTCGGACCACTTGAAGCGTACTTACGGAATCACCGAGGCCGAGCGTGACGAGTTGATCGCCTCCCAAGGGGGCGTCTGTTGTATCTGTCTGAGCGCTCTGCCGGCACATGTGGATCACTGCCATGAGACGGGTAGGGTCCGTGGCGTACTGTGCTTCAGCTGCAATGCCGCACTGGGGCAGTTCAAGGATCAGCCCGAGGTCATCAGGCGGGCTGCTGCTTACGTGGAAGGAAACTTGTGGAAGCCAACTCTCGTGGCACCGGGCGTCTACCAGCTGCCTTCCTGACGCCAGGATCCTCCTCCTTCATGGACTTCCTCTCCGAGTACCAGCCGGAGCTGCTGCCCGGCAACCGGCAGCTGCCGCCCACGCAGGGCGTGATCGAGGCGCCGCACGGGACGACGATCGTCGCCGTGACGTTCCCGGGGGGCGTGGTGCTCGCCGGTGACCGCAGGGCGACGATGGGCAACGTCATCGCGCAGCGGGACATCGAGAAGGTGTTCCCGGCGGACGAGTACTCGGCGGTGGGTATCGCCGGTACGGCCGGTCTCGCCGTGGAGATGGTGAAGCTCTTCCAGCTGGAGCTGGAGCACTTCGAGAAGGTCGAGGGTGCGCAGCTGTCGCTGGAGGGCAAGGCGAACCGGCTGTCGACGATGATCCGCTCCAACCTCGGCATGGCCATGCAGGGCCTGGCTGTGGTGCCTCTGTTCGCGGGGTACGACGTGGACCGCGAGAGGGGGCGCATCTTCTCGTACGACGTGACGGGTGGCCGTTCGGAGGAGCACAACTACGCGGCGACGGGTTCGGGCTCGATCTTCGCGCGGGGTGCGATGAAGAAGCTGTTCCGCGACGACCTCACCGAGGAGCAGGCGACCACGCTGGTGGTGCAGGCTCTGTACGACGCGGCAGACGACGACTCGGCGACCGGTGGTCCCGATGTCGCCCGCCGGATCTACCCGATCATCACGGTGATCACCGAGGACGGTTTCCGCCGGCTCACGGAGGACGAGGCGTCGGAGTTGTCCCGTGCGGTGCTCCAGAAGCGTCTGGAGGAGCCGGACGGTCCGAAGGCCGCGCTGCTCTGAGTGCGGGCCCGGTTCTTTTCAAGGTGATCCAGTGACCATGACAGAAAGGGACGGATAACCGGTGTCGACGCCGTTCTATGTCTCACCCCAGCAGGCGATGGCCGACCGGGCGGAGTATGCCCGGAAGGGTATCGCCCGTGGCCGCAGCCTGGTCGTGCTGCAGTATGCCGACGGCATCGTGTTCGTCGGCGAGAACCCGTCCCGTGCGCTGCACAAGTTCAGCGAGATCTATGACCGGATCGGTTTCGCGGCGGCCGGTAAGTACAACGAGTACGAGAATCTGCGGATCGGTGGTGTGCGCTACGCCGACCTGCGGGGTTACACCTATGACCGGGACGATGTGACGGCCCGGGGTCTGGCGAACGTGTACGCGCAGACGCTGGGCACGATCTTCTCGTCGGCGGCCGAGAAGCCGTACGAGGTGGAGCTGGTGGTCGCCGAGGTGGGGGAGACCCCGGAGGGTGACCAGATCTACCGGCTGCCGCATGACGGGTCGATCGTGGACGAGCACGGTTCGGTCGCGGTGGGTGGCAACGCCGAGCAGATCAGCGGTTTCCTCGATCAGCGTCATCGTGACGGGATGTCGTTGGCGGAGGCCCTGAAGCTGGCGGTGCAGGCGCTGTCGCGGGACACCAACGGCAGTGAGCGGGAGATTCCGGCGGAGCGCCTGGAGGTGGCGGTGCTGGATCGTACGCGTCCGCAGAAGCGGAAGTTCAAGCGGATCGTGGGGCGTCAGCTGGCCCGTCTGCTGGCGGCGGACGGTGCGAGCACGGAGGCGGAGACCTCGGATGAGGGCGGTTCCGAGGAGGAGTGATCCTGCTCGCTCAGGTGTGTGAGTGCCCCGGCCGGTGATCCGGCCGGGGCACTCGGTTCATCCGGCGGTGTGCGGTGGTGCTGTGGAGCCTCGTACGACGAGTTCGACGGGGATGTCCCCGCTGTCGGGCCGGCGGCCGTCCAGGACGGCGAGGAGGGCCTGCATGCCGCGTTCTCCGAAGGTTTCGGCGTCGAGTCGTACGGTCGTCAGTTCGGGGTCGATGGCGGTGGCGAGGGCGAGGTCGTCGAGGCCGGTGACCGACATGTCGTCCGGGACGCGGAGGCCGAGGCGGCGGAGGGCCTTGTAGGCGCCGGCGGCGAGTTTGTCGTCGTCGCAGACGACGGCGGTGGGGCGGGGGCCGGGGGCGGCGAGCGCGGTTTCGGTGGCGGTGCGGGCGCCGTCGATGGAGATGGGGGCGCGGGCGGTGCGGATCTCGGTGCCGGGGACGGTGGCCGTGCGTGCGGCGAGTTCTCTGGCGCGGATGTCGAAGGTCCAGGAGGGGACGTCGGCGGCGAGGTGGAGGATGCGGCGGTGGCCGAGGCCGAGGAGGTGGTCGGCGACCTGGCGGACGCCGTCGGTGATGTCGAGGTTGACGGTGGCGGCGCCGAGGCTGCCGGTGGGGTCGCTGTCGAGCATGACGAGGGGGAGCTGGTCGCCGCGGATGGCGGTGAGGGCGTCGGCGGCCATGGAGGAGGCGATGACGCCGTCGAGGGCGGCCTGTGCGGAGGCGAAGGGGTCGCGGGCGGGGCCGATGCCTTCGGGGGAGGGGTAGAGGACGACGCCGAAGCCGTGCCGGGCGGCGATGCGTGCGGCGCCGGTGTAGACGCCGGCGAAGAATTCGGTGGTGAGGGCGGGGACGACGAGGAGGACGGTGCGGGTGTGGCCGAGGCGGAGGTTGCGGGCGGCGAGGTTGGGCCGGTAGTCGAGTTCGCGGGCGGCTTCGCGGACGCGTTCGGCGGTGGTCTCGGAGACCCGGCCGCGCCATTTGTCGCCGAGGACGAGGGAGACGGCGGCCTGGGAGACGCCGGCTGCGTGGGCGACGTCCCGGCTGGTCGGGCGGGTGTTGCTGCGGGCCACGACTCTCTCCCGGTCGTCTGGACGTGTGACAGCGCTCATGGTACGTATGAAGAGGGACGTTATACGTAACACTTCGGGCCGTCGCGGCGTCCCGGGCAAGGCACGGGAGGCTGGGGATGGCGACGGGGTACCTGGAGATCCTGCGGGCGAGGCACGCCCTGCGGCTGCTGACGGGGACCCTGGTGGGCCGGCTGCCCAACGCGACGGCCGCGATCGCCCTGGTGCTGTTCGTGCGGGCCGAGGGCGGGACGTACAGCCTGGCGGGTGCTCTCGCGGCCGTGTACGGCGTGGCGAACGCGGTGGGTCAGCCGGTGCTGGGCCGGCTGGTGGACCTGTACGGCCAGCCTCGGGTGCAGCTGCCCGCCGCGGTGGTCGCGGCGCTGGCGATGACGCTGTTCGCGTTCGGCGGCACGGATCCGCTGCCGTCGGCCTATGCCGCGGTGGGGGTGGCCGGTCTGTTCACTCCGCCGCTGGAGGGCGGTCTGCGGGCGCTGTGGCCGTCGGTGCTGGCCCGGGAGGAGCAGGTGCACACGGCGTACGCCATGGACGCGATCGCGCAGGAGGTGATGTTCACCGTCGGCCCGCTGCTGGTGACGGTGTGCGTGTCGGTGTGGGACGAGCGCGCGGCCCTGCTGGTGCTGAACCTGCTGGGTGTGCTGGGCGCGCTGTCGGTGGTGGTGTCGCCGCCGTCGCGTGCGTGGCGGTCGGCTCCGCGGGAGGCGCACTGGCTGGGTGCCCTGCGGTCGCCGGGGCTGCTGGCGCTGCTGGCGGCGTTCCTGTTCGTGGGGATCGCGCTGGGTTCCATCACGGTGGCGTCGGTGTCGTACGCGGACGGGCACGGTGGTGACGCGGTGTACGGGTGGCTGATGGCGGGGCTGGGGCTCGGGGCGCTGGCCGGTGGCGCGGTCTACGGTGCGCGGCGGTGGGCGGGTGCTCCGGAGCGGCGACTGAGGGTGCTGACGGCTCTTCTGGCGGTGTGTTATCTGCCGCTGATGCTGATGCCGGGTGCTGTGGCCATGGTGTTGCTGAGCGTGGTCTCGGGGGTGTTCCTGGCGCCGTGCATCGCCTGCGCGTTCATCATCGTGGACCGGCACGCGCCGAGCGGGACGGTCACCGAGGCGTTCTCCTGGCTCGTGACGACGTTCACGGTGGGTGCGTCGGTGGGAACGGGCCTGGCCGGGCCGGTGGTCCAGGCCGGTGGCGCGCTGTGGGGTTTCGCGCTGCCGGGTGCGGCGGGGACGGTGTCGTTGCTGGTCCTGCTGGCCACCGGACGGGTCCTCGCAGCTTCCGCGAGGGCCGGGGTTGTTGCGGCTTCATCGGAAAATGATCCAAATCGTGCCGTCGAACCCCGTTTCAGGTCGGGGGATCGGGCGTAATGTTCCCTCATGGACCGCCGCATTTTCGGGCTGGAGAACGAGTACGGCGTCACGTGCACGTTCAGGGGACAGCGGCGTCTGTCTCCTGACGAGGTGGCGCGGTACCTCTTCCGCCGTGTCGTGTCATGGGGCCGCAGCAGCAATGTCTTTCTGCGGAACGGCGCCCGGCTGTATCTCGACGTGGGCTCACATCCGGAATACGCGACACCCGAATGTGACAACGTGATCGAACTGGTCACCCACGACAAGGCCGGCGAGCGCATTCTCGAAGGACTCCTGGTGGACGCGGAACGACGCCTGCACGAGGAGGGAATCGCAGGCGACGTCTACCTCTTCAAGAACAACACCGACTCGGCGGGCAACTCCTACGGCTGCCACGAGAACTACCTGGTGGCGCGGCACGGGGAGTTCTCCCGGCTCGCGGACATCCTCATCCCCTTCCTGGTCACCCGGCAGCTGCTGTGCGGTGCCGGCAAGGTGCTGCAGACTCCGCGCGGTGCCGTGTACTGCGTGAGCCAGCGCGCGGAGCACATCTGGGAGGGCGTCTCCTCGGCGACGACGCGTTCCCGTCCGATCATCAACACGCGTGACGAGCCGCACGCGGACGCGGAGCGGTACCGCCGGCTGCACGTGATCGTCGGCGACTCGAACATGTCGGAGACGACGATGCTCCTCAAGGTCGGTGCCACCGACCTGGTGCTGCGCATGATCGAGGCGGGCACGGTGATGCGTGACCTGACGCTGGAGAACCCGATCCGGGCGATCCGCGAGGTCAGCCATGACATCACGGGCCGGCGCAAGGTGCGCCTCGCCAGCGGCCGGGAGGCCTCGGCGCTGGAGGTGCAGCGCGAGTACTTCGACAAGGCGCTGGACTTCTGTGACCGCCGGGGCATCCGCACCGGTACGGTCGCGCAGGTGCTGGACCTGTGGGGCCGCACGCTGGAGGCCATCGAGAACGAGGAACTGGACCGGATCGAGACCGAGATCGACTGGGTCATGAAGTACAAGCTCATCGAGCGGTACCGGGCCAAGCACAACATGACGATGTCGCATCCGCGGGTCGCCCAGATAGACCTCGCCTACCACGACATCCACCGCCGTCGTGGCCTGTACTACCTGCTGGAGAAGAAGGGCCAAGCGGCGCGGATCTGCAACGACTTGAAGATCTTCGAGGGCAAGTCGGTTCCGCCGCAGACCACTCGGGCCCGGCTGCGCGGCGACTTCATCCGGCGGGCGCAGGAGCAGCGCAGGGACTTCACGGTCGACTGGGTGCACCTCAAGCTCAACGACCAGGCGCAGCGCACCGTCTTGTGCAAGGACCCGTTCCGTTCGGTGGACGACCGGGTGGAGAAGCTGATCGCCGGTATGTAGGGCCGCCGGCCGGGGAGTCGGGCGTCGGGGCCGCGCAGGTGCCGGAACGCCACACGGGCGCCGTACGTTTCCCGTACGGCGCCCTTCTCACGTCGTAGAGTTGCGCGCACGTCATCCGAAAGACCGACCGATTACGAGGCTCTTCCGTGCGCCGACGCTCACTCCTCCTGGCCGCCGTACCCGCGGGACTGGTCACAGTCGCCGGATGCGGTGACGACACGTCCGACTCCAGCAGGACCGGCGCCTCGCCGTCGGCCTCGGCGTCCTCCGCGCCGCCGCCGAAGATCGTGGACGGGCCGCTGCCGGCGGTCACGGCGGGGACGGGGTTCGGCGAGAAGCCGACCCTGGCCAAGGGGTCGGGGGAGCCGTCGAGGAATCTCGCGGTGAAGACGCTGGTCGCGGGCGGTGGCCGGGTGGTCGCGGAGAACGACTTCGTGAAGGCCGACTACCTCGGCGCGATCTGGAGCACGGGGAAGGTCTTCGACAACTCCTACGACCGCAAGCGTCCGATCGTGATCCAGCTGGCGCAGGGCAGCGTCATCGACGGCTGGCGGTACGCGCTCGCGGGCAAGAAGACCGGCAGCCGTGTCGAGATCGCCGTCCCGCCGCAGCTGGGCTACGGCAAGGGAGGCAACGCGCAGGCGGGTATCAAGGGCACCGACACGCTGGTCTTCGTCATCGACCTGATCGAGTCGTTCAACTCCAGGAGTAGCGTCAAGGGCAAGGCGGTCGCGCAGGACGACGCCGCGCTGCCGAAGGTGGGGACCAACACCGACGGGCTGGTGCCGAAGGTCACCGTGCCGAAGACGGACCCGCCGAAGAAGCTCGTGTCGGCGTACGTGCTGGAGGGCGACGGCCCGGAGCTGAAGAGCGACCAGGCGGTGCTGTGCCAGTTCCAGGGGCTGGTCTGGGACGGAGGCAAGACCTTCCAGCGGACGTACGGCTCGGGCCGGCTGAGCCAGTTCGGGCTGGAGCAGATGCAGCAGGCGGTCAAGGGGCTCGCGCAGGGGCTGACCGGCAAGAAGGTGGGCAGCCGGGTGCTGATCGTGGTCCCGCCGGAGCTGGGGTACGGGGACAAGCCGCCGAGCGGCGGGGTGATCAAGAAGGGCTCCACCCTGGTGTTCACGGTGGACATCCTCGCGGCGATGTAGCGCTCCGGTGGCGCCCGGGAGGGCGGGAGGGCGGCGGGGATGAAAGACTGTCGGCGTTTCGTGTCGTACACAAGGAGCTTTTGACGTGAGCATCGAGAAGCCCGAGATCGACTTCCCGGGCGGCGAGCCTCCGGCGGACCTTGAGATCAAGGACATCTGGGAGGGTGACGGCCCGGTCGCGCAGGCCGGTCAGAACGTCACCGTCCACTACGTGGGTGTCGCCTTCAGCACCGGTGAGGAGTTCGACGCCAGCTGGAACCGCGGCACGCCGTTCCGCTTCCCGCTGGGCGGGGGCCGGGTCATCAAGGGCTGGGACCAGGGCGTGCAGGGCATGAAGGTCGGTGGCCGCCGTCAGCTGACCATCCCCGCCCACCTCGCCTACGGCAACCAGAGCCCGACCCCGGCGATCAAGCCCGGCGAGACGCTCATCTTCGTGGTGGACCTGCTCGGCGTCTGATCCACGCCCGATCGACCGGCCGGATGCGACCGGATTCGATCACCTGGGGCCCATGCCTGTTCGGGCATGGGCCCTCGGCTTTTGTCACGGCCCCGCGGAGCGGTACGGTCATCGGTCAGAAGCACCATAGGGAAGGCGAAGGGCGTCGATGGCCATTGCCAAGGCCGAGCGGCTGATGAACCTCGCGCTGTGTCTGCTCGGCACCCGCCGGCCGCTCAGCAAGCGCGAGCTGCGGGAGTCGATCGAGGCCTATCTGGAAGCGGGCAGCGACGACTCCTTCAACCGCATGTTCGAGCGGGACAAGGACGACCTGCGCGAGCTGGGCCTGGTCATCGCCACCGTGGAGAACATCGAGGGCGAGGTCGGCTACCTCGCCCGCCGCGACAGCAACCGCCTTCCCCCCATCACCCTGGACGCCGAGGAGGCCGCCGCCCTGGGCCTGGCCGCCAAGGTCTGGCAGCAGGCCCGGCTGGCCGGGGCCGCCAGCGGAGCACTGCAGAAGCTGCGCGCCGCGGGGCTCCCCGAGGACGTCGACCCGTACGAGGCGCACGGCGCGCTGGAGCCGCGCATCCCGGTGCACGAGGCCGCCTTCGAGCCGCTGATGCTGGCCTGCCGCGACCGCCGCCCCGTCGTCTTCGACTACCGCAAGGCCTCCGCCGCCCACCCCGAGCCCCGGCACGTCGAGCCGTGGGCGCTGGAGTGCTGGCGCGGCCACTGGTACCTGGCCGGCTTCGACCGCGACCGGGGCGCCGAGCGGGTCTTCCGGCTCTCCCGGATCACCGGCAGGGTGCGCTCCCGCGGTACCGGGTTCACCGCGCCCGTGCCGGACGTCGTCACCGTGCGGGAGACCGTCGCGGGCTGGGCCGGTGAGATAGCCGACCGCTCGGCGCTGATCCGGCTGCGTTCCGGCGCCGGTTACCCCCTTCGGGCGAAAGCCACCCAGGTCCGGGAACTCGGGGACGGCTGGGACGAGTTGGAGATTCCGTACGGGCACGGCCTGGACGCCTGGCTGGTGGAGTTCGGGCCGGACGTGGTGGTCCTGGAGCCGGCCGAGCTGCGGGCCGACGTGGTGGACCGGCTGCGTGCCGTGGCCAAGGGCTGAAGGGGGAGCGGAACCATGGCAGTCAAACCGGCCAGAACCGTCAACGCCATCGACCAGACCCGGCGGATGCTCTCCCTGGTGACCTATCTCAGAGAGCGCCCCGGCGCCCGGATCGCCGACGTCGCGCGCGCCTTCGGCATCACCGAGGACGAGCTGGTCGCCGACCTCGACCTGCTGCCCATGTGCGGCACCAGCTTCCGCGGCGGCGACCTGCTCGACATCGACACCGACGGCGAGCGCATCTGGTGGCACAACCCGGCCGCGCTGGGCGAGGAGGCGGCCGAACCGCTCCGTCTCGCCGCCGACGAGGCCACCGCGCTGCTGGTCGCCGCCCGCGCGGTCTCGACCCTGCCCGGGCTGCGGGAGGGTGACCGGCAGGCGCTGCTGCGGGCCACCGCCAAGGTGGAGGCCGCGGCCGGAGAGGCCGCGGGGGCCAGCTCCCGCCTGTCGGTGACCTTCGAGTCCGAGGGCGGTGTCTTCGCCGACGTCGACCGGGCGATCTCCGAGCGCCGCCGGCTGTGGATCCGCTACTACTCCCCGGCCCGCGACGAGGTCACCGAGCGCGAGATCGACCCCATCCGGCTGGTCAGCGTCGGCCACACCTATGTGGAGGCCTGGTGCCGCCGCTCCGAGGCCCGGCGCACCTTCCGGCTCGACCGGGTCGCCGAGATCCGCATCCTCGACGAGCCCTCGGCCCCGCCCGAGATAGAACTGCGCGACCTCTCCGAGGCCCTGGTGCAGCCGGCCGCCGAGGATCCGGAGGTCGTGGTCGAGGTCGGCCCCGGCGGCCGCTGGGTCGCCGAGTACTACCCGCACGACAGCGCCGATGAGCTCTCCGACGGCGGGCTGCGTATCACTCTGCGCACCCCCGACCCGGCCTCCCTGCGCCGGCTCGCCCTGCGGCTCGGCCGCGACGGCCGGATCGTCTCGCCGCCGGAGCTGGCCGACAGCGCCCGCCGGGCGGCGGCGGAGGCACTGGCGGCGTACGACACGGCGGAACCGGCGCGCTCCGGGCGGTGAGAGCGCCCGGCGGGGCGCGGGGCCGTGACGGATGCGCGGCTCCGCCGTGTCGGCGCGACCGGCCACCACGGCACCACACGGCAGCCTCGGTGGCACGCCCGGCGGACCAGAGAAGAGGGAGCGAGGCCTGTGAGCGAGCGTCCGCAGGAGATGACGGTGGCGACCGCCTTCGCGGGGATGCGCGGAGCGGTCCCGGTGGTGTTCCGGGCCGGCTGCCCCGACTGCCGGGGCCGCTTCGAGCTGGCGGCGAGCGCCCTGCGCCTCGCCATCGGCGCCAGCAGCCGGACCACGTTCTACTCCTTCACCTGCCCCGACTGCGGCGCCGCGGTCCGCAAGCCCGCCGGGGAGCGGATCGTGGAGCTGCTCACCGGCGGCGGCGTGCGGACCCTCAGGCTGCACTCCACGGTGTAGCCGACTGCGTCCCACGGCGGCGGACGGTCTAGTCTCGACGTCATGTTCTGGCCGATGTTCGCGGTAGCCGTGGGTTTCCTGGGTCTCGCCGTCCTCGGCGTCCTCGCCGTCCGGGTGTTCCTGGAGGCGCGGCGCCTGGGGCGGCAGGTGGCGGACTCCGCGCGCCGTATCAACCGGGCCGCCGAGGACCTGGAGCGGGCCGCGGTGAGCACGGCCCACGCCGTGGACGCCCTGTGAGCCACGCCGAGCGGGGCGCGTGGGTCCGGCGGGACAAGCGCTTTGCGTCACTTCGCCCTGTCACCTTGCCGGTGCGGCCAGGTACGCTGCTGGTCGCGGCCCGGTGACGAGGCGCGGTCCGCGGAGCGGGAGTACGTCCCGGGGTGGTTCGGCGTTCACCCCCAGGCGTTACGATCGCAGCCAGGTTGACGTTTCGGATGACTGTCCGACCTGTCGGACATACCCGCCTCGATGAGAAGGTGAAGATTTATGTTCCGCAACGGACTCGAGCCGTGGCACCTGCTGATCCTCGTTGTGGTGATCCTCCTCGTGTTCGGCTCCAAGAAGTTGCCGGACATGGCGCGCTCGCTCGGCAAGTCCGCCCGCATCCTGAAGAGCGAGGCGAAGGCGATGAAGGAGGACGGCAAGCAGCCCACCGGCACCGCCCAGTCCGCCGAGGAGCCCACTCCCGCTCAGCGTACGATCCAGGCCGCGCCCGGCGACGTGACCAGCTCCCGCCCGGTCAACGAGCCGACGGACACGACCCAGCGCTGACGCGAGGACCGGGAGCGTCCGGTCCGCTGTACGAGATGAGGATGTGGGTTGCTCAAGTCTGCCCGCAAGAAGGAGAGGGATCCCGAGGGGCGGATGCCGCTCGCGGATCACTTGCGTGAGCTGCGCAACCGGCTCGCGAAGGGTGTCCTGGCGATCCTTGCCGTCACGATCGTCGCGGCCTTCTTCTACAGGGACATCATCGATGTCATCACGCGGCCGATGCTCGACGAGATCGGCTGCCACCAGTCCTTCGGGCAACTGGCCCAGGCCAAGAACGTCCACTGCGCGCACATCACCGTCAGTGGCCTGCTGGCGCCGTTCACCCTGGCCCTGAAGGTCGCCCTGATGGCCGGTGTCGTGCTGGCGTCGCCGGTCTGGCTGTACCAGTTGTGGGCGTTCGTCGCGCCGGGCCTGCACCGCAACGAGAAGAAGTACGCCTACGCCTTCGTCGGTTTCGGTTTCCCCCTCTTCCTCGGCGGCGGCTACCTCGCGTTCAACGTGTTGCCCACGACGGCGCGGGTGATGATCGACCTCACGCCGTCCGGTGCCGAGAACCTGCTGCCGCTGGACGACCTGCTGGACCTGGTCACCCGCATGATCGTCGTCTTCGGTCTCGCCTTCGAGATGCCGCTGCTGCTGGTCATGCTCAACCTCACCGGCGTCCTGTCCGGGCGGCGCATGCTGGGCTGGTGGCGCGGCATGGTCATCGGCATCACCGTGTTCGCGGCCGTGGCCACGCCCAGCCCGGACCCGATGACGATGCTTGCGCTCGCGGCACCGATCTGGGGACTCTACTTCGTGGCCGTGGCCATTGCGCTGCTCAACGACCGGCGCCGAGCCCGCCGCGACGCCGCGGGTCCCGGCGACGACGAGGCCTCCGAGCTGGACCTCACTCCCGAGGACATCGGCGACATCGAGCCCGTCCCGGCCGCCCGGGCCCTGCCCGAGCAGGCGAGCACCGACCGGGTCAACGGCTACGACGACGTGACCTGACGTCCACCGAGCCGCCGCACGCGATGCCCCCGCACCAGACCGGTGCGGGGGCATCGGTCGTCTCCCGGCGGCCGGGGATCCGGATAATGATCGTCCTGTTGTCAGTGAGGCCCGGTACGCTCGAAAGTACGATGACAGAGGACCTCTCACCGGCCGAGCGGTACGCGGCAGCCCGCAGGCGGGCAGCCGAGCAGGCCACCGCACTCGCCTCCTTCCGCGAGATGTACGACTTCGGCCTCGACCCCTTCCAGATCGAGGCCTGCCAGGCGCTCGAAGCGGGAAAGGGCGTTCTGGTGGCCGCCCCCACCGGCTCGGGCAAGACGATCGTGGGCGAGTTCGCCGTCCACCTCGCCCTGCGACAGGGCAAGAAGTGCTTCTACACGACACCCATCAAGGCGCTGTCGAACCAGAAGTACGCCGACCTGTGCCGCCGCTACGGCACGGCGCAGGTCGGCCTGCTCACCGGCGACAACAGTGTGAACTCCGACGCCCCGGTGGTCGTGATGACCACCGAGGTGCTGCGGAACATGCTCTACGCCGGCTCGCAGACCCTCCTCGGCCTCGGCTACGTGGTCATGGACGAGGTGCACTACCTCTCCGACCGCTTCCGCGGCGCCGTCTGGGAGGAGGTGATCATCCACCTGCCCGAGTCGGTGACCCTGGTCTCGCTCTCCGCCACCGTCTCCAACGCGGAGGAGTTCGGTGACTGGCTGGACACCGTCCGCGGCGACACCGAGGTGATCGTCTCCGAGCACCGGCCCGTCCCGCTGTTCCAGCACGTGCTCGCCGGACGCCGGATGTACGACCTGTTCGAGGAGGGCGAGGGCCACAAGAAGGCCGTCAACCCCGACCTGGTCCGCCTGGCCCGCATGGAGGCGACGAGACCGTCGTACCAGGACCGCAGGCGCGGCCGGGCGATGCGCGAGGCCGACCGGGAGCGTGAGCGCCGACAGCGCTCGCGCGTGTGGACCCCGGGCCGGCCGGAGGTCATCGAGCGTCTCGACGCCGAGGGCCTGCTCCCGGCCATCACCTTCATCTTCAGCCGCGCCGCCTGCGAGGCCGCCGTCCAGCAGTGCCTGTACGCGGGCCTCAGGCTCAACGACGAGGAGGCACGGGACCGGGTCCGCGCCCTGGTCGAGGAGCGCACCGCCCACATCGCCCCCGAGGACCTGCACGTCCTGGGGTACTACGAATGGCTGGAGGGCCTGGAGCGGGGCATCGCCGCCCACCACGCGGGCATGCTGCCGACCTTCAAGGAGGTCGTGGAGGAGCTGTTCGTCCGCGGCCTGGTCAAGGCCGTGTTCGCCACCGAGACCCTCGCGCTCGGCATCAACATGCCCGCCCGCTCGGTGGTGCTGGAGAAGCTCGTCAAGTGGAACGGCGAGCAGCACGCCGACATCACGCCCGGCGAGTACACCCAGCTGACCGGCCGCGCCGGCCGCCGCGGCATCGACGTCGAGGGCCACGCGGTCGTGCTCTGGCAGCGCGGTATGAGCCCCGAGCACCTCGCCGGTCTCGCGGGCACCCGCACGTACCCGCTGCGCTCCAGCTTCAAGCCGTCGTACAACATGGCGGTCAACCTGGTCGAGCAGTTCGGCCGGCACCGCTCGCGCGAGCTGCTGGAGACCTCCTTCGCGCAGTTCCAGGCCGACAAGTCGGTCGTCGGCATCTCCCGCCAGGTGCAGCGCAACGAGGAGGGGCTGGAGGGCTACAAGGCCTCCATGACCTGCCACCTCGGCGACTTCGAGGAGTACGCGCGGCTGCGCCGGGAGCTGAAGGACCGGGAGACCGAGCTGGCCCGGCAGGGCGCCAACCAGCGCCGCGCCGAGGCCGCCGTCGCCCTGGAGAAGCTCAAGCCCGGCGACGTCATCCACGTGCCCACGGGCAAGTACGCGGGCCTCGCCCTGGTGCTGGACCCGGGTCTGCCCGCCGGACGGTCCAACGGCCACCGCGGCTTCGACCACCACGACGGGCCGCGTCCGCTGGTGCTGACGGCCGAACGGCAGGTCAAGCGGCTGGCGTCGATGGACTTCCCGGTGCCGGTCGAGCCGTTGGACCGGATGCGGATCCCGAAGTCCTTCAACCCGCGCTCGCCGCAGTCCCGTCGGGACCTCGCCTCCGCGCTGCGCACCAAGGCCGGGCACATTCCGCCGGAGCGGGCGCGCAAGAAGCGGTCCCAGGCCGCCGACGACCGCGAGATCGCCCGGCTGCGCACCGCGATCCGGGCCCACCCGTGCCACGGCTGCAACGACCGCGAGGACCACGCCCGCTGGGCCGAGCGCTACCACCGGCTGCTGCGCGACACCTCGCAGCTGGAGCGGCGCATCGAGGGCCGTACCAACACCATCGCGCGGACCTTCGACCGGATCGTGGCGCTGCTGACCGAGCTGGACTACCTGCGCGGGGACGAGGTCACCGAGCACGGCAAGCGGCTCGCCCGGCTGTACGGCGAACTGGACCTGCTGGCCAGCGAGTGCCTGCGCGAGCGGGTCTGGGAGGGGCTCTCCCCGGCCGAACTCGCGGCCTGCGTCTCGGCCCTGGTGTACGAGGCACGGGTCGGCGACGACGCGCTGGCGCCCAAGCTGCCCTCCGGCAAGGCCAAGGCCGCGCTCGGCGAGATGGTCCGGATCTGGGGCCGGCTCGACGGGCTGGAGGAGGACTTCCGGATCAGCCAGACCGAGGGCGTCGGGCAACGGGAGCCGGATCTCGGGTTCGCCTGGGCCGCGTACATGTGGGCGTCCGGCACGGCGCTCGACGAGGTGCTGCGCGAGGCGGAGATGCCGGCCGGTGACTTCGTGCGCTGGTGCAAGCAGGTCATCGACGTGCTGGGACAGATCTCGGCGGCGGCCCCCGCGGAGGGCTCGACCGTGGCCAAGGCCGCGCGCAAGGCGGTCGACCAGTTGCTGCGGGGCGTCGTCGCCTACTCGTCGGTGGGGTGACCTGACGTTCGGCGCGTGACCGCGGACGGCGGTCACGGCCAAGGGAACGGCGGCCGGGGGCGCAGGGGTGCGCCCCCGGCCGCCGTTTCACTCTTCACGGTGAGTGACGTTCGTACGCCCGTTTCCCGTCACGGATGGTGTGCGAACGGAAGCGCACCGTGCAAAAGGAGTTGAGGTTACTCCTCCGGCGGGGCGATTTCAGGTGCTTGCCGAATATGACACGGCGATGATCCGGTCGGACTAAGCTCGCCCGCGGCGCACCGAGTTGAGGCAATTCGCGCGTCTGTTCCCAAAAATGCAGTAGATCCCGACAGTTACCTGAACCTTCCCCCCGAAAGCTCCCCCGACACCCAGCCGACTCGTCTCAGAAGGCATCCATGGTGAGTGTTCAGAAGCCTCCCGGTCGCCGTGAACGGCCCTATGCGCGCGTGCTGTTGCCGCCGGCCATAGTGATGGCCGCGGCGGCCGGAACCGCCGTCGCCCTGGTACCGCCCTCGGCCCGGATCGCCGTCGGCGTGTGCGGAGTGCTGGCGGTGCTGCTGGTCCTCGGCACGGCCGGGGAGGCCGTCCGCCGCGGCCGTCTGCTCCGCGAGGCACAGGCCGAACACACCCGTCACGCCGCGTATCTGGAACAGCGGATCGCCGCGCACAACGCGCTGATGGAGCGCTTCGCCACCGAGATCCTGCCCAACGGCTTCTACCGGCTGCGCCGCGGCCAGGTGCTCCGCAACGCCGTACGCGACGTCTTCGACGCCGACCCCTCCCTGCGCGGCCTGCCGGAGGGCTACCGCGAACTGGTACGCATCGCGCTGCGCGGCGCCGACCAGGAGATCTCGATGCGCGACGCCACCGAGCGCTCCTTCGTGAGCGTCGCCCGCCGCGTCCAGGCCATCGTCCACCAGCAGGCCGAGGAACTCCGCGAGATGGAGGAGGACCACGGCCGCAACCCGGAGGTCTTCGACGACCTGCTGCGCATCGACCACGGCACCTCGCTGATCGGCCGGCTCGCCGACACCATCTCCGTCCTCGGCGGCGGGCGGCCCGGCCGCCAGTGGCCCCAGCCGGTCTCCCTCTACAGCGTGCTGCGCGGCGCGATGTCGCGCATCCTCGAGTACCGCCGCATCAACCTCGCCTCGATCGTCAACATCAACATCAAGGGCACCTCGGTCGAGCCGATCATCCACGCCGCCGCCGAACTCCTCGACAACGCCACCCGCTACTCGCCGCCCACGACCAAGGTGCACGTCACCGCCGTCGAGGTGCAGTCGGGCGTCGTCATCGAGATCGAGGACTGCGGGGTCAGTCTCAGCGAGGAGTCCCGCGCCCGCATCGAGCGGATGATCGAGGACGCCAAGAACGGCGAGGACGCGCACAACCTCGGCGAGAACCCGCGCCTCGGCCTCGCCGTCGTCGGCCGCCTGTGCAAGCGGTTCGACATGGAGGTCTCGCTGCGCGCCTCCGCGTACGGCGGCGTCCGCGCCATCCTCGTCGTCCCGCGCGTCATGACGACCACCGAGCCCGGTGTCGGCGCCGTGCAGGCCCACGGCATCGGCGCCGCAGCCGCCCAGATCCCCACGGCGGACGCCGTCGAGGGTCCCAAGCGCCCGGCCAAGAAGCGCCGCCCCACCAGCCCCAAGATCCCCGCCGGCATCTCGCTGACGGACGACGTCCCCGAGGTCACCGAGTGGACCGCGGGCGGCCTGCCGCAGCGCCGCAGCCGGATGAAGACCCCGCTCAGCCAGCGGTACGCCGAGAAGGCCGCCATCGAACGCGCCGAACGCGAGGGCCGGCCGTCCGTCTGGACCCAGCGGAAGCCGGAACCGGAGCCCGAGCCCGAGATGGACCCCGAGATCAAGAAGCTCAGGGAACGGCCGCCGGGCATGTGGATGGAGGACTTCTGGAACGGCCTGCGCAAGGGCATGCCGCCGGACACCCCCACCCACGAACTGACCGACTTCACGCTCCACCCCACCAAGTACCTGCATCTGCTCAACGATTCGGCCGACTCCGCCGAAGGCGCCACCGAGGGCGTCACCGAGGCCGACGACGAGGGGGACCTCAAGTGATCCAGCAGCGAGGCAACCTGGACTGGATGCTCAAGCAGCTGAACGACGGCGTGCCGGGCATCGAGATGATCGTGGTCCTCTCCGCCGACGGACTGCGCATCGCCCGCTACGGCGGCGACCCCGACGCCGCCGACCGGGTGGCCGCCGCCTGTGCCGGCGTACAGAGCCTGGCCAGCGCCATCATCCAGGAGCTGCCCGGCGCCGGCGACATGAAGACCGTCGTCTTCGAGATCGAGGGCGGCTACTTCTATCTGATGAACGCCGGCCCCGGCGCCTACCTCGCGGTGCTCTCGGACGTGACGTGCGAGCCGGGGCGGATGAGCGGCATGATGCGCGACCTCGTCGTCCGGATCGGCGGCCATCTCACCAGTCCGCCCCGGCGGAACGGGCAGACCGTATGACCCCTCCACGACGCACGCGGCGCCGGCCGCAGCCTCCGCCGGCCCCGGAGCCTCCGGCACCGCACCACCTCCCACAGCCGTACGAGCTGCCGCAGCCCCCGTCGGCCGAGGCCGCCGAGGCGGCCGACGCGGCGGAGACGGCCGAGGCGGCGGCCGGCCGGGGGCAGGGCACCATCCCGGAACGGCTGTACTCCGTCACCGGATCCGGTGAGGGCGGCCGCGCCGAACTCGACCTGGTGACCCTGATCATGGCGCGCTGCGCGCCACCGGTCTCCGCCACCCCGGAGCAGGCGGCGGTGCTCCGGCTCTGCCAGGCCCCGCTCTCCG
Organism: Streptomyces sp. NPDC107654; assembly: GCF_055639035.1. Classification (NCBI taxonomy): domain Bacteria; kingdom Bacillati; phylum Actinomycetota; class Actinomycetes; order Kitasatosporales; family Streptomycetaceae; genus Streptomyces; species Streptomyces sp. NPDC107654. The sequence goes on from NZ_JBVKBI010000012.1 coordinate 64,031, forward strand.
TGGCGGAGCTGTCGGCCTACCTCCGACTGCCGTTCAGCACGATGACCGTCCTGATCACCGAGCTGATCACGGCCGAACTGGTGCAGGCGCACGCCCCCGTCGTCCGCCAGGCGCTCCCCGACCGTTCCCTCCTCGAAGCGGTGATGCATGGACTTCAACGGCTCTGACACCCTCCCCGGACCACGCACCGAGGACCACCTGCCGCACACGGCGCAGGCCGCGGTGAAGATCGTGATCGTGGGCGGCTTCGGCGTCGGCAAGACCACCATGGTGGGTTCGGTCAGCGAGATCAGACCGCTGACCACGGAGGAGACCATGACCCAGGCCGGCATCGGCGTCGACGACGACTACGGCTCCGACTCCAAGACGGCCACCACCGTGGCCATGGACTTCGGCCGCATCAGCATCACCGAGAAACTGGTGCTCTACCTCTTCGGCACCCCCGGCCAGGAACGCTTCTGGTTCCTGTGGAACGGCCTGTTCGAAGGCGCGCTCGGCGCGGTCGTCCTGGTCGACACCCGGCGCCTGGAGGTCAGCTTCGACGTCATGGGCCGGCTGGAGGAGGGCGGCGTGCCCTTCGTCGTCGCCGTCAACACCTTTCCGGACGCCCCCCGTTACGCCGTCGAGGAACTGCGTACCGCGCTCGATCTGGGCCCGGAGATCCCGATCATCGAGTGCGACGTGCGCCGCCGGGCCTCCAGCAAGGACGTGCTGATGACCCTGATGCGCTTCCTGCACGCGATCGCCCTGTCCCGCGCCGCCCTCACCTGACCAGCGCGCCCCGCACCCCGGCCCCTCCTTCCGTTTCCCTGCCTTCTTTCCCGTTTTCCCGTCCCGGAGCGACCACTGTGACGCCTGAATCCCCCTCACCCACCGGCACACACGACACCCTCTCCGGCCCGCCGCCGGGCTGCCCCGCGCACGGCCTCGGCACCACCGGGCCGCGCCGGCTCTACGGCCCCGACGCGGAGGACCTCGGCGACCTGTACGAACGCCTGCGCGAGGAGCACGGCCCCGTCGCACCCGTGCTGCTCCACGACGACGTACCGATGTGGGTGGTCCTCGGCCACGCCGAGAACCTCCAGATGGTGCGCCAGGCCTCCCAGTTCACCCGTGACAGCCGGATCTGGACCCCGCTGCTCGACGGCAGGGTCAAGCCCGACCACCCGCTCATGCCGCACATCGCCTGGCAGCCCATCTGCTCCCACGCCGAGGGCGAGGAGCACAAGCGGCTGCGCGGCGCCGTCACCGCGGCCATGGAGACCATCGACCACCGCAGTGTGCGCCGCCACATCGGGCGCTACACGCAGATCCTGGTCAACAGCTTCTGCGAGCGCGGCCGGGCCGACCTGGTCTCCCAGTTCGCCGAGCACCTGCCGATGGCCGTGATGTGCGAGATCCTCGGCATGTCCGAGGAGTACAACGACCGGATGGTGCAGGCCGCCCGGGACGCCCTCAAGGGCACCGAGACCGCCATCCAGAGCCACACCTACGTCATGGACGCGCTGAGCCGGCTCACCACCCGGCGGCGCGCCCGGCCCGAGGACGACTTCACCAGCCACCTCATCACCCACCCGGCCCGGCTCACCGACGACGAGGTCCGCGAACACCTGCGGGTCGTCCTCTTCGCGGCCTACGAGGCCACCGCCAACCTCCTCGCCAACGCCCTGCGCATGGTCCTCACCGAGCCGGGCTTCCGCGCCCAGCTCAACGGCGGGCAGATGACGGTGCCGGAGGCGATCGAACAGTCCCTGTGGGACGAGCCGCCGTTCAGCACCGTCTTCGGCTACTACGCCAAGCAGGACACCGAGCTGGGCGGACAGCGGATCCGCAAGGGCGACGGGCTGCTGTTCGCGCCCGCGCCGGGCAACGTCGACCCGCGGGTACGGCCCGACCTGTCCGCGAGCATGCAGGGCAACCGCGCGCACCTCGCCTTCGGCGGCGGCCCGCACGAGTGCCCCGGCCAGGACATCGGCCGCGCCATCGCGGACGTCGGCGTCGACGCGCTGCTCACGCGGCTGTCCGACATCCAGCTCGACTGTGCCGAGGAGGAGCTGCACTGGCGGTCGTCCATCGCCTCCCGGCACCTGGTGGCCCTGCCGGTCCGCTTCGAACCCAAGCCGCAGCAGGACGTCGACCTGCCACCGCAGGCCATGCCCCTGCCGCAGCAGCGCTCCCACTGGCAGGTCGGCACCCTCAGCACCGACCCCACACCCCCCGCCGCCCCCCAGCCCACCCCCCGCCCCACCCCCACCCCCGCCCCGGCCCCGCCCCCCGCGGCACCGGAGCCCCTCCGCCCCCGCGGCCTGTGGCGCCGACTGCTGGCGTGGTGGCGCGGGGAGTGAGACCGGGCGGGCCGCCTGCGCGTTCCGCTGGCCGCTCGGGGGCCGGGAGCGGCTGCGGGCCGGCCCGGGCCGGGTCGGCCGCGGGCCCGGGCCAGTGGTCCGCGGGGCCGGGCCGGTCGTCCACGGGTGCCGTTAGCGGCTCGTGTGTCCCGGGCCGGCCGCCTGCGGGTACGGAGTAGTCGCGTGCGGACCCGGGTCGGCCGTCCGCGGGGCCCGTTGGTCGCGCGCGGGCGGGGCCGGGCCGGTCGCCCGCGGGTCCGGGGAATCGCGCGCGGGCCTGGGCTGGTCGTCTGCGGCCCGTGAGCCACTCGGGAGCCCGAGCCGACGGCTCGCGGATCCGGGGTGGTCGCATGCGGATCCGGGTTGGTCGGTTGTGGGTCCGGAATTGGTCGGCCGGGGTCCGTGCCAGTTGGCCGCGGGCCTGGGCCGGTCGCCTGCGGGTCCGGGTAGTCGCTCGCGGGCCGGGGCAGTCGTGCGGATCAGGCTGGCCGCTCGTGGGTCCGGGCTGGTCGTCCGGGGTCCCGTTAGCCGCTTGCGGGGCCGGGCCGGCCGACTGCGGGTCCGGGGTGGTCACGTGCGGCCCCTGGCCGGCCGCCTGCGGGTCCCTTTCAGCCGCTCGCCGGCCCGGGCAGTCGCCTGCGGGTGCGGGCGGGCTGACCACGGGTGTCCCGCCAGCCGTCCGTGGTCCAGCGCCGACTGCGGGCCAGGGCAAGTCGCCTGCGGGCCTGGGTCAGTTGCCCGCGGCCTCCGCCCGGCCGCCCGCGGGTCCTGCTAGCCACCCGCGGGCCCGGGCCGGCCGCTGGCGAGTCAGGGCAGGCCGCCCCCCAACCCTGGCCAGCCGCCCCCCGCCCCTGGCCAGCCGTCCACGGAACCCGGGCATGCCACCCCCGGCCCCTGGTTCGCGTCGGTGGAACCCGGGCAAGCCACCCCCAGCCCCTGGCCAGCCGTGCACGTAACCCGGGCAGGCCACCCCCGACCCCTGGTCAGTCGTCCGTGGAACCCGGGCAAGTCGTCCGTGGGTCCGGCCGGCCGTCTGCCCAGGCGTCGTACGACGTCCACGCCCGGAGGCTGCGGCGGCTGGTGAAGGTGTGGGCCGTACCGGTGACCGGGTCGGTGAACTCCAGGGTGTGGGCGAGCAGTTGCAGGGGGCGTCGGAAGTCGCCGGGCGGCACCGGGGGAGTGACCTCCGGGTACAGCGGGTCGCCGAGGATGGGGACGCCCAGGGTGTTCAGGTGGACCCGGAGCTGGTGGGTCTGGCCGGTCGCCGGGAGGAGGCGGTAGCGGGCCAGGCCGGCCCGGTGCCCGGTCAGTTCCACCCGGGTCTCGGCGTTCGGCTCGCCCTCGACCTCCCGGGCGGCCTGCACCCCGCGCTCCTTCACGATCCTGCTGCGCACGGTCCGGGGCAGGGTGAGCGCGGGATCGTACGGCGCCACGGCCTCGTACTCCTTGCGCACCCGCCGGTCCCGGAACAGCCGCTGGTAGGCGCCGCGTTCCCCGGGCCGTACCGTGAACAGCACCAGTCCGGCGGTGAGCCGGTCCAGCCGGTGGGCCGCCGTCAGCGTCGGGATGTCCAGCTCGCGGCGGAGCCGGGCCAGCGCGGTCTCGGCGACGTGCATGCCGCGCGGGGTCGTGGCCAGGAAGTGCGGCTTGTCGGCCACCACGATGTGCTCGTCCCGGTACACCACCTCCACCGGGAACGGCACGGGCACCTCGGCGGGCAGCTCCCGGTGGAACCACACGAACATCCCCGGCCGGTACGGTGCGTCCGGTGCCACGGCCCGCCCGTCGGCCCCCACCACCAGCCCCGCGGCGAACATCGACTCGACCATCCCGGGCCCGGCCCCCGTGAGCCGTTCCACGAGATGTTCCCGCACGGTGGCCCAGGCTCCGTCCGCCGGCAGCCGTACCCGTACGGGGTCGACTCCCCGGCGCTGGGGGAGCGGGGCGGGCGGGGGCGGGGTACGGCGTCTCATCGGGGTCAAGGGTACGGGGGCGCGGTCACCCGTGCGGCGGACGAAAAGGGGTGGGCCGCCGGTCACCGCACTCGGCAGGATGTCGACCATGCCGTACCTCACCAGCCCGGTCATGACACCCGGCACCCTCGCCCGTACGCCCCAGCCCACCGTTCCCGCCGACGACGACCTGGTCCTGCGCCCCTGGCGGCCCGAGGACGCGCCCGCCGTGCACGCCGCCTTCCAGGACCCGGTGCTGCGGCAGTGGCACATAAGGTCCTGTGACTCCGCCGAGGAGGCCGCCGGCTGGATCGCGCAGTGGGAGCAGGGCTGGGCCGACGAGCGCGACGCGCAGTGGGCCGTCGTCGACAGCGCCTCGGACGAGCTGCTGGGCCGGGTCGCGCTGCGCCAGATGCTGCTGGGGGACGGTGTCGCGGAGGTGGCGTACTGGACGGTGGCGCGGGCCCGGGGCCGCGGTGTCGCCGCGCGCGCCACGGCGGCCCTGGCCCACTGGGCCTTCGAGGAGGTCGGCTTCCACCGCCTGGAGCTCACGCACGCCACCGCCAACGAGGCCTCCTGCCGGGTGGCCGGCAAGGCCGGTTTCGTTCTGGAGGGCACCAAGCGCAGCGCCCTCAACCACCAGGACGGCTGGCACGACATGCACCTGCACGCGCGGGTGCGGGGCGACTGAGCCGTCGTATGCCGTCGTATCCGTCGGCGTGGCCGCTCCCTTGTGGAGCGCCTCATACGCGATACATCGGGCCGTTCGGCGCTGTCCGGGCAGCCCCACCGGGACGACGTCCTGGGCCGCGGCGGCGCGCTGCTCGCTCTGGCGGTCGCGGCGGTGGGGCTGTCCATCCGTACCTTCCGCTCGTACCAGCGGTCGGTGTGACGCCGTAGGGGCCGGCCGGTGTGAGGATGGACGACATGCCGGCCTACGACCTCGCGAACCGACTCGTCGTCGGTGTCGCCTCCAGCGCCCTGTTCGATCTGCGGGAGTCGGACGCGGTCTTCCGCGAGCAGGGCGAGGAGGCGTACCGGGCCTACCAGGAGGAAAACCGGGACAACACGCTCCAGCCGGGTGTCGCCTTCGGGTTCATCCGCAGGCTGCTGTCGCTGAACGACCTGGGCGAGCCGGGGGATCCGCTCGTCGAGGTCATCATCCTCTCCCGCAACGACCCGGACACCGGCCTGCGGGTGATGGGTTCGATCCGGGACCGTCACCTGCCCATCACCCGCGCCGTCTTCATGCAGGGCCGCTCCCCGTACCCGTTCATGCCCGCGCTGAACATGTCCCTGTTCCTGTCGGCGAACGGCGACGACGTGCGCGAGGCCGTGGCCGCCGGGCTGCCCGCGGGGCACGTCCGCGGCGGGGCGTACCCGGACGACCTCGCCGACCGGGAGCTGCGGGTGGCGTTCGACTTCGACGGGGTGCTCGCCGGCGACGCCGCCGAGCGGGTGTACCAGGCCGACGGACTGGAGGAGTTCCGCGCGCACGAGGCCCGTCACGCGGCGACCCCGCACGATCCCGGGCCGCTGCGGGACTTCCTCGCCGGGGTGAACCGGATACAGCGCCGCGAGGAGGAGCGGCGGGCGAGCGATCCGGACTACGCGGTCCGGGTCCGCGTCTCCATCGTGACCGCGCGCAACGCCCCCGCCCACGAGCGTGCCGTGAACAGCCTCAAGGAGTGGGGTCTGCGGGTCAACGACGCCTTCTTCCTCGGCGGCGTCGACAAGGGGGCGGTGATGAGGGTGCTGGACCCGCACATCTTCTTCGACGACCAGGTGACCCATCTGGAGAGCACGGCCCGGACCACGCCCAGCGTGCACATCCCGTTCGGCAGGATCAACCGGACGGCCCCCTGAGGGCCCGCTCAGGCCGCCGCTGCCGCCACGCCCTCCTGCTCGGCCTCGACGCGGGCGTTCCAGTCCCGCTTCGAGGCCTGCCAGCCGTCCTCGTTGTGGCCGAGGCGCCAGTAGCCGGAGATGGACAGGTCCTCGCGCGGGATCTGCCGCTCGACCCGGAGCAGGCGGCGCAGTTCCTTCACGAAGCCCGCCTCGCCGTGGACGAAGGCGTGCACCCGGCCCTCGGGGAAGTCCAGGCCGCGTACGGCCTCCAGGAGGGCCGCGCCGACCGGGCGGTCCCCGCGGTGCAGCCAGACGACCTGCACCTCGGTGTCGATCTTCTGCTCCTCCTCGGGGCCGGACACCTCGACGAAGGCGTGGGCGCGGGCGCCGGCGGGCAGGGCCTCCAGGGCGCGGGCGATCGCGGGCAGCGCGCTCTCGTCACCGGCGAGCAGATGCCAGTCGGCGGCGGGGTCGGGCGTGTACGCGCCGCCGGGGCCCATGAAGCGAACCGTTTCGCCGGGCTGTGCGCGCAGAGCCCAGGGGCCGGCCAGGCCCTCGTCGCCGTGGACGACGAAGTCCAGGGTCAGCTCGCACCGGACCGGGTCCCAGGCGCGCACGGTGTACGTCCGGGTCACCGGCCACTGCTCGCGGGGGAACTCGGCACGGATCCGCTCCAGGTCGAAGGGTTCCGGGTAGGTGACCCCGTCGGCGCCGAAGAGCAGCTTCACGTAGTGGTCGGTGCAGGTGTCCGCGGCGAATCCGGCCAGGCCCTCGCCGCCGAGGACCACGCGCTGCATGTGCGGGGTCAGGCGCTCGGTGCGCACCACCTGGGCGGTCTGGGGCTTGCGCGGCTTTCGTCCCGGACGTTCTGCCATCACGGCCTCCTGCGAGGTTGGTTAGGTTTACCTAAGTTAGCATCTCGCTCCGGTGTGCCACCCCTCTTTCCGAGCCCCCTGCGTGATCGCTTTACCTGAATATTCCGCTCGGGTTCACCGCGCCAGCGTCGTCAACAGCCGCTGCAGGGAGCCGCCGAGACCCCACCTGCGCGCCAGCTCCTCCAGCGCCGCCGGGTCGCGCGGGGCGTGCGGCAGCGCCGTACCCACGTCCGGCAGCGGCACGTCGTCGGCCACCCGCACCACCTTCGGCGCGACCGCGACGTACGGCCGGGCCTCGGTGAGCCGCCTGCGCTGCGACGGCGTGAGCTTCGCCCCCGGGTCGTCGACCGCCGCCATGATCCCGGCCAGGTCGCCGAACTCGGCGAGCAGCTTGGCGGCCGTCTTCTCGCCGATCCCGGCCACGCCCGGCAGGCCGTCGCTCGGGTCGCCGCGCAACAGCGCCAGATCCGCGTACCCGCGCCCGTCGACGCCATACTTCCCGCGCAGCACCGCCTCGTCGGTCAGCTGCAGCGTGCCCACGCCCTTCAGCGGATACAGCACCCGCACCCCGCGCGCGTCGTCCACCAGCTGGTACAGGTCGCGGTCGCCGGTGACGATGTCCACCGGGCCCTTCGCGCGCGCGGTGAACGTGCCGATCACGTCGTCCGCCTCGTACCCCGCGACGCCGACGCGCGCGATGCCGACCGCGTCCAGCACCTCCTCGATCACCGGCACCTGCGGGGCCAGGGTGTCCGGCACCTCCTCCGCGTCCGGCGCGCCCTCGTGCTCCTCGGCGACCCGGTGCGCCTTGTAGGTGGGAATCAGGTCCACCCGCCACTGCGGGCGCCAGTCGGCGTCCATGCAGGCCACCAGGTGCTCCGGCCGGTGGTCCTTGACCAGCCGGTCGATGAAGTCCAGCAGCCCGCGGACCGCGTTGACGGGCGTGCCGTCCGGCGCCTTCACGGAGTCCGGGACGCCGAAATAGGCGCGGAAGTACAGCGAGGCGGTGTCGAGAAGCATGAGTCGTCCGGTCACGCACGCATCATGCCGCACGCCACCGACAGCGGCCCCGGCTCCCGGAACGCGTTGCGTGACGCGCACTGCCGTGAACCGGGCCACTTGCGGGTTTGCCCGGGCTTGACCTGGGGAGGCGCCGCCTCTGTCCTGTCCCCGCCAGACGAGAGGTCCGCGTGTCATCAGCCAGGCTTGAGGCGGAACACCTGTTCAAGGTGTTCGGCAGACGACCGGAGCAAGCAGTGGAACGCCTGCGCGAGGGCGCCGACCGGACGGAGCTGCGCGCCGACGGCGCGACCGCCGCCGTGATCGACGCGTCGTTCCGCGTCGCGGCCGGCGAGATCTTCGTGGTGATGGGGCTGTCCGGCTCCGGGAAGTCCACCCTGCTGCGCATGCTCAACGGGCTGCTGGAGCCGACCGCGGGCAGCGTCCGCTTCGACGGGCAGGACTTGGCCGCGCTGTCCGACCGGGCGCTGCGCGAGCTGCGCTCCCACAAGATCAGCATGGTCTTCCAGCACTTCGCGCTGTTCCCGCACCGCAGCGTCCGCGACAACGCCGCCTACGGCCTGGAAGTGCAGGGCGTGCCCCGCGCCGAGCGCGAGCGCCGCGCCGACGAGGCGCTCGCCCTGTGCGGCCTGGCCGGCTGGGAGACGTCCTGGCCCGACGAGCTGTCCGGCGGCATGCAGCAGCGCGTCGGCCTCGCCCGCGCGCTCGCCACCGACGCCGACGTGCTGCTGATGGACGAGTCCTTCAGCGCCCTGGACCCGCTCATCCGCCGCGACATGCAGGACCAGCTGCTGGAACTGCAGAAGACCCTGAAGAAGACCATCGTCTTCATCACCCACGACCTCAACGAGGCCATGCGGCTCGGCGACCGCATCGCCGTCATGCGCGACGGCCGGATCGTCCGGACCGGCACCGCCGAGGACATCCTGCTGCGCCCCGAGAACGACTACGTCGCCTCCTTCGTCCAGGACGTCGACCGCTCCCGGGTGCTGACGGCGGGTGCCCTCATGGACACCTCGGTCACGGCCGACGCCCCGCTGTGCGGCTGCGAGACCGCGACCCGCGAGACCCCCTTCACCCGGCTGTGCGCGATCAGCGCCCGGTTGTCCCACCGCGTCTCCGTCGTGGACGAGGCGAACCGCGTCATCGGTGTCGTCCCCCGGCAGCGGCTGGTCGGCTTCCTCGGCGAGGAGACGGCCGGCCCCGCACCCTGCGACAACCCGGAGGGCAAGGTGATCAGCCGTGCCTAGGATCCACCTCGGCGACTGGGTCGACTCCGGCGTCTCCTGGCTGGTCGATCACCTCTCCTGGCTCTTCGACGCCGTCAAGGCGGTCATGGAGGGCATGTACGACGGCATCGACGCCGTACTCGCCGCCCCCCAGCCGTTGCTGACGGCCGGCATCCTCGCCGTGCTCGCCTGGTGGCTGCGCGGGCTGCTCGCCGGTGTCCTCGCCTTCGCCGGGTTCGCCCTCGTCGACTCGCTCGACCTGTGGGACCGGGCCATGTCCACCCTCGCCCTGGTCCTCGTGGCGACCGTGATCGCCCTGGTGATCTCGATCCCGCTGGGCATCTGGGCCGCCCGCTCCAAAGCGGTCAGCGCCGCCGTACGGCCGGTCCTGGACCTGCTCCAGACCATGCCCTCGATGGTGCTGCTGATCCCGGCGATGCTCTTCTTCGGCCTGGGCACCGCCGCCGGTGTCGTCGCCACCCTGATCTTCGCGCTCGCCCCCGGCGTCCGCATGACCGAGCTGGGCATCCGCCAGGTCGACGCAGAGCTGGTCGAGGCCGCCGAGGCGTTCGGCACCAGCCCGCGCGACATCCTGTGGCGGGTCCAGCTGCCGCTCGCCCTGCCGACCGTCATGGCCGGCGTCAACCAGGTGATCATGCTCGGCCTGTCCATGGTCGTCATCGCCGGCATGGTCGGCACCGGCGGCCTCGGCGGCGCCGTCAACGAGGCCATCGGCCGGCTCGACATCGGCTACGGCTTCGAGGCGGGCGTCGGCATCGTCGTCCTCGCCATCTACCTCGACCGCGTCACCGGCGCGCTCGGCACCCAGCTCTCCCCGCTGGGCCGCAGGGCCGCCGCGAAGGCCCCCACGCGCGCGTGGTCGTACCGCCCGCGCCCGGCCGTCGCCGTGACCGGGGCCGTCGTCCTCGCCCTAGTCGCCGGCGGACTCGGGATCTTCGGCTCCTCCGCCGGTACCTCCGAGGCCTCCGGCACGGACGTCGGCAAGGGCAAGGAGATCCGGATCGGCTACATCCCCTGGGACGAGGGCATCGCCTCCACCTTCCTGTGGAAGGAACTCCTGGAGGAACGCGGCTTCGAGGTCACCACGACCCAGTACGCGGCCGGCCCCCTCTACACCGGCCTGGCCACCGGCCAGCTCGACTTCCAGACCGACTCCTGGCTGCCCACCACCCACGCCGAGTACTGGACGAAGTACGGCAGGCAGCTGGACGACCTCGGCAAGTGGTACGGACCCACCTCCCTGGAGCTGACCGTCCCGTCCTATGTCAAGGACGTGAACTCCCTGACGGACCTCAAGGGCCACGCCTCCGAGTTCCACGGGAAGATCATCGGCATCGAGCCCAGCGCGGGCATGATGGGTCTGCTGAAGAGCAGGGTGCTCAAGGAGTACGGGCTCGACGGCGCCTACGACGTGGTGGACGGCTCCACACCGGCCATGCTCGCCGAGCTGAAGCGCGCCTACGCCCGCAAGGAGCCGGTCGTCGTCACCCTCTGGTCGCCGCACTGGGCGTACAGCGACTACGACCTGAAGAAGCTCAAGGACCCCAAGGGCGCCTGGGGCCGGGGCGACGGGGTGCACACCCTCGCCCGCAAGGGCTTCGCCGCCGACAACCCGCAGGTCGGCCGGTGGCTGAAGGACTTCTCGATGACCGAGGAGCAGCTGACGAGCCTGGAGGCGCAGATCCAGAAGTCCGGCAAGGGCAAGGAGCAGGACGCCGTGCGCGGCTGGCTGCGGCAGCACCCCGGCCTCGTCGACAAGTGGGCGCCCGTCACCGCCCGGGACGGCGCCACCAGCCAGGCGGCCGGGTGACCTGACCGGCCCGGACCGCCTCCCCGGGGGGCGGGCGCCGCCGGACGCCCCCACGCGTCCGGCGCTGCCCGCCCCCCGTTGTTTCCCCTACGGCAGGAATCCGGCCAATCACCGTCCGTGCGGACCGTTGGCCCGCCGGGCTGTCGCGCCCAGCTGGTCGGCATCTTCATCCCCCAGGGTGACCGGGTCACGGACCGGTCACCGGCCCCCAAGTGCTGGCGCGAACTGAGAGGGTGGGGGATCACGGGCATGCCGGGGATGCGACAGGCACGTGAAACGGTTTGCCGAACATGCGTAGGGTGCAGAGAAGTCATCGGAAGAGATGCGCCCCGCAGCGGGCACCCGGACAGCGGCACGACGAGCGAGGGAGGGAGCCGGAGCGATGGGCGACCACAAAGAGCAGCAGCCCGTGCGGGTGGGCGCGGCCGTCCGGCGGCGCCGCCGTGTGCTGGAACTGACCCTCGCCGCCGTCGCCGAGCGCAGCGGCCTGTCGGTGCCGTTCCTCAGCCAGGTCGAGAACGACAAGGCCCGTCCCAGCCGTACGTCCCTGGAGAAGCTGGCCGACGCCCTGCGCACCACCGCCGTCGAGCTCCTCGCCGCCGCCGACCCGGCCGCCAGCGTCGACGTCGTGCGCGCCGAGACCCTCCCCGAGGGCGACTTCGACCCGCGGACCCGCTCCCTGGTGCGCGGCCACCACCAGCTGCACGCCTCCGAGTTCACCGGCGACCACGACGCCGGCCGCGAGTTCCAGCACCGCAACGACGAGCTGATGTACGTCGCCGACGGCGCGGTCGAGATCGAGGCCGAGGGACGCGCGTACCGCCTCGGACGCGGGGACACGCTGTACCTCACGGGCGGGGTACGGCACCGGTGGCGGGCCACCGTCCCGGACACCCGGATCATCGTGGTGGCGGTGGCCGAGCACATCGAGGCCGTGCAGGACAGGGCCCGCTGACCGGTGCGAGTCGTCTCCCTGGTCCCGTCCCTCACCGAGGCGGTGGCCGTCACCCTGCCCGGCGTCCTCGTCGGCGCCACCGACTGGTGCGATCGTCCGGCGGACCTCGACGTCACCCGGATCGGCGGGACGAAGAACCCGGACGTCGACCGCGTCATCGCCCTCGCCCCCGACCTGGTGATCGCCAACGAGGAGGAGAACCGCGCCCCGGACCTCGACGTGCTGCGCGCCGCGGGCCTTCACGTGCTGGTCACCGAGGTGCGGAGCGTGCCCCGGGCCTTCACCGAGCTGGACCGGGTGCTCACCGCGTGCGGTGCGCCGGCGCGGCCCGTGTGGCTGGACGCGGCGGAGGCGGCCTGGGCCGGCCTGCCCGGGGCGGCGGCACGTACGCGGGCGGTCGTACCGGTCTGGCGCCGGCCCTGGATGGTGCTCGGGCGGGACACCTTCGCGGGCGACGTCCTGGCCCGTCTCGGCGTGGACCACGTGTACGCCGGCCACCCCGAGCGCTATCCCCGCGTCCCGCTGGAGGAACTGCGGGCGGCGGGAGCGGAACTGGTGGTGCTGCCCGACGAGCCGTACCGGTTCACCGCCGACGACGGCCCGGAGGCGTTCCCCGGCCTGCCCTGCGCGCTGGTCAGCGGGCGGCACCTGACCTGGTACGGGCCGGCACTGACGGAGGCGCCACGGGTGCTGACCGAGGCGCTGCGGGCAGCTCACCGCTGAACAGGCCGCGCACGGTGCCCCAGGCCGCCGCGAGCCAGGCGGCCACGAGGACGCCGTACAGACCGGTGGCCGTGGCGTCGTACATCGCCAGTCCCGTGTGCCGGGCGAGGGCGGCGGCGCCGGTGACACAGGTGCCCACCGGGAAGGTGAACGACCACCAGGTCAGCGAGAAGCCCATGCCCCGGCGCCGGGCCCGCACCACGTGCGCGGTGGCCAGCCCCAGCCAGAGCAGCGCGAACCCCATGACCGGCACCCCGTAGAGCACGGCGAAGACGTCGAGGCCACGGTCGTAGGGGGCCGGTACGACCCCGGGGGCGGCGTCCGCGACGAGGGCGACCGCGGTGGTGGACTGCCCGAGCGGGCCGAGGACCAGGAAAAGGGTCGGGGTCAGCACGAGCGGCAGCGGCCCGCCGGTGAGCAGCCGGGCGAAGATCAGCGGCAGCATCACCAGCACGGCCAGCAGGCTCAGCCCGAACAGCGCGAAGCAGGCCAGCAGCAGGGTCTCCCGGGGCTGCCCGGGCGGCAGATGCGGCACGAGCAGGGGGCCGGCCGAGGCCGACACCATGGGCGCGACGAGCGGCAGCAGCCACACCGGGGTGGCCTGGGCTGCGTCGACGCGGTGCCGTACGGCCATCAGGTAGGGCACGGCCACGGCTGCCGCGAGCCCGATCACCGTACCCGTGGAGAACAGCACGGTGTCCAGGGCGACGGCCGTCCACGCGCCGATCAGCTGCCGGCCCGCCGTCAGGGCGCCGCCGCCCACCGAGAGCAGGGCCATCGCCAGGCAGCCGTAGAAGGGGGCCATGGCCGGGTCGAGGAGGTGGGCGCGGGCCTGGTCGCGGTGGCGGCCCCAGTGCCAGGCCCGGGCGGCCAGCAGGGTCAGCAGCAGGAACAGGGACAGCGCCCAGACAGCCGCGAAGACACCGCGCGGCCCGTGCACCGGTCCCGGCAGCGCGACACCGGCCGAGCCGACGACGGCGGTGCCCATGACGGCGGCGTACCAGTTCGGACCGAGGTGCCGGATCCGGGCGGCGCGGGGGAGACGGAGGGGCTCGACTGCGGTGACCATGCCCCTACGATCCCGTAACCGATCGCCCCTGACCAGGGAGTTCCCGTCTATGAGGGCATAAGCTGGTCTTATGAGCAAGGCGGAGGATCAGCGGACGGCATCCCTGGCGCACCGGGTGCCGGACCTCGCCGCGCTGGAACTGCTGCTGGCCGTGGCACGGCTGGGCAGTCTCGGCGCGGCGGCCCGGGAGGTCGGCATCACGCAGCCGGCCGCGAGCAGCCGGATCCGCTCCATGGAGCGGCAGCTGGGGGTCGCCCTCGTCGACCGCTCGCCGCGCGGCTCCCGGCTCACCGACGCGGGCGCCCTGGTCACCGACTGGGCCCGGCGGGTGGTGGAGGCCGCTGCGGCCTTCGACGCGGGGGCGCGGGCGCTGCGGGACCGGCGGGATTCGCGGCTCAGGGTCGCGGCGAGCATGACCATCGCCGAGTACCTGCTGCCCGGCTGGCTCCTGGCGCTGCACGCCGAACGGCCCGACACGGCCGTGTCGCTGCTCGCGGGCAACTCGGCGAAGGTCGCGGAACTGCTGCTGGCGGGCGACGCCGACCTGGGCTTCGTGGAGGGCCTGTCGGTCCCGCCGGGCCTGGACTCCGCGGTCATCGCCCACGACCGGCTGATCGTCGTCACCGCGCCGGGCCATCCGTGGGCCCGCCGCCGGCGGCCCCTGACGGCGGCGGAGCTGGCCGCGACCCCGCTCATCCTGCGCGAGCGCGGCTCCGGCACCCGGCAGGTCCTGGACGCGGCGCTCGGCGGCCTGGCCCGCCCGCTGATCGAACTGTCCTCCACGACGGCGGTGAAGGCCTCCGCGGTCAGCGGCGCCGGACCCTCCGTCCTCAGCGAACTGGCGGTGGGGGAGGAGCTGTCGATGCGGCGGCTGGTCAGCATCCCCGTGGAGGGGGTCTCGCTCCACCGGGACCTGCGCGCGGTCTGGCCGACCGGTCACCGCCCGACGGGCCCGGCCCGGGAACTGCTGTCGCTGACACGGGGATGACGGGTCGCCACCCGCGCGGAAAATCCTTGGCCCCGGCGCGGCCCGGCTCGCCATCATGCGGTATGACCCTCACCGCCCCGCCCGCCACCGGCGTCCGCACCCCCTGGGAAGACCTCCCGGCCGTCGTCCGCGACGCCGTCGGGGAGGTGCTCGGGGCACCCGTCGTGCGGGCCGTCACCCAGAGCGGCGGCTTCTCCCCGGGTGTCGCCGCCCGCGTGCGCACGGCCGCCGGCCGGGCCGGGTTCGTCAAGGCGGTGAGCGCCGACACCAACCCGCACAGCCCCGGCCTGCACCGCAAGGAGGCCCGCAACGCCGCCGCCCTCCCGGCCGCCGTACCGGCGCCCCGGCTGCTCGGTTCGTACGACGACGGCACCTGGGTGGCGCTGGTCTTCGAGGAGGTCGCGGGGCACCAGCCCGGCGTGCCCTGGCGGCGGGCCGAACTGGACCGCGTGCTCGACGCCGTGACCGAGCTCGCCCGCACCGGCACCCCGTCCCCGGTCGACGCCCCGCCCGTCGCCGAGGACCTCGCCGAGGCCTTCTCGGGCTGGCGCCGCCTCCTCGCGGGCGAGTCCGGGGACGTGCGCGGCCGGCTCGGCGCGTGGGTCGCCGGCCGTCTGCCGGAACTCGCGGCGCTGGCGGACGGATGGGCCGAGGGCGCGTCCGGGGACACCCTGGCCCACGGCGACCTCCGCGCGGACAACGTCCTGCTCACGGCCGACGGCCTCGTCTTCGTGGACTGGCCGCACGCCCTGCGCGCCGCGCCCTGGTTCGACCTGCTGGTCATGCTGCCGTGCGTGCGGGCCCAGGGCGGTCCCGACCCCGAGGCGGTGTTCACCGCGCACCCCCTCGGCCGGGCGGCGGCCCCGGACGCCGTGACCGCGGCGCTGGCCGCCCTCACGGGCTACTTCCTGCACGCCTCCCTCCAGCCGGCCCCACCGGGCCTGCCCACCCTGCGCCCCTTCCAGCGCGCGCAGGGGCTGGCCGCTCTGGCTTGGCTGAGGGGGCGGTGGTGACGGGGGTGGGCTGCGGCCGGGGTTGTCGGGTTTGGGTGTGGCCGGGGTCGGCGGGCGCGTGGCCTGAGCCGTTGGTTGCGGCCGGGTTCGCGGTGGCCGGCGTCGGCGGGCTCGGCCTTCCGGCGTGCGCCGGGGGTGGCTGCTTTGGTCTGGCTGAGGGGGCGGTGGCGGCGGGGTGGGCTGTGGCCGGGGTTGTCGGGCTTGGGTGTGGCCGGGGTCGGCGGGCGCGTGGCCTGAGCCGTTGGTTGTGGCCGGGGTCGGTGGGCGCGTGGCCTGGGCTGTTGGTTGTGGCCGGGGTCGGCGGGGGCGTGGCCTGAGCCGTTGGTTGTGGCCGGGTTCGCGGTGGCCGGCGTCGGCGGGCTCGGCCTTCCGGAGTGCCCGGGGCGAGGCCGCTCCGGTCCGGCTCAGGAGGCGGCTGTGACCAGGGCGCGCATCACCCGCAGGTCCTCGCCCATCTCCGGATGCCACTGCACGCCCAGCGCCCAGCCCCGGTCCGCCGGCAGTTCGACGGCCTCCACGGTGCCGTCGGCCGCGTAGGCCGACGGCACGAGGCCCTCGCCGAGCCGCTCCACCGCCTGGTGGTGGTACGTCGGCACCGTCGTCTCCTCCGGGACGATCCCGGCGTACAGCGTGCCCGGCACCGGCTTCACCGGGTGGCCGCCGAACGCGCCGACCACCTCCGCGTGCCCGTCCAGGTGCTGGACGAGCGTGCCGCCGAGGGCGACGTTCAGCAACTGCATGCCCCGGCAGACGCCGAGCAGCGGCACCCCCGCCGTGAGCGCCGCCTCGATCAGCGCCAGCTCCCAGGCGTCCCGCTCCGGCGCGGGCGGTCCGGTGCGGGGTGAGCGCTCGGCGCCGTAGCGAGCCGGGTCGACGTCCGGGCCGCCCGCGATCACCAGCCCGTCGAGCCGGGCCACCGCGGCCGCGGCGTGCTCCGGCGCGTCCGGCGGCAGCAGCGCCGCGAGCGCGCCGGCCCGCTGCACCAGCCGCGGATAGCCGGCCGCCAGCAGTACCGCGTCCAGCTCCCACACCCCCCAGCGCACCCCGGACTCCAGATACGTGCTCACGCCGATCAGCGGCCGTGCGGTCATGCTGCCCTCCCTGGAAAAGCGCCCCGCGTCGTCGGTGCCCGGCTTCATGAGTGCCGGTTCCCTCAGCACCCGGCTCCATCGGTGCCCGGCGCCCTCGGCGCCCGCTCTCAAACTGCCCACCCGCAAAGGTAGTCAGCAATACCTTTGTCGCCCCCACTTTCGCAGAACCGGCTCACGCCAGGAAGCCCCGCAGCAGCGCCGCCGTCCCCGCGCAGTGCTCGCGCATCATCTCCCGCGCCCCGTCCGCGTCCCCGTCCAGCACCGCCCCGACCAGCGCCGTGTGCTGCCGCTGGGAGTGCTCCAGGTTGCGCACCAGCAGCGGGATGCAGTCCAGCAGGTCGTTCACGGTGGCCCGGACCGCCGCGTACTGCGCGGTCAGCGACGGCGAACCGCACAGCTCGGCCAGCGTCAGGTGCAGCAGCGTGTCCGCCCGCCGGTAGTCCGCGAGCGGCGCCCCGTGGGTGCGGTCCAAGGCCTCCCGCAGCCGCTGCGCCTGCTCCTCGGCCAGCCCGTGCGCCGCGCACAGCCCGGCCGCGCCCACCTCCAACACCTCGCGGAAGCGGAGCACGTCCTCGATGTCGACCTCGGCGATCCGGCGCCGCAGCTCGTCCTCGCCGCCCGCGTCCTGGCGCGGCCGCACGAACGTTCCGCCGTACCGCCCGCGCCGCGCCTCCACCAGACCCTGGTCCTGGAGCACCTTCAGCACCTCGCGCAGCGTCACCCGGCTGATCCCGAGCCGCTCCGCCAGCTCCCGCTCGGCCGGCAGCCGCTCGCCGCCCGGCACCAGGCCCAGCCGGACGATCTGCAGGATCTGTTCCAGCGCCTCCTCGAAACCGTTGCCGGCCCGCACCGGCCGCAGCACCGGGGCGAGCCGGTCCTGAAGGCCGCCCGTACCCATGTCGTGCGACATCCGCCGTACCCCCTTCCCAAGCAATGGTTCTCCGCAATACCTTATGGCTCCCGGCCCGGCCGAAAAAGCGCGATGGCGCCGAAGGAGGCTCTCCCGTGGCAGACCGCACACCCCCGCTCAGCGTCGAGGAACTGCACGCCCTCGTCGCGGGCGGTGAGATCGACACTGTCGTCCTGGCCTTCCCCGACATGCAAGGGCGGCTCCAGGGCAAGCGGTTCGCCGCCCGCTTCTTCCTCGACGAGGTCCTGCACCACGGCACCGAGGGCTGCAACTACCTGCTCGCCGTCGACACCGAGATGAACACCGTCGACGGCTACGCGATGTCCTCATGGGAGCGCGGTTACGGCGACTTCGCCATGCGCCCCGACCTCGCCACCCTGCGCCGGATCCCCTGGCACCCCGGCACCGCCCTGCTCATCGCCGACCTCGCCTGGAACGACGGCTCCCCGGTCGCCGCCGCGCCCCGCCAGATCCTGCGCCGCCAGCTCGACCGGCTCGCCGCACTCGGCCACACCGCCCAGGTCGGCACCGAGCTGGAGTTCATCGTCTTCAAGGACACCTACGAACAGGCCTGGGACACCGGCTACCGCGGCCTGACCCCGGCCAACCAGTACAACATCGACTACTCCATCCTCGGCACCGGCCGCATCGAGCCCCTGCTGCGCCGCCTGCGCAACGACATGGCCGGCGCGGGCCTCACCGTCGAGTCCGCCAAGGGCGAGTGCAACCCCGGCCAGCACGAGATCGCCTTCCGCTACGACGAGGCACTGCGGACCTGCGACCAGCACGCCCTCTACAAGACCGGCGCCAAGGAGATCGCCGCCCAGGAGGGCGTCTCGCTCACCTTCATGGCCAAGTACAACGAGCGCGAGGGCAACTCCTGCCACATCCACCTCTCGCTCGCCGACGCCGACGGCCGCAACGCCATGGCCGACGGCGACGGGATGTCCGACGTCATGCGCCACTTCCTCGCCGGACAGCTCGCCGCCCTGCGCGACTTCTCCCTCCTCTACGCCCCCAACATCAACTCCTACAAGCGGTTCCAGCCGGGTTCCTTCGCCCCCACCGCCGTCGCCTGGGGCCACGACAACCGCACGTGCGCGCTGCGGGTCGTCGGCCACGGCCGCTCCCTGCGCTTCGAGAACCGCCTCCCCGGCGGAGACGTCAACCCCCACCTCGCCGTCGCCGGCCTCGTCGCGGCCGGCCTGTACGGGGTCGAGCGGAAACTGGAACTGCCCGAGCCCTGCCCCGGCAACGCCTACACCGCCGGCTTCGAGCACGTCCCGACCACCCTGCGCGAGGCCGCCGAGCTGTGGGAGAACAGCGCGATCGCCAAGGCCGCCTTCGGGGACGAGGTCGTCGCCCACTACCGCAACATGGCGCGCGTCGAACTGGAGGCCTTCGACGCCGCGGTCACCGACTGGGAGCTGCGCCGCTCCTTCGAACGCCTGTGAAAGGTCACCCCGTGTCCGACCCGAACGAGCTGACCGTCCTCAACCCCGCCACCGAGGAGACCGTCGCCACCGTCCCCGCCGCGAGCGAGGAGGACGTCGCCGCCGCCGTCGTACGGGCCGCCCGCGCCCAGACCGGGTGGGCCGCCCTCGCCCCCGCCGACCGCGCCCGCCTGCTGCGCCGCTTCGCCGACACCGTCGACGCCCACACCGAGGAACTCGCCCGGCTGGAGGTCCGCGAGGCCGGCCACACCGTCGCGGGCGCCCGCTGGGAGGCGGCCAACGCCCGCGACCTGCTCCTCTACGCGGCCGGCGGCGCCGAACGCCTGCTCGGCCACCAGATCCCGGTGCCCGGCGGCTGGAACGTCACCTTCCAGGAACCCCTGGGCGTGATCGGCGTGATCGCCCCGTGGAACTTCCCCATGCCGATCGCCGCCTGGGGCTCCTTCCCCGCCCTCGCCGCCGGCAACGCCGTGCTCCTCAAGCCCGCCGAGACCACCCCGCTCACCGCGCTCCGGCTCGCCGAACTCGCCCTGGAGGCAGGCCTGCCCGAGCACGTCTTCCAGGTGCTGCCCGGCTACGGCCACACCGCCGGCCGCGCCTTGGTGGACCACCCCGACGTCGCCAAGATCGTGTTCACCGGCTCGACCCGCACCGGCCGGGAGGTCATGGAGCGCTGCGCCCGCCTGGTCAAACCGGTCACCCTCGAACTCGGCGGCAAGAGCCCCAGCCTCGTCTTCGCCGACGCCGATCTGAAGGCCGCCCTCGACCCCTTCTCCTTCCTGGACAACGCCGGCCAGGACTGCTGCGCCCGCACCCGCATCCTCGTCCAGGAGACGGTGCTGGACGAGGCCCGCGCCTTCCTCGCCGACGCGCTGGCCGCCGTGGTCGTGGGCGATCCGGCCGACGAGAAGACCCAGATGGGCCCGCTGATCTCCGGCCGGCAGCGGGAGCGCGTACGGTCGTACGCCGCCGCGGACGCCCCGGCCCTGCGCGGCAGCGCCCCCGACGGGCCAGGCTTCTGGTTCCCGCCGACCGTGCTCACCGGGGAACGGCCCGACAGCCCGGCCGCCCGCGAGGAGATCTTCGGACCCGTGGCCGTCCTGCTGCCCTTCACCGACGAGCAGGACGCCATCCGTCTCGCCAACGACACCCCCTACGGCCTCTCCGGCTCCGTCTGGACCCGGGACGTGGGCCGCGCCCTGCGCGTGTCGCAGGCCGTCCGTGCGGGCAACCTGTCCGTCAACTCCCACTCCAGCGTCCGCTACTGGACCCCGTTCGGCGGGTTCAAGCAGTCCGGCCTCGGCCGCGAACTCGGCCCCGACGCCCTGACCGCCTTCACCGAAACCAAGAACGTCTTCATCAGCACGGAGGGCCCCGCACAGTGACCGACACCAGTGTTTGCCGCCGCCTGGTCGGCCGTACCGCCGTCGTGACCGGAGCCGGCAGCGGCATCGGACTCGCCTCCGCCCGCCGGCTCGCCTCCGAGGGCGCCCACGTCGTCTGCGCGGACGTCGACGAGACCCGCGGCAAGGCCGCCGCGGAGGAGACCGGCGGACTCTTCGTGAAGACCGACGTCACCGACCCCGAGCAGGTCGAGGCGCTGTTCAAGGCGGCGTACGACACCTACGGCAGCGTCGACATCGCCTTCAACAACGCGGGCATCTCCCCGCCCGACGACGACTCCATCCTGGACACCGGCCTGGAGGCCTGGAAGCGGGTCCAGGAGGTCAACCTGACCTCCGTCTACCTGTGCTGCAAGGCCGCCATCCCCTACATGCGCCGGCAGGGCAAGGGTTCCGTCATCAACACGGCCTCCTTCGTGGCGCGGATGGGAGCGGCCACCTCCCAGATCTCCTACACGGCCTCCAAGGGCGGCGTCCTCGCCATGTCCCGCGAGCTGGGCGTGCAGTTCGCCCGGGAGGGCATCCGGGTGAACGCGCTGTGCCCCGGACCGGTCAACACCCCGCTGCTGCAGGAGCTGTTCGCCAAGGACCCGGAGCGGGCGGCCCGCCGGCTCGTCCACATCCCGCTCGGCCGGTTCGCCGAGGCCGAGGAGATCGCCGCCGCCGTCGCCTTCCTGGCCAGCGACGACTCCTCCTTCGTCAACGCCACCGACTTCCTCGTGGACGGCGGGATCGCCGGCGCGTACGTCACGCCCCTGTAGGAAGCCTCAGAGGAACGTGTGCCCCTCACCCCGGTAGGTGGGCACGGTCGCGGTGACCGTGTCCCCCTCGATCAGGTGGAGGGCGTCGAACCGCTCGCACAGCTCGCCCGCCTTGGCGTGCCGGAACCACACCTTGTCGCCGAGGAGCAGGTCGTCGGCGGGCGAGCCGAGCAGCGGGGTCTGCACCTCGCCGGGCCCCTCCTGCGGGTCGTAGGCCAGCCCCTCCGGCAGGTACGGCACCGGCAGCCGGTCGGGTCCGGCGACGCCGGAGGCCGGGTAGCCGCCGCCCAGCACGGTGACGACACCCACCCCGGGCCGCCGGACGACCGGCTGGGCGAAGAGGGCCGCCGGACGGCCGGTGAAGGACGAGTAGTTGTCGAACAGCCGGGGCACGTACAGCCCCGAACCGGCCGCGATCTCGGTCACCGCCTCCTCGGCGGCGGTGTGCTGCACACTGCCGGTGCCGCCGCCGTTGACGAACTCCAGGTCCGGCGCGACCGCCCGCACCGCCCGCACCACGGCGGCCCGCCGCTCGGCCAGCTCGCGCCGGGCGGCGGCCTGCATCAGCCGGATCGCCCGCGAGCGCAGGGGCCGGCCGGCGACCGCGTCCCCGACACCGGCGACGTGTCCCTCGTACGCCATGATCCCCACCAGCCGGAAACCCGGCCGCCGGGCCACCGACCGGGCCAGCTCGGCGAGTTGGGCGGGCGAGCGCAGCGGGGAGCGCCGCGCGCCGACCCGCACCCGGCCGCCGAGCAGGCTCAGCGAGGTGTCCAGCTCCAGGCACACCCGGACGGCTTCGCGCCCGCCGTCCCGGGAGGCGTCGATGAGGTCGAGCTGGGCCGGATCGTCCACCATCACCGTGACGGCACGGGCGAGTTTGGGGTCGGCGGTCAGCTCCGCGAACCCGGCCCGGTCGGCCGACGGATAGGCCAGCAGGATGTCCTCGAACCCCGACCGCGCGAGCCACAGCGACTCGGCCAGGGTGAACGACATGACGCCCTGGAAACCCTCCCTGGCCAGGACCCTCTCCAGCAGGGCCCGGCAGCGGACCGACTTGCTGGCGACCCGCACCGGCTTGCCCGCGGCGCGCCGGACCAGGTCGTCCGCGTTGGCGTCGAAGGCGTCCAGATCCACGATCGCGAGGGGGGCGTCGAGATGGGCGGTGGCCCGGTCGTAACGGGCCCGGGCGGCGGCAGGCGCAGTCATGACGGAAGCCTGCCAGACAGGATTACCGCAGGGTAGGGGGACGTTCCGGGCAGATGCCCCGGCGCCGCGGACCGGTTCCGTCCCGCCCCCCGACAACCCGTAGAGTGACGCGCACGTACGGCGGACGCGCCCGGCACCCGCGTGAACCGGGATGCCGCTCCGGCCGTACGGGTATGCGTGCCCGGAAGGACCTGTCGCACCGGGCGCGGCCGAGCAGCAGGACGGCCCGCGTACGGCAACGGCCCGGGCATGAGGAAACGGGGGGTGCATGAGCACGGAAGCGCGACATGCCCCGGCCGGTGACAGTGCGGGCCCCGCGTGGCGCACCGACACCACGCCCCCGGCCCACCCCCCGATGCCCTCCGCGCCCCCGGCTCCGGCCGACGACCCCGACGAGGAGCCGTCCGTCTTCACCCCGCGCGGCCCCCGCCCGCCGGCCGTCCCGCCCGCACGCCCTCACCGGCCCGGCGCGTCGACCGTCCCCGAACCCCCCGCCCCCACCAGCCCGCCCCCGCCCCCCGCCTCGGCCCGCTTCCCCGACACCCCACCGGCCGGCTCCGCAGCGGAACGCCAGGGCGACACCGCCCCGGCCGGCCCGCTCGGCCCGATGCCCCAGGGCCCCTCGACGCCCGCGGGCCCGGGCGCTGCGGCGACTCCGGCGGGCGGGGCGCGCCCGGTGGGCTCGGGTGGGGGAGCGGCCTCGGCGGGCCCGGTTCGTCCGGCGGACTCTGCTGGCTCGGCTGGCTCGCCGGGCTCGCCGGGCTCGCCGGGCCCGGTGGGTCGGAGGGGACCGGCGGGCTCGGGTCGTGCCGCGGCCTCGGTGGTCCGCCCAGGCCCCACCGGCCCCGCAGGCGCGGGGAGTTCGTCAGCTTCCCCTTGTCTCTCGCCTCCCACCACCGCCACCTCTCCGGCATCTCCCGCAGCCCCGGTCGGCGCGGCGGCGCGCGTGGCCGGGACTGGGCCGGGAAGGGGCACGGCGCCGGGCGGGACGGAGACTTCGGAGGGGGGCGTCGGGGAGACGACGACGGCCCGGCTCCGGGCCGGCAGGCAGAGCGCGCCGGCCGAGACCCGGTCGGAGACCACGGCCCGGTTGCGTCCGATCCGTTCGGCGTCCCCGGCGTCCGGGTCCGCGTCCGCCTCCGGGTCCGCGTCCGCCTCGCCGCGCGCCTCGGCACCCGGTCCCCGGCATCCCGCGCCCACGCATCCCGCGCCCACGCACCCCACCGCCCCGGCACCCCCTCACCCCGCACCCGCGGCACGGTCCACGGGGCTGGCAGGAGGCCGTGCTGCCGCCCGGAGTCCGATGGCGCCCGCGCACCCCGTGAACCCCGGGCCGGATCCGGCGCACTCCTGGAGTGCCGCGCCGGGCGGGCGGCCCGTGGTGTCCTTCGCGGAGCCCGATGTGTCCGGCGGGCGCACGCGTCCCCGGGTGGGCCCGCGCACCGTCGCCGCCGCCGCCTGCCTCGTGCTGGGACTCGGTCTCATCGGCGGTGCCGCTACCGGGAGTTGGCTCACCGGGGACGACGGCGCGAAGGGCACCCGCGACTCGTTCGGCACCGCCCGGACGCTCTGGCACAGCGTGCCCGTGGACCAGCTGTTCCCGCCCACCGTCCAGGGCACCGGTGCCGGCCCCGGCGGCGCCGACCGCACCTGGACCCGGATCGCCGTGGCCCCCGACAGCGGCTGCGCCCACGCCTTCGACCCGCTGCTGTCCAAGGCGCTCGCCCCGGTCGGCTGCCAGCGGCTGCTGCGCGCCACCTACACCGACGCCACCCAGAGCTACGTCACCACCGTCGGCCTGCTGTTCACCAAGGCCGACCCGGCCGCCATGACCGCGCTCGCCGCCCGCTTCCGCGACGAACACCTGGACAGCCGTGCCGACCTGATGCCCCGGCCGTACGCCGCCGCCGGCACGGCCGCCGCCGCCTTCGGCGACCGGCAGCGGGCCTCCTGGACCCTCTCCGTCCTCACCGACGCCCCCGTCGTCGCCTACGCCGTCTCCGGCTGGGCCGACGGCCGTACCGTCGACGCCCCCCAGCCCGCCGCGGACGCCGTCCGCTCCGGCGCCACCACCGACCCGGCCCGGGCCGGCCTCGGCAACGAGGCGCAGGGCCTGGCCGACCGCGTCCAGCGGCGCCTGCGGAAAACCGTCGGCACAGCCACGGAGAAGCCTTCATGAAGCATGCCGCCAAGGCGGCGGTGAGCCTGCTGTTCGCCGGCTCCCTCGCCCTCCTGCCGTCCGCCACCGCCCACGCCGACGGCATCCGCGCCCAGCAGTGGGGCCTGTCCGCCCTCCACCTGGACGAGGCCTGGCAGACCACGAAGGGCCGCGGCGTCACCGTCGCCGTCCTCGACACCGGTGTGCAGACCGACCACCCGGACCTCGCCGGCAACGTCCTGCCCGCCAAGGACATGATCGGCTTCGGTGCCGAACCAGGTGACCGCACCTGGGGCCGGCACGGCACCGCCATGGCCGGCATCATCGCCGGGCACGGCCACGGAACCGGCGACTCCGAGGGCGTCATGGGCGTCGCCCCGCAAGCCCGCGTCCTGCCCGTCCGGGTGATCCTGGAGGACGGCGACCCCGCCCGCGCCAAGGCCCGTACCACCCGCGGCAACGCCCTCGCCGACGGCATCCGCTGGGCCGCCGACCACGGCGCCGACGTCATCAACCTCTCCCTCGGCGACGACTCCGACTCCGCGCACCCCGAGCCGAGCGAGGACGAGGCGGTGCAGTACGCCCTGAAGAAGGGAGTGGTCGTCGTCGCCTCCGCGGGCAACGGCGGCGACAAGGGCGACCACGTCTCCTACCCGGCCGCCTACCCGGGCGTCATCGCCGCCACCGCCGTCGACAAGTACGGCACCCGCGCCGCCTTCTCGACCCGCCGCTGGTACGCCGCCGTCAGCGCACCCGGAGTCGACGTCGTCATCGCCGACCCCGACCACAAGTACTACGCGGGCTGGGGCACCAGCGCGGCCTCCGCCTTCGTCTCCGGCGCCGCCGCCCTGATCAGGTCCGCCCATCCCGACCTGGCCCCGGCCCAGATCAAGAAGCTCCTGGAGGACACCGCGCGGGACGCCCCGGTGGGCGGCCGGGACGACTCCCGGGGCTTCGGCATGATCGACCCGGCGGCCGCGCTGAAGGCGGCCGTCCGCCTCGAACCCGGGGGCCTGCGCCCGGCGTCGTACGGCGACGAGTACTTCGGTGCCGGCCCGGACCCCGTCAGGGCCGCGGGCAGCGCCTCCGGCTGGGCTGCGCCGCTCGCGGGCAGCGTGGGCGGGGTCCTGCTGGTGGCCGGCGTGATCCTGTGGCGGAGCCGCAGACGGCCGGCCTGAGCCGCCGCCCGCGGCGTACCCGGTCTCCGGGCGGGTGCGACGAAGCACCCCGCAGCGGGTTCCTGTGAGGACGCGCGTGCCGTGGGCCGGGTGGCGTGCCTGTGGCGGCCCGGAGACGTGCCGATAGGGTCGGTGACCGTGGCGAACAAGAACATTCCCGACCCCGGCTTCTCCGACGACGACGGCTCCGCCGACCCCCGGCTGAGCGCCGCGCTCGCCGCCTGGGCCGAGGACCGCAGCGCCCTGGGGCCCGTCCTGGAGGCGCTCAAGGGCGCCCGTCTGCTGGTCCCCGTCGTCGCCGTGCTCGGCGAGGTCGAGGAGGACGAGAACGGGCTGCGCCGCGAGAAGACCAGCGACATGGCCGTACCCACCCTGAAGGCCGGCGACCGCACCGCGCTGCCCGCCTTCACCTCCACCGACTCCCTCGCCCGCTGGGACCCCGCGGCCCGCCCGGTCGCCGTGCCCCTGCACCAGGCGCTCCAGGCCGCCGCGCACGAGAAGGCCGACACGGTCGTCCTCGACCTCGCCGGACCGGTGCCGTTCGAGCTGACCGGCCCGGCGCTGCTGGCCCTCGCCGAGGGCCGCACCAGCACCGACCCGCTCGCCGACCCCGCCGTGGTGGAGGCCGTCCGGACGGCGGTGGCGGCCGAGCCCGCCGTGCTGCGCGCCCACCTCGGCCCCGGGCGGGCCGACGGCACCCTCGCGCTCGTCCTCGACCCGGCCGCGCCGCCCGCCGAGGCCGCCCGCGCGGTCGCCGAGCGGCTGGCGGCGGACGAAACACTGCGGGCCCGCCTGGTGCGCGGCCTCGACCTGGCACTGCTGCCGGCCGGGACCACGCCTCCGGGCGAGCCCTTGTACGTGAAGGAGTAGATCAGCCGTAGACGGGGCCGGTGTACTTCTCGCCCGGCCCCTGGCCCGGCTCGTCCGGGACGATCGACGCCTCGCGGAACGCCAGCTGCAGCGACTTCAGGCCGTCGCGCAGCGGGGCCGCGTGGAAGGAGCTGATCTCGGTCGCGCCCGCGTCCAGCAGACCGGCGAGCGCGGTGATCAGCTTGCGGGCCTCGTCCAGGTCCTTGTACTTGTCGCCCTCCTCGCTCAGCCCGAGCTTCACGGCGGCGGCGCTCATCAGGTTGACGGCGACCGTCACGATCACCTCGACGGCGGGGACCTCGGCGATGTCCCGGGTCATCGCGTCGAAGTCGGGGGCCTCTGAGGACTCAGGGGACTCGGCAGGGGTGTCACTCATGTCCCACACCATAGGTGGTCGGGCCCGGTGCCCCTCAATTAGCCCTTGTCAAGGGAGCCTGCTAGTCTGGGAGACGACCGGCTGGACATGACTGTGTCCGGCCCACAAGTGGAGGCTCCGATCTCCCACCCGACCGTCCTCCGGGACGGCGGGTCACCCGGTCAGGCGGCCACCATCGTTCCGTACGGACGATGGAGTCGCCCGAAAGCGCGCCCCGCGGCATCGCGGCGGTGCTCCGGTAGTGCTTGGAGCCCCGCCTGTGATCGTCCGGGGCATTTTTTGTGCTTCGGCGCGGTTAGGTCTAACGAAAAGAGACGTTACGCGGCTGTCCGCCAGACCGCCGTGTGGTGCTACCGAGGAGGATCCATCAGCGCCGAGCCCCGCATCAACGACCGGATTCGCGTTCCCGAGGTGCGACTTGTCGGTCCCAGTGGCGAGCAGGTGGGCATTGTCCCGCTCGCGAAGGCACTGGAGCTTGCGCAGGAGTACGACCTGGACCTGGTCGAGGTCGCGGCGAACGCCCGTCCGCCCGTGTGCAAGCTCATGGACTACGGGAAGTTCAAGTACGAGTCGGCCATGAAGGCCCGTGAGGCGCGCAAGAACCAGGCGCACACGGTCATCAAGGAGATGAAGCTCCGGCCGAAGATCGACCCGCACGACTATGACACCAAGAAGGGTCACGTCGTCCGGTTCCTCAAGCAGGGCGACAAGGTCAAGATCACGATCATGTTCCGTGGTCGCGAGCAGTCCCGCCCCGAGCTGGGCTACCGACTGCTGCAGCGTCTCGCGGAGGACGTCCAGGACCTCGGCTTCGTCGAGTCGAACCCGAAGCAGGACGGCCGAAACATGATCATGGTTCTCGGTCCGCACAAGAAGAAGACCGAGGCGATGGCCGAGGCCCGCCAGGCGCAGGAGGCCCGCAAGGCCGAGGCGAAGGCGAACCCCGGCAAGTCGCAGAACGCCGCGGACCCGGACGCTGTGAACGCCGAGGGCCACGACGAGGCCCCTGCCGAGGCTTCCGCCGAGGCGTGATCCCGGGGGACGTACGTCCCCGAGGATGTAACCGAAAGAAGAGCGACGCTCCGCCGTGCCCGGTTTCACGACCGGGCACCGGAGCGCCACCGACGAGGAGATAACGGCGCTATGCCGAAGAACAAGTCGCACAGCGGTGCCAGCAAGCGCTTCAAGGTCACCGGCTCCGGCAAGGTGCTCCGTGAGCGCGCCGGCAAGCGCCACCTGCTCGAGCACAAGTCGTCCCGCGTCACGCGTCGCCTCACCGGCAACGCCGAGATGGCCCCGGGCGACGCCGCGAAGATCAAGAAGCTTCTCGGCAAGTGACGCCGCGGCGCCCTCTGAGCGCCGTGCGTCGGGACCGGGACCGAATCGTTTCCGGGTCGTGTGAGCACCCCCACGACCCCGCTACAAGGAGTTAACAAGTGGCACGCGTCAAGCGGGCAGTCAACGCCCACAAGAAGCGCCGGGCGATCCTGGAGCAGGCCTCCGGCTACCGCGGTCAGCGTTCGCGCCTGTACCGCAAGGCCAAGGAGCAGGTCACCCACTCGCTGGTCTACAACTACAACGACCGCAAGAAGCGCAAGGGCGACTTCCGTCAGCTGTGGATCCAGCGCATCAACGCCGCTGCCCGCGCCAACGGCATCACCTACAACCGCTTCATCCAGGGTCTGAAGGCCGCGAACATCGAGGTCGACCGCAAGATCCTGGCCGAGCTGGCCGTGAACGACGCGAACGCCTTCGCGGCGCTCGTCGAGGTCGCGCAGAAGGCGCTGCCGTCGGACGTCAACGCCCCGAAGGCCGCGTGACGCCGCGCTGGCTCTGAGCCGACGTTCACTGGAGGACCCGCAGGCTGTCACGGCTTGCGGGTCCTGTTGTTGGGTCCACTGCACGTCCTTCGGCCACGGGTCCGCCGTGGCCGCCCGCGCCCGCGCGGCGGAGCCGCACATCGACAGAGCCCCGCGCCCCCCGCGGGGCGCCACACGTCTCCGAAGGTACGAGGATGCCCCCCGTCTCCCCTGAGCTCATCTCCCCCCGTTCCGCCCGTGTCTCCGCCGCCCGCCGGCTCGCCAAGCGGAACTTCCGGGGCAAGGACCGGCTGTTTCTCGCCGAGGGGCCGCAGGCCGTGCGGGAGGCTGCCGGGCACCGGGCCGGGGGACAGGCGACGCTGGTCGAGCTGTTCGCCACGGTCGAGGCCGCGGAGCGGTACGCCGACATCGTCGGGGAGGCCCGGGACGCCGGTGCCCGGGTGCACCTGGCCTCCGAAGAGGTCATCGCCGAGATCTCCACCACCGTCACCCCGCAGGGCCTGGTCGGGGTCTGCCGGTTCCTGGACACCCCCTTCGAGGAGATCCTCAGGAGCCGGCCCCGGCTGGTCGCCGTCCTCGCGCACGTACGCGACCCCGGGAACGCGGGGACCGTGCTGCGCTGCGCCGACGCCGCCGGCGCCGAGGCCGTGGTCCTCACCGACGCCTCGGTGGACCTGTACAACCCCAAGGCCGTACGGGCCTCCGTCGGCTCCCACTTCCACCTGCCCGTCGCCGTGGGCGTCCCCGTCGAGCGGGCCGTGGCCGGGCTGAAGGAGGCCGGGGTGCGCATCCTCGCGGCCGACGGGGCCGGCGACCGCGACCTGGACGAGGAGCTGGACAAGGGGACGATGGGCGGCCCGACCGCCTGGGTGTTCGGCAACGAGGCCTGGGGGCTGCCGGAGGAGACCCGCGCCCTCACCGACGCCGTCGTCCGCGTCCCCATCCACGGGAAGGCCGAGAGCCTGAACCTGGCCACCGCCGCCGCCGTATGTCTCTACGCGTCGGCCCGTGCACAGCGCGCCTCCGGAGGGTGCCGCTCCGTCACCGAGAGCCAGTAAGGTGACCAGCGCGGGGCCCTGCGCCGTCTGAGAGGTGGGGTACGGGGATGAGTGTGGCCGGCACGAGCACCGCGCCGGAAGGGCGGGACGCGCGGCGCGCGCCCGCGCCCGGGCCCGCCGACGGCTGCCCGGGCGTCGATCCCGACCAGCTGCCCGACGGCCTCGTCATCGCCGACGAGAAGGGCCGCGTGACCTGCTTCAACGCCGCCGCCGCGCGGATCACCGCCGTCCGGGCCGCCGACGCCCTCGGCCAGTCCCTGGAGAAGGTGCTGCCCTTGGAGGACCTGGAGGGCCGGCGCTGGTGGCAGCTCACCGATCCCTACGGCGGGCTGCCGATCCGGGTCCGGCAGCCCGAGCGCAACCTGCTGCTGCCGGGCGGCCGTGAGGTGCTCGTCACCGCCCGCTACGTGCGGGACGAGCCGCTGGGGCCGGTCCGGTCCGTGGTCGTCTCCCTCCGCGACACCGAGGCCCGCCGCCGCACCGAGCGCAGCCACGCCGAGCTGATCGCCACCGTGGCCCACGAGCTGCGTTCCCCGCTCACCTCCGTGAAGGGCTTCACCGCCACCCTGCTCGCCAAGTGGGAACGCTTCACCGACGACCAGAAGCGGCTGATGCTGGAGACCGTCGACGCCGACGCCGACCGTGTCACCCGCCTCATCGCCGAGCTGCTGGACATCTCCCGCATCGACTCCGGCCGGCTGGAGGTGCGCCGTCAGCCCGTCGACATCGGGGCCGCCGTCTCCCGGCACATCCAGGCCTACGTCGCCGCCGGCCAGCGTGCCGACCGCTTCCTGCTCCGCATCGAACAGCCGCTGCCCGCGCTGTGGGCCGACCCCGACAAGATCGACCAGGTGCTCAGCAACCTCATCGAAAATGCCGTGCGGCACGGAGAGGGAACCGTCACCATTGACGTCACGCCCGCACCGTCCCCGCGCGAGGGCGAGGACACAGGCACGTCGGTCACGGTGAGCGACGAGGGGCCCGGCATCCCGGAGGAGTCCATGAACCGCGTCTTCACCCGCTTCTGGCGGGGCAGCAAGCGCGGCGGCACGGGTCTCGGGCTGTACATCGTCAAGGGCATCGTGGAGGCCCACGGCGGCTCGATCACGGTCGGCCGCGCCGCGAGCGGCGGCGCCGAGTTCCGATTTACGTTGCCCGTGGCGGCCCCGGCGTTTGAATTCGAGGTGCCGCGTAGCGTCGTATAGGGCGGTGGCGGGTGACGGGTGGGCCTGACGGCCCACGGGCGCATTCGCATACCTCCACCCCGTTAGACTCGGCCTTTGGCACCTTTGTGTCCTTCTCACGGCCCACCACGGTCACGGGGACCATCCGCCAGCCAATCGGAAGCACGGGAAGAGATGTCGGCACCCAATAAGTCGTACGACCCTGTCGAGGTCGAGGCGTTGAAACCGGAAGAGATCGAGCGCATGCGGGACGAGGCGCTCGCCGCCTTCGCCGCCGCGGACTCCCTCGACGCGCTCCACGAGGCCAAGGTCGCCCACACCGGCCCGGCCTCCCCGCTGGCGCTCGCCAACCGCGAGATCGGCGCCCTGCCCCCGCACGCCAAGGCCGAGGCCGGCAAGCGCGTCGGCATGGCCCGCGGCGCGGTGAACAAGGCCCTCGCCGCCCGCCAGGCCGAGCTGGAGGCCGAGCGTGACGCCCGGGTGCTGGTCGAGGAGGCGGTGGACGTCACGCTGCCCTACGACCGCGTCCCGGCCGGCGCCCGCCACCCGCTGACCACCCTGTCCGAGCGCATCGAGGACATCTTCGTGGCCATGGGCTACGAGGTCGCCGAGGGCCCGCAGGTCGAGGCGGAGTGGTTCAACTTCGACGCGCTCAACATCGGCCCGGACCACCCGGCCCGCGGCGAGGCCGACACGTTCTTCGTGCAGGGCCCCGACGGCGGCACCGAGTCCGGCATGGTGCTGCGCACCCACACCTCGCCCGTGCAGATCCGCTCGATGCTCGACCGCGAGCTGCCGGTCTACGTGATCTGCCCGGGTGTCGTCTACCGCACCGACGAGCTGGACGCCACCCACACCCCGGTGTTCCGCCAGGTCGAACTGCTCGCCGTGGACGAGGGCCTGACCATGGCCGACCTCAAGGGCACCCTGGACCACATGGTCCAGTCCCTGTTCGGCGAGGGCATGAAGACCCGGCTGCGGCCCAACTTCTTCCCCTTCACCGAGCCGAGCGCCGAGATGGACATGCTCTGCTACGTGTGCAAGGGCGAGTCCGTCGGCAACCCCGACCGGCCCTGCCGCACCTGCTCCAGCGAGGGCTGGATCGAGCTGGGCGGCTGCGGCATGGTCAACCCGCGGGTCCTCACGGCCTGCGGCATCGACCCGGAGAAGTACAGCGGTTTCGCCTTCGGGTTCGGCATCGAGCGGATGCTGATGTTCCGCCACAACGTCGAAGACATGCGAGACATGGTCGAGGGTGACGTCCGGTTCACCCGGCCGTTCGGGATGGAGATCTGATGCGGGTCCCGCTTTCTTGGCTGCGGGAGTACGTCGACCTGCCGGCGACGGAGACCGGCCGCGACGTCCAGGCCAAGCTCATTTCGGCCGGCCTGGAGGTCGAGACCGTCGAGCAGCTCGGCGCCGACCTCAAGGGCCCGCTGGTCGTCGGCCAGGTGCTGACCATCGAGGAGCTGGAGGGCTTCAAGAAGCCGATCCGCTTCTGCACGGTCGACGTCGGCCAGGCCAACGGCACCGGTGAGCCCCAGGAGATCGTCTGCGGCGCCCGCAACTTCGCGGTCGGCGACAAGGTCGTCGTGGTCCTCCCCGGCGCCACACTCCCCGGTGGCTTCTCCATCGCCGCCCGCAAGACCTACGGCAAGACGTCCCACGGCATGATCTGCTCCAGCGACGAGCTGGGCATGGGCGACGACGGCACGCACGGCATCATCGTGCTGCCGCCGGAGACCGAGGTCGGCAAGGACGCCATCGAGCTGCTGGAGCTGGTCGACGAGGTCCTGGACATCGCCGTCACCGCCAACCGCGGCGACTGCCTGTCCCTGCGCGGCGTCGCCCGCGAGACCGCCATCGCCTACGGCCTGCCGCTGCGCGACCCGGCCCTGATCGACGTACCGGCCCCGAACGCCTTCGGCCACCCGGTGCAGGTCTCCGAGCCCTTCGGCTGCGACCGCTTCACCGCCCGCACCGTCACCGGCCTGAGCCCCGAGGCCCGCTCCCCGATCTGGCTCCAGCGCCGGCTGCAGAAGGTCGGCATGCGCCCGATCTCGCTCGCCGTCGACGTCACGAACTACGTGATGATGGAGCTGGGCCAGCCCCTGCACGCCTACGACCGCAAGCTGGTCGAGGGCACCATCGGCGTACGCCGGGCCGAGGAGGGCGAGAAGCTCGTCACCCTCGACGGCGTCGAGCGCACGCTGCACGCCGAGGACCTGGTCATCACCGACGAGCGCGGCCCGATCGGCCTCGCCGGTGTCATGGGCGGCGCCCACACGGAGATCGCCGACCACGAGGACGCCGCGAGCGCGACGACCGACGTGGTCATCGAGGCCGCCCACTTCGACGCCGTCTCGATCGCCCGTACGGCCCGCCGCCACAAGCTGCTGTCCGAGGCGTCCCGCCGCTTCGAGCGCGGTGTCGACCCGCAGGCCGCCGCGGCCGCCGCGCAGCGCACGGTGGACCTGCTGGTCCTGCTCGCCGGAGGTACGGCGGAGGCCGGTGTCACCGAGGTCATCGCGCCCTCGGCCCCGCACACCATCACCATCCCCGCCGACCACCCGGACAAGGTGGCGGGTGTCGAGTACGGCCGGGAGACGGTCGTCCGCCGCCTCCAGCAGGTCGGCTGCGACGTCTACGGGCAGGACGAGCTCATCGTCACCGTCCCGTCCTGGCGGCCCGACCTGACCGACCCGAACGACCTCGCCGAAGAGGTCATCCGGCTCGAAGGCTACGAGAACCTGCCCTCCACGCTGCCCAAGCTCCCCTCGGGCCGCGGCCTCACGCACCGCCAGCGGCTGCACCGCAGGGCCGGCCGCGCCCTGGCCGGCGCGGGCTACGTCGAGGCGCCGAGCTACCCCTTCGTCAGCGAGCAGGTCTTCGACCAGCTCGGCCTGGAGGCCGACGACCCGGCCCGCCGGGTCGTCAAGCTGGTCAACCCGCTCAGCGACGAGGAGCCCGCGCTCCGCACCACGCTGCTGCCGGGCCTGCTCGGCGCGCTGCGGCGCAACGCCGGCCGGGGCTCGCACGACCTGGCGCTGTTCGAGACCGGGCTGGTGTTCCACCCGCGTGAGGAACAGCGCGTCGCCGCGCACCTGCCCGTCGACCGGCGTCCCACCGACGAGGAGATCGCCGCGCTGGACGCCGCGCTGCCCGAGCAGCCGCGCCACGTCGCCGTCGTCCTCGCCGGCGCTCGCGAGCAGTCCGGCTGGTGGGGCAAGGGCCGTCCCTCGGACTGGGCCGACGCCGTCGAGGCGGCGCGTGCCGTGGCCCGCGAGGCCGGTACCGAACTGATCGTGCGCAAGGGCCAGTACGGTCCCTGGCACCCCGGCCGCTGCGCCGAGCTGGTCGTCGTCGCCGACGGCACGGAGCGGGTCGTGGGTCACGCGGGCGAACTGCACCCGCGGGTCCTCAAGGCCCTGGGCCTGCCGGAGCGGACCTGCGCGGCGGAGCTGGACCTGGACGCCCTGGAGGCGGCGGGCGACGGTGTCCCGCGGGCGCCGCGGATCTCCGCGTTCCCGGTCGCCACGCAGGACGTCGCCCTCGTGGTCGACCAGTTCGTGCCGCACGCCGACGTGGAGGCCGCGCTGCGTGAGGGCGCGGGGGAACTCCTGGAGTCGATCCGGCTGTTCGACGTGTACGAGAACGCCGAGCAGCTGGGCGACGGGAAGAAGTCGCTGGCGTACGCGCTGCGCTTCCGCGCCGGAGACCGGACGCTGACCGTGGACGAGGCCTCGGCCGCGCGGGACGCGGCGGTCGCCCTCGCGGGCGAGCGGACCGGGGCGGTCCTGCGGGGCTAGTCGCCGTTCAAGGCTCCGGGTGCGGCCGGCCGCGGGTTCTCCGCCGCCGGCCGCACGGTTCCTCAGCCCTGCCGCCAGCTGCATAAATGCGAGGCGGCCCGGGTCGTCTCACTCGTTCGGGTGGG
The DNA here is from genome assembly GCF_055639035.1 of Streptomyces sp. NPDC107654. Classification (NCBI taxonomy): domain Bacteria; kingdom Bacillati; phylum Actinomycetota; class Actinomycetes; order Kitasatosporales; family Streptomycetaceae; genus Streptomyces; species Streptomyces sp. NPDC107654. Next base: position 99,285 of record NZ_JBVKBI010000012.1, read on the forward strand.
AAGTGAGGGTGATCCGACCCAGCCGGGTCATGCCGTGGACAGAATCGGACCGGCCTTTCGGGGTCGGTCCGTCTGCTCTGTCAGGGCCCACAGGGGGGACCAGAGGCATGATCCGCATCAAGGCACGGGCGCCCACCGGGCGGGCAGTCGTCCTGCCCACGGTCTGGGGAGCCGTCGCGGTCGGCTACAAGTTCGGCTGCCCGCTCTCCCAGCAGGACGGCCTCGGCGCGCGCATCGCCACCAGCGCCGTCTTCTTCGCCGTGGGCACCGGCCTCATATTCCACGTCCGCAGCACCCTGCTGCGGGAGCTGCGGCTCGCCCGGCGGGCGGCGCGGGCCGCGCAGAACGTCGTCCTGCGCCCGCTGCCGCCCAGACTCGACGGGATCGACGTCGCCGCCGCCCAGGTGTCGGCCGACCGGGGTGCGAGCGTCGGCGGCGACCTGTACGAGGCCATCGCCACCGAGCACGGGGTCCGGGTGGTGATGGGAGACGTACGAGGGCACGGTCTGGCCGCCCTCGGCACCGTCGCCGCCCTCCTCGGCAGCTTCCGCGAGGCCGCCCACGACGAGCCGGAACTGGGCCTGGTGCTGCGCAGACTGGACCGCGCCCTCGCCCGCCACCTCCGCGAACGCGCCCGCGCCGAGCACCCCGCGAACGGCTCCGCCGACCTCGGCAACCCGGTCGCCGAGGAGTTCGTCACCGTCCTGCTCCTGGAGATCGGCCGGGCGGGCGAGCTGCGCGCCCTCAACTGCGGTCATCCATGGCCGTATCTGGTCAGCGGCACGACGGTCGAACCGCTGACCGGGGATCCCCTTCCGCCGCTCGGACCGTTTCCGCTCCCGGCGGAGCTGGAGGTCCTGTCCTGCGGCCGGCTGCATCCGGGGGAGTCGCTCGTCCTCTTCACGGACGGGGCGGAGGACGCCCGGGACCCGCACGGCCGGTTCTTCCCGCTGTCCGCGGCGCTGCGCGAGGCGGTGGGCGACCAGCCGGTGCCACCGCAGACGGTGCTGCGCACTCTCTTCAGGTCCCTCCTGCACCACACGGCCGGCAGACCGACGGACGACGTGGCCCTCCTGGTGCTGCGGAACGGCCGGACCCGGGGCGAGCGGACCCGCCCGGGTGCCCCGCGACCGGCCGTCACGCGACGCTAGGGGGTCATGTCCGGACCGGCCCGGGTCCGCGCGGAATCCCCTGGCGCCTCCCGCGCCCAGGGCCGGGCCGCCGTCGTTCGAGGGGGAGCCGGCGGCCCGGCCGGTCTCTTGCGAGACACCGCAGTCAACCGGGCCGACACGCTCCGCGACAGCGCGCGCACCCGGTGGATACGGGCACTCCGTTCACACCCCGTGTGAAGGCGGAGCCACTACGCTGACCGCACCAGGCCACTCGGGGGGCATCCCATGCAGCCCAACACTCTGCTCGACGCCATCCTGGACGAGGCGGGGATCTCCCATGCCGGCCTCGCCGCCCACGTCAACCAGGCGGGCCGCGCCCGCGGTCTCGCCCTGCGCTACGAACACACCGCCGTGGCACGCTGGTTGAAGGGCCAGCGGCCCCGCGGCCAGGTTCCCGACCTGATCTGCGAGGTGCTCGCGGCCCGGCTCCAGCGGCCCGTCACCCTGGACGACATCGGCCTCGGCGTGCCCGGCGAGCCCAGCACCCCGCACGCCGGTTCGCTGGGCGGTTTCGTGGAGCGGGCCACCGCCCTGTGGCGCTCCGACGAACAGCAACGGCCCCATGTGCTGGGCGCCCCGGCCGTCACCGGGACCCCGGCCGTGATGCCGGTGTGGGAGTGGGAGAACCCGCCCGAGGACGTGGACGTCTCCCGCGGCGGCCGGAGCCCGGTCACCGCGGCCGACATCGAGATGCTGCGGGCCGCCCGGGCGCACTACGAGCAGATGTACCGCAAGGCCGGCGGAATCGCGACCCGGACGCGGATCGTCGGCTTCCTCAACACCGAGGCCGCGCCGCTGCTGCGCGGCAGCTACACCGACGCCACCGGCCGCCAACTGCACCGCGCCACCGGCGGGTTGGTGGCGATCGCGGGCATCTGCGCGTACGACTCCGACGCCCACGGACTCGCCCAGCGCTACTTCCACCAGGCGCTGCGGCTCGCGAAGGCCAGCGGGGACCGGGGACTCGGCGCCTATGTGATCGCCCTGCTGGTCAACCAGTCGCTGTTCATGCGGGAGTACCGGCAGGCCGTCGCCTTCGCGGAGGCCGCGCTGCGCGCCGCCGGCCGGCACATCACCCCGGCGCTCGCCTCCGACCTGTACGCGATGCAGGCCAAGGCGTACGCCCATCTCGGGGACGGCGGCAGCGCGCTGTCCTGCATCCGGCGGGCGGAGACGGCGGCCGACCGGATCCGGCGGGGATACGAGCCCGACGAGACCGGGTACGTCCAGCCCGGGCTGGTCAACGTCCAGGTGGCCGAGGCACTGCTCAGTCTGGGTGAACTCGCCGCCGCCGGGGAGCACGCGGCGGCGGCCGTCGGCAATCCCGCCCACGACCGGGGGCGGGTGCACCGGCTGGCCATGCTCAGCACCATCGAACTGCGCCAGGGCAACGCCGAGAAAGCGGTGGTCACCGCCGTGCGGATGGCGGAGCAGGCCCGGGGCATGGAGTCCCAGCGGCTGCGCGACAGACTCCGCGCGGTACGCGAGCATCTGGTGCGCTGCGGCTCGGCCGGCACCGCCGAGGCCGCCGAACTCATCGACGGAGCACTGCGCGTACCGCTGTAGGCCCACTGTGGGGCGCACCGTCCCTGCTGCGATATTGCCACTTACTCGGCGGAAGGTGGCAGAACCGTGCAGTGGACGAAACAGAACGAACAAACGGTGTATGAAAACCGCTGGTTCAGCGTCAATCTCGCAGATGTCGAGCTGCCGGACGGCCGGCACCTGGACCACTTCCTGATCCGGCTGCGCCCCGTGGCGGTGGCCACGGTGGTGAACGAGGCGAACGAGGTGCTGCTGCTGTGGCGCCACCGCTTCATCACCGACAGCTGGGGCTGGGAACTGGCCGCGGGCGTCGTGGAGGACGGCGAGGACATCGCGAGCGCGGCGGCCAGGGAACTGGAGGAGGAGACCGGCTGGCGGCCGGGGCCCCTGCACCACCTCATGAGCGTGGAGCCGTCCAACGGCCTCACCGACGCCCGGCACCACATCTACTGGTCGGACCGGGGCGAGTACGTCGGGCACCCCGTGGACGACTTCGAGTCGGACCGGCGGGAATGGGTCCCCCTCAAACTCGTCCCCGACCTGATCGCCCGTGGGGAGGTCCCGGCCGCCAACATGGCGGCCGCGTTACTCCTCCTGCACCACCTCAGGCTCGCCGACGGCTAATGGGCCAGCGCCTGCCAGATCGTCACCAGGAGCGCGCCCAGCGAGGTGAGCGCGGCGAGCGAGGGCAGCGGCCAGCGTGCGTGTTCCAGCGAGTTCAGGCGGGCGTCCAGCTCGTCCAGCTCCTTGGCGGTCTCCTCGGTACGGTGGCGCAGCAGCGCCAGCCCTCCCTCGACACGGGCGTAGGCCACGTCGAGGCGGCGGCGTAACTCTGCGAGTTCTCCATGGACCACGGGATGCTCCGGTTCGGCGGTCACGGGTCCGCTCCTTTCAGTAGTCGAAATGGGTGGTTCCGCATCCCTTGCATGCGCATGATGAGTCAACTCGCCTGGTGGGCGCGTGGGGAGCGTGTGTGGCGGGCATATGCGTGCCCGGCGCGCACACGGTGTGTGAAACGGACGGGCCCGGCACTCGCAGGAGTGCCGGGCCCGCAGGCGTCGCTCTTCGTAATCAGCCGTAGGTGTAGAAGCCCGAGCCGGTCTTCCGGCCCAGCCGGCCCGCCTCGACCATGCGCTGGAGCAGCGGGGGAGCGGCGTACAGCGGCTCCTTGTACTCGGCGTACATCGAGTTGGCGATGGAGACGATGGTGTCCAGACCGATCAGGTCGGACAGCTTCAGCGGGCCCATCGGGTGGGCGCAGCCCATCTCCATGCCGTTGTCGATGTCCTCGCGGCTCGCGATGCCCGACTCGAACATCCGGATCGCGGACAGCAGGTAGGGCACGAGCAGCGCGTTCACCACGAACCCGGAGCGGTCCTGGGCGCGGATGGCGTGCTTGCCGAGCGTCTTCTCGGCGAAGACCTGGGCGCGGCTCAGGGTGCCCTCGGAGGTGGTGAGCGCCGGGATCAGCTCCACCAGCTTCTGCACCGGGGCCGGGTTGAAGAAGTGGACGCCGACGACGTGGTCCGGACGGGAGGTGGCGACCGCCAGCTTCACCAGCGGGATGGAGGAGGTGTTGGAGGCCAGGATCGCGTCCGGGCGGGTCACCACCTGGTCGAGCACCTGGAAGATCTCGGTCTTCACCTGCTCGTTCTCGACCACGGCCTCGATCACCAGGTCCCGGTCGGCGAACTCGCCGAGGTCGGTGGTGAAGCTCAGCCGCGCCTGGGTGGCGTCCCGCTCCTCCTCGGTGATCTTGCCGCGCTCGGCGGCCTTGGCCAGGGAGTTGAGCAGCCGGGTACGGCCGATCTCCAGGGCCTCGCCGGTGGTCTCGGCGACCTTCACGTCCAGTCCGGCGCGGGCGCACACCTCGGCGATGCCCGCACCCATCTGGCCGCAGCCCACGATTCCGACGCGCTCGATGTCGGTCACATCGTCCCCTTCGCTGTGTTCTCCGGCTCGATGGCAGACCTCCGGGTTCGGCGCCTGCTCCGATCGTGCACGTTACCGTCAAGTATCGATGATCGATCAGCCGGGTGGGGGCATCCTGAGGCGCGGAACGATCCGTGACGGAGCGGATCCGAAGCGTATGGGGGTGTGCCGATGGGGCGCATGTCTCGGCGGACCTTCACCCTGGCCGCCCTGTCCACGCTGGCCTCGGTACCGACCGCGGCGACGGCCGCGAGCGCCCCGCGCCCGCAGCCGGGGGCGGCCGTCACGGCACCGGCACCGGGGGCCGGACCTTCCGCCGCCGACCCGGGGCCGGGTGCGTCCGCCACGGCTCCGGGACCGGGCGCGTCCGTCACGGGTCCGCGGCCGGCTCCGTCCGTCGGGGACCCGGTTCCCGTCCCCGCCCAGCCCACCGCGCCCGCTGCCGGCCGGCTGCCCCGCGCGAGCGCCGAGATGCGGGGCGTCTGGATCGCCACCGTCGTCAACCGCGACTGGCCCTCGCGGCCCGGGCTCCCGGCGAGCACGCAGCGCAAGGAGCTGCTCGCCCATCTCGACCGGGCGGTGCGCGACCGGCTCAACACGGTGATCCTCCAGGTCCGGCCCACGGCCGACGCGCTGTGGCCGTCACCGTACGAGCCCTGGTCGGAGTACCTCACCGGCACCCAGGGCCGAGACCCCGGCTGGGACCCGCTGGGCACGGCCGTGAAGGAGGCACACGCCCGCGGTCTGGAACTGCACGCCTGGTGCAACCCGTACCGGATCGCGAACCACACCGACCCCACCCGGCTGGCCGCCTCGCACCCCGCGCGCGAACATCCCGACTGGGTGGTGCGCTACGGCGGCCGGCTCTACTACAACCCGGGCCTGCCCGCGGTCCGCGCGTTCGTGCAGCGGGCGATGCTCGACGCGGTCGCCCGGTACCCGGTCGACGCGGTCCACTTCGACGACTACTTCTACCCCTACCCGGTCGCCGGGCAGACCTTCGACGACGACGAGGCCTACGACCGCTACGGCGGCGCCTTCTCCAGCCGGGCCGCCTGGCGCCGGGACAACACCGACCAGCTGGTGCGGGAGATGGCGGCCGGGATCCGGCGGGTCCGGCCCGGCACCCGGTTCGGGATCAGCCCCTTCGGCGTGTGGCGCAACGCCGCCACCGACCCGCGCGGCTCCGACACCCGGGCGGGCGTCGAGACGTACGACGACCTGTACGCGGACACCCGCACGTGGGTGCGCAACCACTGGATCGACTACATCGTGCCGCAGCTCTACTGGCACATCGGCCACGCGGCCGCCGACTACGCCCGGCTCGTGGCCTGGTGGGCGGAGGTCGCCGAGGGCACCAGGACGCACCTGTACGTCGGCGAGGCGCTGTACCGGGCGGGCGCCGCGGGGGAGCCGGCGGCCTGGCAGGACCCGGCCGAGCTCTCCCGGCACCTGGCCCTGGCCGCCCGGTACCCGCGGGTGCGCGGGCACGTGTACTTCGCCGCCAAGGACCTGGCGGCGGATCCGGCCGGGGCGATGGCGCGGGTGGTCGCCGACCACTACCGGGAGCCGGCGACACCACCGCGGTGACCGCTCCGGTGACTACTGCTGTTGCTGCTCCCGGTGCCTGACCTGGCAGTCGGGGCCGGGAGACATGATCGCCTCGTGCCCGTCGTCGAAGCGGACGCGGTACGGCGGATTGCCGTTGTCGCCCATCACTTCGACCACTTCGGAGACCTGGTCGTGCTGGCCCACCACCCTGCCGTGCTGCACAAGCTGGTCGCCCTTGGATGCGCGCATCTGCCGGCCCTCCTCACGATCACGACCGCTGGGTGACGGCGATGCACACGAGCACGGCCACGGCGGTCAGGGGAGCGGCCACGGTGAAGTGCTCGCCCAGCAGCAGCGCCGACCACACCAGTGTGAGCAGGGGCTGAGCCAACTGCAACTGGCTCGCCCGGGGGATGCCGATGGCCGCCATGCCCCGGTACCAGACGAGCAGTCCGAGGAACGTGGAACCGACCGCCACCCACACCAGACCCGCCACCCCGTGGAAGCTCAGGTGCACCGGCTCGTGGGCGAGCGCCAGCGCCCCGGCCGCCACGGCCAGCGGCAGGCACAGCACCAGCGCCCAGCCGATGACCTGCCAGCCCGGCATCACCCGGGCCAGCCGGCCGCCCTCGGTGTAGCCGGCGGCGCACACCAGCAGCGCCCCGAACAGATAGCCGTCTGCCGCGGTGAGCGCGCCGCCGCTCTGGGCGACGGTGAAGCCGATCACGGCCGTCGCGCCCGCCACGGCCGCCAGCCAGAACCGGCGGGAGGGCCGGGCTCCGGTGCGCAGGGCCGAGAACACGGCGGTGGTCAGCGGCAGCAGGCCCACCACGACGGCCGCGTGGGCGGTGGTGGATGTTTGCAGGGCGAGCGTGGTCAGCATCGGGAAGCCCACCACCACGCCGCCGGCGACCACGGCCAGCCCGGCCAGATGCCGGCGCGCCGGGGGCCGCACCCCCGCGGCGAGCAGACAGCAGCCGGCGACGAGCGCGGCGAGAACCCCGCGCAGCGCCACCAGGGACCAGGGGCCGAAGCTCTCCAGGCCCCAGGCGGTCGAGGGGAAGGTCAGCGAGAAGGCGACCACGCCCAGTGCCGCCTGGGCGGTGCCGAGTCCCCGGGCCTCCCGGGGGCCGGTGACTGCTATCGGCTTGGCGGTAGTAGCGCTACTCTGTGGTGTCATGCAACAGCGTAGCAGTGTGGGTGAACTGGCGGAACAGCTGCGGAGCGAGCTGGAGCGCTACTCTCCAGGTGGAAAGCTGCCGTCGAGCCGGGCGCTGGTCGAGCGTTTCCGGGTGAGTCCGGTGACCGTCTCCCGGGCGCTCGCCCAGCTCGCCGCCGAGGGCCTGGTGGTCACCCGCCCGGGTGCCGGCGCCTTCCGGGCCCGCCCGCGCCCGAAGGAGTCCCCGGCCGGGGACACCTCCTGGCAGGAGGTCGCGCTGAGCGCCGACGGCACCGCCGACCTCGTACCGCGCACGGTGGAGGCCCGGGGTGTCACGGTGTCGCTGGCCGTCCCGCCGCCCGGGGTGCTGGAGCTCAACGGCGGCTATCTGCACCCCTCCCTCCAGCCGGAGCGGGCCATGGCCGCGGCCCTCGCCCGTGCCGGGCGGCGCCCCGGTGCCTGGGGGAGGCCTCCGCTGGAGGGGCTGCCGGAGCTGCGGGAGTGGTTCGCGCGCGGGATCGGGGGCGGCGTCACCGCGGCGGAGGTGCTGATCGCGGCGGGCGGGCAGGCCGCGCTGGCCACCGCCCTGCGCGCGCTCGCCCCGCCCGGCGCCCCGGTGCTCGTGGAGTCGCCCACCTACCCGGGCATGCTGGCCCTCGCCCGCGCGGCCGGACTGCGGCCCGTCCCGGTTCCCGTCGACCCCGACGGGGTCCGCCCGGACCTGCTCGCGGACGCCTTCCACGCCACCGGCGCCCGGGTGTTCGTCTGTCAGCCGCTGTTCCAGAACCCGACCGGTGCCGTGCTGGCCCCCGCCCGGCGCCCCGAGGTGCTGCGCATCGCCCGCGCGGCCGGCGCGTTCGTCGTCGAGGACGACTTCGTCCGCCGGCTCGTGCACGCCGACGCGGGCCCGCTGCCGCGCCCGCTGGCCGCCGACGACCCGGACGGTGTCGTCGTCCACGTCGGCTCGCTGACCAAGGCCACCTCGCCCAGCTTCCGGGTGTGCGCCCTGGCCGCGCGCGGACCGGTGCTGGAACGGCTGCGCGCCATCCAGGTCGTGGACAGCTTCTTCGTCCCCCGGCCGCTGCAGGAGGCCGCCCTGGAACTCGTCGGCTCCCCGGCCTGGCCCCGCCATCTGCGGGCGCTCTCGGCCGAGCTGAAGTCCCGCCGGGACGCCATGACCGGCGCGCTCGCCCGGCACCTGCCCGAGCCGGCCCTGCCGCACATCCCGTCCGGCGGCTACCACCTGTGGCTGCGCCTGCCGGAGGGCACGGACGAGTCGGCCCTGACCGCGGCGGCCCTCCGCGCGGGCGTCGCCCTCACCCCGGGCCGCCCCTACTTCAGCGCCGAACCCCCCGCCGCCCATGTCCGGCTGAGCTTCGCGGCCGTCGCCGGCACGGGGGAGATCGCGGAGGGCGTGCGGCGGCTGCGGACGGCGTACGACGAGGTGGTGCCGAATCCGTTCGTCACCGACCGGCCCGGTCTGTGAGGATCACCGTATGAGCGACACACCTGACCTCCCCGAGGGGTACGAGTTCTCCGCCGACTCCGCCCGGGTCGACGTCGACCGTGTGCACGGCTGGCTGTCGTCCGACGCGTACTGGGCGACCGGCCGCCCGCGCGAGAAGCACGAGCGGGCGATGGCGTGCTCGCTGAACTTCGGGGTGTACGACACGGTGTCGGGCGAGCAGGTGGCGTACGCGCGCGTGGTCACCGACCAGGCGCTGTTCGCCTGGCTCGCGGACGTGTACGTCGACCCGTCGGTGCGCGGCAAGGGCATCGGCACGGCGTTCGTCGCCCGCGTCCGCGACCACCTGGTGCCCTTCGGGCTGCGCCGCCTCCTGCTCGCGACGCACGACGCGCACGGCGTCTACGAGAAGCTCGGCTTCCGGCCCCTGGACCGCCCTGACCAGTGGATGGCGCACACCTTCGGGTAAACATCGGCATACCTCTGGTAACTCCCATGTCACGGCCCTTGACCCGCACCCCCGCACGGCTCACCATCACCGCATGCCACTGAGGGTGACGTTCGTCGCCGCCGCACGCGGTGCTCCGCCGCTCGCGGAGCGCTTCGAGGACGACCGGCCGCTGGACCAGGGCGGCTGGGACGAGGTGCAGCGCGTCGCCGGGGAACTGCTGCCGCTGGCCGCCGCCGAGCTGCGCTACTGCTCGCCGACCCCGCGCAGCCGGGCCACCGGCGACGCCCTGGGGTACGCCCCGCTGGTCCAGCTCGCGCTGCGCGACTGCGACATGGGGCGCTGGCGCGGGCTGACGCTGGGGGAGGCGATGGCCCGGGAGCCGGAGGCGGTGGACGCCTGGCTCGCCGATCCGCGCTCCACCCCGCACGGCGGCGAGTCGCTGCTGGCGTTCATCTCGCGGGTCGGCGGCTGGCTGGACACCCGGCCGGTGGAGGACGGCGGCCGGATCGTCGCCGTGGCCGAGCCGTCGGTGATCCGGGCGGCCCTGGTCTACGCGCTGAAGGCGCCGCCCTCGACGTACTGGAACATCGACGTCCGCCCGCTGTCCACGACCACGGTCACGGGCCGCGGCGGCCGCTGGAACCTGCGCCTGGACGGCATACCGGCTCAGCGCTCGCGCACGTAGTCCGTGGTGAGCAGGAGGTCCTTCGCCGGGCCCGCCACCCGCCACACCGTGCGCCAGTGGTCGGCGTCCCGGACGGTGAACTCGCCCCGGTAGCGGTCGGCGGCACAGGGATGACAGGCGACGTACCGCCCGGTGGTCAGGTCCAGCTCGTGGAAGGGCCGCCCGTCCGCGAACCGCACGTCGGCCCGGCCGGGCACCGGATGCGGCAGGAACCTCAGCGTCCGCGTGGCCGGCCGCGCCGTCCCCTGCCAGGTGAAGGTCCCGGACTCCTCGTGCAGCAGCCCGCCGCCCTCCAGCGCGCTGAAGACGGTGACCCCGCCGAAGTGCCCCTCGGCCCCGCTCGCCAGATCCCGTACGTCCCGCTCGACCCGCCAGCGCCCGGCCAGATGGGCCAGCACGTCCGGCACCGGCCACACCCCACCCGTCACCGCGCCCCCCGGGTCCGCCGGTGCGGGCCGTCGGGCGAGTCGGCGGGTGTCTTCCGCTCCGCCTGTGCCCGGATCTCCTGGTACGCGGCGTACCCCGTGGTGCGGAACGCCTCCTCGTAGGCGGCCAGGGCGGCCCCCGCGCCCCCGCCCGCCGCGCCCCGGCGCCGGATCGCGCGCGCGAGCCAGGTGAGAACGCCCAGCACTGTTGCGAAGAAGCCGAACACGATCCCGTACGGCACCCACCCGTCCATGTCGCAGAGCTTACGCGCCGCGCTCCGTCCCATTGACGTGTCCATACCCCTTCCCTATCGTGCGTTCGAAGTGCTGACCAACGTCTGATATTTCGAACATCGAGCCGCGGAGTATCCATGTCACGCACCGTCCGCTGGAGACTCGGCCTGACGACGAGCGCCCTCCTGCTCGCCACGGCCGCCCTCCCCGCCCCCGCCCACGCCGAGGACGTCACCGACTACGCGATCACCGTCGACCCCTCCGCCACCGGGCCGAAGATCGACAAGACGATGTACGGCGTCTTCTTCGAGGACATCAACCGCGCCGCCGACGGCGGCCTGTACGCCGAACTCGTCCAGAACCGGTCCTTCGAGTACTCCGCCGACGACAACAAGGCGTACACCCCGCTGACCGCGTGGACGGTCTCGGGGACCGCCCGGGTCGTGAACGACTCCGGCCGGCTGAACGACCGCAACCGCGCCTACCTCGCCCTGGCCGCCGGCTCGTCCGTCACCAACGCCGGCTACAACACCGGCATCGCCGTGCAGGACGGCAAGAGGTACGACTTCTCGGTCTGGGCCCGGGCCGAGGCCGGCAGCACGCTCACCGTGACCCTCCAGGACGCCGGCGGCACGCTCGCGCCCGCCCGGCGGACCGCCGTGAGGAAGAACGGCTGGGCCCGGTACAAGGCCTCCTTCACCGCCGCCCGCACCAGCACCACCGGCCGCCTCACCGTCGCCGCCGACGCCGCGACGGCCCTCGACATGGTGTCCCTCTTCCCCCGTGACACCTACAAGCACGAGCCCAACGGCCTGCGCGAGGACCTCGCCGAGAAGGTCGCCGCCCTGCACCCCGGCTTCGTCCGCTTCCCCGGCGGCTGCCTGGTCAACACCGGCTCCATGGAGGACTACAGCGAGGCCTCCGGCTGGCAGCGCCGGCGCTCCTACCAGTGGAAGGACACCGTAGGCCCGGTCGAGCAGCGCGCCGTCAACTCCAATTTCTGGGGCTACAACCAGTCGTACGGCCTCGGCTACTTCGAGTACTTCCGGTTCGCCGAGGACATCGGCGCCATGCCGCTGCCCGTCGTACCGGCCCTGGTGACCGGCTGCGGCCAGAACAAGGCCGTCGCCGACGACGCCCTGCTGAAGCGGCACATCCAGGACACCCTCGACCTCGTCGAGTTCGCCAACGGGCCCGCCTCCTCGAAATGGGGCAAGGTGCGCGCCGGGATGGGCCACCCCAGGCCCTTCCACCTCACCCACATCGAGGTCGGCAACGAGGAGAACCTGCCGAACGAGTTCCTCACCCGCTTCCGGCAGTTCCGCGCGGCCGTCCAGGCGAAGTACCCGGACATCCAGGTCATCTCCAACTCCGGCCCCGACGACGCAGGTTCCACCTTCGACACGGCCTGGAAGCTCAACCGGGACGCCAAGGTCGACATGGTCGACGAGCACTACTACAACAGCCCGCAGTGGTTCCTGCAGAACAACGACCGCTACGACTCCTACGACCGCTCCGGCCCGAAGGTCTTCCTCGGCGAGTACGCCTCCCAGGGCAACGCCTTCAAGAACGGCCTCGCCGAAGCGGCCTACATGACCGGCCTGGAGCGCAACGCGGACGTCGTCAGGCTCGCCTCCTACGCCCCGCTCTTCGCCAACGAGGACTACGTCCAGTGGAGCCCGGACATGGTGTGGTTCGACAACCACGCCTCCTGGGGCTCGGCGAACTACGAGGTCCAGAAGCTGTTCATGACCAACGTGGGCGACCGGGTCGTACCGAGCACCGCCACCGGCACCCCGAGCCTGAGCGGACCCATCACGGGCGCGGTCGGCCTGTCCACCTGGAACACCAGCGCCGCCTACGACGACGTGAAGGTCACCGCCGCCGACGGAGGCACCCTGCTGAGCGACGACTTCTCCGGTGACGCCGCGCGGTGGACCCACACCGGCACCGGCAGCTGGGCCGTGCAGGACGGCCGGTACGTCCAGACGGACGACACCGCCGAGAACACCATGGTCCAGGCGGGCGACCCGTCCTGGCACGACTACGACCTGCACGTGAAGGCCACCAAGAAGTCCGGCAAGGAGGGCTTCCTCGTCGCCTTCGGCGTCAAGGACACCGGCAGCTACTACTGGTGGAACCTGGGCGGCTGGAACAATACGCAGTCGGCGGTCGAACAGGCCGTGGACGGCGGCAAGTCCACCCTGTTCTCCAAGGCCGGGTCGGTCGAGACCGGCCGTGCCTACGACCTCGACATCAAGGTGCGGGGCCGCCAGGTCACCCTCTACCTCGACGGCGAGGAGTGGGGCGGCTTCACCGACGACAAGCCGGCCGAGCCGTTCCGCCAGGTCGTCACCCGGGACGCGAGGACCGGCGAGCTGATCCTCAAGGTCGTCAACGCCCAGTCGACCGCCGCCCGTACGGCCGTCGACCTCGGCCGGGCCGAGGTGGCGTCCAGGGCCAGGGTCACCACGCTCGCCGCCGCACCCGACGCGGTGAACACCGAGACCTCCACGGCGGTCGCCCCGCGGACGTCCACGTTCACCGGGGTCGCGAGGACGTTCACCTACACCTTCCCGGCGAACTCCGTCACCTTCCTGCGGATCAGGCAGAGGTAGCCGAGGGGGCGGGCCGCTGCCCCGCCGGCAGCGGCCCGCGCCCGGTGAACACCTTCCTCGCGGCGAAAGTGGCGTTCAGCGCCTTCGGCATCCCGCAGTGGACGGCGGAGTGCAGCAGCGCCTCCGTGGTCTCCCCGGGCTCGCGCCCGGGCCGGCCGGGGATCTCCCGCAGGAGTCGGAGCACACTCCGACGCGAGCGCGACGGCGCCCACGCGGCCCGCGAGGCGGCCGGTTCACCCGCAGAACACCTCCCGGAAAGTCAAAGTTGTCCGGCAGGACACGAAATTCACGCGTCGTTTCCCGTATTCGGAGGATGTCGCCTCACTTTTCGGTGAGCGCACAACCAACAGGAATGGCGTCCCGTCTAAGACGGCGAAATCAACGCAGTGAATTCATGGGGGCCTGCCGATAAATGGACCGCTCAAAAGCACCCGGCGTGCCGCACCGGGCAGCCGCCCTGCTCGCCGCGGCCGTCACGGTCACCGCCTTCTGCGCCGGTGACCTCCTCGCGCGCAGCCACCCCTTCGGCCCCCGCACCCGCAGCGTCAACGACCTCGGCAACCAGTACGTGCCCTTCCACGCCCACCTGTGGGACCTGCTGCACGGCAGGGCCCACGGCGGCCTCCTCGTCAACTGGCAGTCCGGCTACGGCACGAGCTTCCTGCCCGACCTCGGCACCTACCTCGGCAGCCCCTTCGCCCTGCTCGTCGCCCTCTTCCCGCGCGACCGGATCGACCTCGCCGTCTACACCGTCACCGTGCTGAAGACGGCCTCCGCCGCCGCGGCCATGGCCTGGCTGCTGCTCACCCTGCGCCCCGGCCGCCGCTGGGCCGCGGCCCTGCTCGGCGCCTCCTACGCGCTGTGCGGCTGGAGCACGGCCGACGCCTCCTACAACCCGATGTGGCTCGACGGCCTGATCGCGCTGCCCTTGTTGTGCCTGGTCGGCGAACGGGCGCTCACCGGACGCCGGCTGCTGCCCGGTGTCCTCGTCGTGGCCCTCGCCTGGACCGCCAACTTCTACACCGCCTACATGGCCACCCTCGGTGCCGCCCTGGTGCTGCTGCTGCGCCTGCTGCTCACCCGCCCGCCCCGTCGGCGGGCGCTCGCCGCCACCGGCCGCGCCGCCCTCACCACCGCCCTCGGCGTCGGACTCGCCGCCCCGGTCGTGACCGTCGTCTACGCCGGCACCCGGCACGCCTACCCGGGCCGGGTACGCCGGTTCGCCCCCGTGCCCGCCGAGGACGTCGCCGCCCGGCTGCTGCCCGCCACCTACGGCTTCGGCTCCCCGGCCCTGTACGTCGGCCTCGCCGCCCTGCTCCTCGCCCTCGCGCTGCCCTTCCACCGGGCGGTCCCGCTCCCGGTCCGCACCGGCTGGACGGCACTGGTGCTCGCGGTGGCCCTGTCCCTCCAGTGGGGTCCCACCCACCTGGTCTGGCACGCCTTCGCCACCCCGCAGGGCAGCCCCTACCGGCAGGCGTTCGTGCTGTGTGGCCTGCTGGTGATCGCCGCCTGGCACGCCGTGGCGTACGGCCTTCCCGGCCGGCGCGCCCTCGGCGCCGCGACCGCGCTGCTCGTCCTGGCCGTCGCCGTGGCGAGCCGCAGCACGCTGGTCCGCCCGTACACCTGGATCGTGCTGCCGTTCGCCCTCGCGGGCGCCCTCGGCGGACTGGTCCTGCTGGGCCGCGCCGGGCCGCGCCACCGGCTGGCCGGGCTGGCCGTCGTCCTCCTGCTCGGCGCCCAGGTCGGCGAGACCGCCGCCACCTCGGCCGTGGCCACCCGGCTGCGCCTGGGTCACCTGGACGACTACGCGCCCTGGGGCGAGCGGCAGCGGACGCAGGCGGCGGCGATCGCGGGGGCCGACGGCTGGCCCCGCTACCGCACCGACCCCGGCCGCGAGCAGACCGTCGGCAACGACCCGCTGCTGGTGGGCGGCGAGGGAGCCCAGTACTACAGCAGCCTGACCCCGGACGTCCTCAGCCGTACCCTCACCGCGCTGGGCGACGGCTGGACCTCGCGCGGACGCAGCGTCCAGAGCCTGGACAACGCCGTCACGGACGTCGTCTTCTCCGTCGGCGCCCGGGTGCACTCCCCTCCCGATCCGCACCAGAAGCACCCGGTCCCGGGCGGCGGGCCGGTGCGCGTCACCCGGCGGGACGTGCCGCCCCTGGTCACCGTGCGGTCCGGTCCCGACCGGCGGCCCTTCGGCCCGTCGCCGTACCGCAACCAGGAGCTGCTGCTCGGCAGCCGGGTCTACACCCTCCCTCCCCTCACCGTCCACGACGACGGCGGGCACCCCCTCCCGAGCCGCCGCGTCGGCACCGCGAACGCCCTGGCCGGGCCCACGGTCACCGCCCGGTGCCCGGCCGGCACCCGGGTGTACCTGTGGGCCCCGCACTTCTCCGGCACCGCACGGCTCGGCGGTGGCACGCCCGCCCGGTTCCGGTTCGCGCATCCGCGCAACCGGGCCGCCATGGAGCCGCTCGGCACCGCTCCCGCCTCCGGACGGCTGCGCATCGCGCTGACCCCGGACCGCCCCGGCGGTATTCCGCCCGGCGCGCTCGGCTGCCTGGACACCGCCCGGCTGGACACCGCCGCCGCGCGGCTGAAGGCGACCGGCGCCACCGGGGTGACCGTCTCCGACGGCACCGTACGGGCCGAACTGCCCGCCGGCAGCACGGGCGTCGCGGTCGTCGCGGCACCCCGCATCGCCGGCTGGCGGTGCGCCGCCGGCGACGGACCCGAGCGGCCCGCCGGTGACTTCCACGGCCTGATCGCCGTACCCCTCGGCTCCGGCGCCACCCGCCTGACCTGCACCTTCCACCCACCCGGCCTGCGGCTGGGCACGGCAGTGGGAGCCGCCTCGCTGCTCACCCTCGCCCTGCTCACCGCCGCTGGCGCCGTCCGCCGCCGGCGCGTCCCGGTGCCGCCCACGACCACATCACCGCGCGAGCGCGTGACCACCGCTTCCTGACCGCGCCCAGGGGGGACCCCGCATGCTGATATCGATCGTCGCGCCCTGCTACAACGAGGAGGACGTCCTCGCCCGCTTCCACGAGGAGGTCCAGAAGGTCGCCGAGGAACTGCTGCCCCTCGGCCACGACATGGAGTTCGTCTACGTCGACGACGGCAGCCGGGACCGCACGCTCGCCGTCCTCAAGGACCTCGCGGACCTCGACTCGCGGGTGCGCTACGTCTCCTTCAGCCGCAACTTCGGCAAGGAGGCGGCCCTGCTCGCCGGCCTCCGGCACGCCTCGGGCGACTGCGTGATCGTCATGGACGCCGACCTCCAGCATCCGCCCGCGCTGGTCAGGCGCATGGTCGAACTGCGCGAACAGGGGTACGACCAGGTCATCGCCCGGCGCTCCCGCACCGGCGACCGGCTCACCCGGACCCTCACGGCGCGGTTGTACTACCGGCTCGTCAACCGTCTGGTCGACGTCGAACTGGTCGACGGCGTCGGGGACTTCCGGTTGCTGTCGCGGCGGGTCGTGGACGCGGTGCTGGGCCTCACCGAGTACAACCGCTTCTCCAAGGGCCTGTTCGCCTGGGTGGGCTTCCCGAGCATCACCTTCGCGTACCGGAACGCGGCGCGCGAGGCCGGCCGCAGCTCCTGGAACCTGCGCGGACTGCTCGACTACGGCCTCGACGGGCTGTTCTCCTTCAACAACCGCCCGCTGCGCGCCGCGCTCTGGCTCGGCGTGGGGCTGCTGGTGTGCGCGGGCCTGTACACCGGCTGGATCGTGGGGGTCGCGCTCGTCAACGGCGTCCGGACTCCCGGCTATGTGACCATCATCACCGCCGTGACCGCCCTCGCGGGCGTCCAGATGGTCATGCTGGGAGTCATCGGGGAGTACACCGGCCGCATCTACCACGAGGTGAAGGGGCGCCCGCACTTCCTGGTGAAGGCGACCAACGTGGAACGGACGAAAGATCTCATCCCCTGATGCCGAGACAACTGCCGAGGCAGATCCTGACCTTCGCGGTGGTCGGTGCTGTGAACACGGCCACCTACTACTGTCTTTACCTGTTGTTCCTGACCTGGCTCCCCTATCTCGCCGCGCATGTCCTGGCATTTCTGCTCAGTATGATCGGGTCCTTTTTCCTGAACGCGCGCTTCACCTACCGGACGCCGCCCACCTGGCGGAAATTCCTGTTGTTCCCGCTGACGAACGTCACCAACTTCCTGATCACGACGGCGGGTGTCTGGGTGATCGTGGACCTGCTGCACGCCGGCAGCCGCTTCGCCCCGCTGCTCGCCTCGGCGGCGGCGATCCCGGTCACCTTCGTCGTCTCGCGCCGGGTGATGCTCCCGAAGGCCATTGCATAAACGTGCAACGATACGTATAGTCATGCCATCCAAGAGGAGGGTGGACATGGCGGTACGTGCGGCGGTGGCCGGAGCGAGCGGATACGCGGGCGGAGAGGTCCTGCGTCTGCTCCTCGCGCACCCGGAGGTCGAGATCGGTGCCCTGACCGGCAACTCCAACGCCGGCCAGCGGCTCGGTGCGCTCCAGCCGCACCTGCTGCCGTTGGCCGACCGGGTGCTGGCCGAGACCACGCCCGAGGCGCTCGCCGGGCACGACGTCGTCTTCCTCGCCCTGCCGCACGGACAGTCCGCCGCCGTCGCCGAGCAGCTCGGCCCCGACGTCCTCGTGATCGACATGGGCGCCGACTTCCGGCTGAAGGACCCGGCCGACTGGGAGTCCTTCTACGGCTCCCCGCACGCCGGCACCTGGCCCTACGGCCTGCCCGAACTGCCCGGCGCCCGTGCCGCGCTGACGGGGTCCCGGCGCATCGCGGTGCCCGGTTGCTACCCCACCGCCGTCTCCCTCGCCCTGTTCCCGGCCTACACGGCCCGGCTCGCCGGGCCCGAGGCGGTGATCGTCGCCGCGTCCGGCACCTCCGGCGCGGGCAAGGCCCCCAAGCCGCACCTGCTCGGCAGCGAGGTCATGGGTTCCATGACGCCGTACGGCGTCGGCGGCGGTCACCGGCACACCCCCGAGATGATCCAGAACCTCAGCGGGGCCGCGGGGGAGCGGGTCGCCGTCTCCTTCACGCCGACCCTCGCGCCGATGCCCCGCGGGATCCTGGCGACGTGCAGCGCGCCCGCCGTCGAGTCAGTGACCGGCGAGTCCCTGCGGGCCGCCTACGAGAAGGCCTACGCCGACGAGCCCTTCGTCCACCTGCTCCCCGAGGGCCACTGGCCCGCGACGGCGTCCGTCCACGGTTCCAACGCCGTTCACGTGCAGGTCGCGTACGACGCCGCCGTGGGCCGCATCATCGCGATCAGCGCCATCGACAACCTGACCAAGGGCACCGCGGGCGGTGCCGTCCAGAGCATGAACCTCGCCCTGGGTCTCCCCGAGACCACCGGGCTTTCCACGATCGGAGTCGCACCGTGAGCGACGAGCGCGCAGCCACCGGGCCGCAGACGACGATGAGA
Source organism: Streptomyces sp. NPDC107654 (assembly GCF_055639035.1). NCBI lineage: Bacteria > Bacillati > Actinomycetota > Actinomycetes > Kitasatosporales > Streptomycetaceae > Streptomyces > Streptomyces sp. NPDC107654. The sequence continues at coordinate 117,965 of NZ_JBVKBI010000012.1, forward strand.
GCCGCACCGGCGCGCTGCGCGGGCGGAGAAGCGAACGAGGAGATGCAGTGAGCGTCACGGCAGCCAAGGGATTCACGGCGGCGGGCATCGCCGCCGGGATCAAGGAGAACGGCAACCCCGACCTGGCCCTCGTGGTCAACAACGGGCCCCGCCGTGCCGCCGCGGGCGTCTTCACCTCCAACCGCGTGAAGGCCGCGCCGGTGCTGTGGTCCGAGCAGGTCCTCAGGAGCGGCCAGGTCTCGGCCGTCGTCCTCAACTCCGGCGGAGCCAACGCCTGTACCGGCCCCCAGGGCTTCCAGGACACCCACGCCACCGCCGAGAAGGCGGCCGAGGTGCTCGGCCGCGGCGCCATCGAGGTCGCCGTCTGCTCCACCGGTCTCATCGGCGTCCTGCTCCCCATGGACAAGGTCCTCAAGGGCGTGGAGACGGCCGCCGCCGCCCTGAGCGAGCACGGCGGCGAGAAGGCCGCCATCGCCATCAAGACCACCGACACCGTCCACAAGACCTCCGTCGTCACCCGGGACGGCTGGACCGTCGGCGGCATGGCCAAGGGCGCCGGCATGCTCGCCCCGGGCCTCGCCACCATGCTGGTGGTCCTCACCACCGACGCCGACCTCGACGGCGAGGACCTCGACAAGGCGCTGCGCGCGGCCACCAGGGTCACCTTCGACCGCGTCGACTCCGACGGCTGCATGTCCACCAACGACACCGTGCTGCTGCTCGCCTCCGGCGCCTCCGGCGTCTCCCCGGACCACGCCGAGTTCGCCGAGGCCGTACGGCAGGTCTGCGACGACCTCGGCAGGCAGCTCATCGGCGACGCCGAGGGCGCCAGCAAGGACATCCGGGTCGAGGTGATCAACGCGGCCAGCGAGGAGGACGCCGTCGAGGTGGGCCGCTCCATCGCCCGCAACAACCTCCTGAAGTGCGCGATCCACGGCGAGGACCCCAACTGGGGCCGGGTCCTCTCCGCGATCGGCACCACCGGCGCCGACTTCGAGCCGGACCAGCTCAACGTCGCCATCAACGGCGTCTGGGTGTGCAAGAACGGGTCCGTCGGCGAGGACCGGGACCTGGTCGACATGCGCTACCGCGAGGTCCACATCGTCGCCGACCTCGCCGCGGGCACCGAGACCGCGACCATCTGGACCAACGACCTGACCGCCGACTACGTCCACGAGAACAGCGCCTACTCCTCATGAGCACTCGCAAGCACACCGCGCTGCCCAAGGCCCAGATCCTCGTCGAGGCGCTGCCCTGGATCACCCGCCACCGCGGCAAGACCGTCGTCATCAAGTTCGGCGGCAACGCCATGGTGAACGAGGAGCTGAAGGCCGCCTTCGCCCAGGACGTCGTCTTCCTGCACCACGCCGGCCTCAAGCCGGTCGTCGTGCACGGCGGCGGCCCGCAGATCAGCGCCGCCCTCGACCGGCACGGCATCGTCACCGAGTTCAAGGCGGGCCTGCGGGTCACCACCGAGGACGCCATGGACGTCGTCCGCATGGTGCTCGCCGGACAGGTGCAGCGCGAGCTGGTCGGCCTGCTCAACCGGCACGGCCCGCTCGCCGTCGGCCTCACCGGCGAGGACGCGCACACCATGACCGCCACCAAGCGCATGCCCGAGATCGACGGGGAACCGGTCGACATCGGGCGGGTCGGCGAGATCACCGCGATCGACACGGGCGCGATCGAGGCGCTGCTGGCCGACGGCCGCATCCCGGTCGTCTCCTCGATCGCCCGCAGTCAGGACGACGGACATGTCTACAACATCAATGCTGATACGGCGGCTGCGGCACTCGCTGCGGCACTGGACGCCGAGACCCTCATGGTCCTCACCGACGTCGAGGGCCTCTACGAGGACTGGCCGAACTCCGACGAGGTGATCAGCCGCCTCACCGCCTCGCAGCTGGAGAAGCTGCTGCCGGAGCTGAGTTCCGGCATGGTGCCGAAGATGGAGGGCTGCCTGCACGCCGTACGCAACGGCGTGACCAACGCCCGCGTCATCGACGGCCGGGTCCAGCACTCGATCCTGCTGGAGATCTTCACGGACGAAGGCATCGGCACCATGGTCGTGCCCGACGGGACCGCGGACGGACAGGGGGAGTCATGAGCAACCAGGAGCTGACCCAGCGGTGGCAGGGGGCGCTCATGAACAACTACGGCACCCCGCGCCTGCCCCTGGTGCGCGGTGAGGGCGTCCGGCTGTGGGACGCCGACGGCAACGAGTACCTCGACTTCGTCGGCGGTATCGCCACCAACGCCCTCGGCCACGCCCACCCGGCGATCGTGGAGGCCGTCACCCGGCAGATCGGCTCCCTCGGGCACGTCTCCAACCTGTTCATGGCCGAGCCCCCCATCGCGCTCGCCGAGCGGCTGCTGACGCTGTTCGGCCGCGAGGGCCGCGTCTTCTTCTGCAACTCCGGCGCCGAGGCCAACGAGGCCGCCTTCAAGATCGGCCGGCTCACCGGACGCACTCACATGGTCGCCACCCACGGCGGCTTCCACGGCCGTACGATGGGCGCCCTCGCGCTCACCGGCCAGCCCGCCAAGCAGGACCCCTTCCGGCCGCTGCCCGGCGAGGTCACCCACGTCCCCTACGGTGACGCGCAGGCACTGGCCGCCGCGGTCACCGAGGAGACCGCGGCGGTGGTCATCGAGCCGATCCAGGGCGAGAACGGCGTGGTCGTGCCCCCGGCCGGCTACCTCAAGGCCGCCCGCGCGATCACCGCCGCCACCGGGGCGCTGCTGGTCCTGGACGAGGTGCAGACCGGCGTCGGCCGGACCGGCACCTGGTTCGCCTACCAGGCCCACGAGGGCGTGCTGCCCGACGTCGTCACCCTGGCCAAGCAGCTCGGCGGCGGGCTGCCGCTCGGCGCGACCGTGGCCTTCGGCCGGGCCGCCGACCTGCTCCAGCCCGGCCTGCACGGAACCACCTTCGGCGGCAACCCGGTCGCCTGCGCCGCCGGCCTCGCCGTGCTCGACACCATCGAGGACGAGGGCCTGCTCGACAACGTCAAGCGGCAGAGCGAGCGGCTGCGGCACGGAATCGAGGCTCTGGACCACCCGTTGATCGACTACGTCCGGGGCGCGGGCCTGCTCCTGGGTATCGTGCTCACCGGGCCGCGCGCACCGCAGGTGCAGCAGGCGGCCCAGGAGGCCGGGTTCCTGGTGAACGCGCCCGCCCCCGACGTCGTACGGCTCATGCCGCCGCTGAATCTCCGCGACGACGAGGCGGGTGCGCTGCTCCGGGCGCTGCCCGGCATCCTCGACGCAGCGATCCCTGTGGATGGGGACGGACGATCCGGAGAATGAGACGACGATGAGCGAGGCGCAGGACCACGAGCCGGCCGGGGGCGCCGGGCCGGCCGTACCCCAGACCCGCACCGCACGGCACCGCCGGATCGTGGACATCCTCAACCGGCAGCCGGTGCGGTCGCAGAGCCAGCTGGCGAAGCTGCTCGCCGACGACGGGCTGAACGTCACGCAGGCGACGCTCAGCCGGGATCTCGACGAGCTGAACGCCGTGAAGATCCGCAACAACGACGGCGACCTGATCTACGCCGTGCCGAGCGAGGGCGGCTTCCGCACGCCGCGCGCCCCGCTGGGGGAGTCGGCGAAGGAGGAGCGGATGCGGCGGCTCTCCCAGGAGCTGCTGATCTCCGCGGAGGCCTCGGCGAACCTGGTGGTCCTGCGGACCCCGCCCGGCGCCGCCCAGTTCCTCGCCTCCGCCATCGACCAGGCGGAGCTGCACGACATCCTCGGCACCATCGCCGGCGACGACACCCTGCTGCTCATCAGCAGGAACCCCACCGGCGGGCAGGCGCTCGCGGACCATCTGCTGCGGCTGGCACAGAACGGGCACTGACCGCATGCGGGGCCCGGCGGGCCGACGCAGAATGGGCATGTGATCTTCCGCGGCGGGCGAGCAGGGGGACGGGCAATCCCCTGGCGGCCGTCGGACGTATACAGAGGTGTGTCGGGATACCGGTTCCCCGTCGGCCGCCTTCCGGACGAGGCTCTGCTGTCCGGGCTGGCCGCCGGGGATCCGGAGCTGGCTGCGATCTTCGTACGGAGGTTCCAGCACCGGGTCTTCGGCGTGGCGATGGCCGTCACCGGGGACCAGCAGCTCGCAGAGGACGTCGCCCAGCAGACGTTCGAGCGCGCGTGGCGTCATGCCCAGATCTACGACTCGCGCCGCGGCTCGGTCATGACCTGGCTCACGACCATCGCGCACAACCTGGCCGTCGACGCCGTCCGTGCCCGGCGGACGGAGCCGATGGCGCCCGAGGACCTCGAGGACCTGCTGGACGCCGTCACCGCGACCCCCGAGGAGTGGGCCCTGGCCGACGAGGCCTCCGCCCAGGTCCGGGCCGCCCTGGCCCGGCTGCCACGGGAGCAGGCCAGGGCGCTGATGATGGCCGGCATCTACGGCATGACGGCCCGGCAGGTCGCCGACGCGGAACGGATACCGCTGGGTACCGCCAAGACGCGGATCAGGACGGCGATGGCACGGCTGCGCACCATCGTCGCGTCGGCGAAACGAGGCGACCATGTCCAGTGACGCGAACTGCGAGCGGCTGCGGGAGGCCGGCGCCGAGCTGGCGCTCGGCGTGCTCCCCGGCCGGGAACGGGCCGAGGCGGTCGCCCATCTGGACCGGTGCGCGGACTGCCGTGAGTACGTCCGGCAACTGACCCGGGTCGGCGACCGGCTGGTCGGCCTGCTGCCCGACCGTGAGCCACCGCCCGGTTTCGAGCCCCGGGTGGCGCGCGCCCTCGCCCGGCAGATCGCGACGCCCGCGGGGCAGCGGCCGGCCCGCGCCCCCGGCCGCACGCGCCGCGGCCTGCGGCAGGGCGCCCGGCGGGCCCGGGTCCGGGTCGCCGCGGTCGGTGCCGCGCTCGCCGTCGCCGTCGGCTTCGCCGGCTGGGCCGCGGGCACCGCCGTCGAGCAGGTCACCGCCGCACCGCCGGCCGCCGTCGAGTCCGAGCCCGTGCTGGTCGGCGACATGACCCCGGCCGGGCACGACGGAGAGCCCGTCGGCGAGGTCTACGCCCACCCCGGCAGCCCCGGCTGGATGTTCGTGTCCGTCGCCCTCACCCGCCCGGGCACCCGGTACACCGGAACGGTCACCTGCCTCCTGGTGCGCGCCGACGGCACGAGCGTCCGGGTCGGCGAGTTCACCGTGCGCGACGGGCACGGCGACTGGGGAGTCGCGGCCCCCGCCGACGTCGAGCGCTACTCCGGCGCCCGTCTGACCGCGTCCGACGGCACCGTCCTCGCCACCGCGCAGCTGCGGAAGGGGCAGGTGCAGACCCCGGAGACGTGAACCGTGCCGCTCACCCGCCGCGGCGCGGGACGGGCAGCACCGTCTCCAGCGCGGCGGCCAGTGCGGCGACGCCGGGCCGGGCCGGGGGATCGGCGCGCAGACAGCCGTCGACGGCCGCCGCGAGGGCCGGTGGCAGCCGCCGCCGGGATCCGATCGGCGGCGCCTCCCGCTCCCGCCGCGGACAACGGTCGCCCGGGCCACCGGTACCGGTCCCGCCGTCCGGCCCGCCACCGGCGCACCCGGCGTACGGCCGGTGTGCCGTCCCGCCGGTCGTCCGGCCGGTCGTGCGGCACTCGAAGGGCGGGGCACCGCACGCGACCTCGTACAGGACGACCCCGATGCCCCACACGTCGGCGGCGGCCGTGAGCGCCCCGCCGCGGGCCTGCTCCGGGGCGAGGTAGCAGCAGGTGCCCAGTCCGGCCGGGGCCGGCCCGGGAGGCCGCGCGACGCTCAGGTCCAGCACCTTCGCCAGGCCCCGGTCCACCACCACGTTCGACGGCTTGAGGTCCAGGTGCAGCAGGCCCCGGCCGTGCAGGTAGTGGACGGCCGAGCACAACTGCACCCCGAGGAGCGCCACATCGGCCGCGGACGCCCGGCGCCGCAGCCGGTGCAGCAGGTGGGACAGCGTCTCCCCGGTCAGTGTCTCCAGGACGACGACCGGCTCGGGCTCGGCGAAGACGTCGTAGGCACGGACCAGGTGGGGATGGGTGAACCCGCGCAGCCACCGCCCCTCGCGCAGCAGCCGCTCGCCCAGCCGTCGTTCGCCCCGCCGGTCCATGCGCACGGTCTTGAGCACGCACCGGCAGTCGCGTTCCTCGCTCCAGGCGTCGTAGACGTCGAGCCAGCCGGTGCGGGTGAGCCCGGCCAGGATCCGGTAGCCCGGGACCGGTTCCGTGCCCGGGGCCAGCGGCGGGGCGCCCGGCGCGGCGGTGGCGCTCATGACAGCACCGCTCCCGTGTGCAGCCGGTGCAGCCGGGCGTAGGCGCCGTCGTGCCGGAGCAGGTCGCCGTGGGTGCCGTCCTCGACGACCCGGCCGCGGTCGAGCACCAGGATGCGGGTGGCGTCGCGGACGGTCAGCAGGTTGTGGGAGATGACCACGGTGGTACGCCCGGCCATCAGCCGGCGCAGCGGGTCCATGATCCGCCGGCCGGACCGGGCGTCCAGCCCCGCCGTCGGCTCGTCCAGGAGCAGCACGGGCGCGTCCCGGATCATCGCCCGGGCGATCGCCAGGCGCTGGCCCTGTCCGCCGGAGAGGGTCCGGCCGCGCTGGCCGACCAACGTGTCGTAGCCCTCCGGGAGCAGCTCGATGAACTCGTGGGCGTCCGCCGCCCGCGCCGCCGCGACGATGTCCGCGTCCGTGGCCCCCGGCCGCCCGTAGGCGATGTTGTCCCGCACGGTGCCGTGGAAGACGAGCGTCTCCTGCAGCACCACCGCGACGCTGTCCCGCACGTCGGACAGCCGGAGCCGGCGCAGGTCCGTCCCGTCGAGGCGGACCGCGCCCCGGTCGGGGTCGTAGAAGCGCAGCTGGAGCTTGGCGATCGTCGACTTGCCCGCCCCGCTGGCCCCGACCAGCGCCAGCGTCTCCCCGGGCGCCGCGTGGAAGGACACGTCAGACAGCGCCCAGGACGGGCCGCCCGGATACCGGAACCACACCCCGTCGAACTCCACGTCCCCCCGGGCGCGGCCGGTGCGCCGGGCGTTTGGGGCCTCGGTGACCTGGGGCCGCTGGTCCAGCAGCTCGATGATCCGTTCCGCCGAGGCGGCGGCCGCGTAGAAGGAGGTACCGAGGTGGGACAGGCCCCGCACCGGGCTGTACAGCTTGCCGATCAGCGCGAGGAAGACCAGCAGTCCGCCGAGCGTGAGCTGCCCCTGCGCCAGTTTCCAGGTGCCCAGGCCCATCACCGCGAGACCGCCGGCCACCTCGATGAACTCGACGACCGGCCCGTACACGGCACGGATCCGCGCCGAGGCCATCGCCGCCCGGAACCGGCCCAGGTTCTCCCGCTCGAAGCGGCGCTCCTCCCATCCCTGCCGGTTGTACGCCTGCACCAGCACGACGTTGCCCAGCGACTCCTCGGCGATCGCGCTGAGCGAGCCGGTGCGGCGCCGGCGTTCCCGCGACGCCTCCTTGACCAGCCGCGAGAAGTGCCGGGCGGCACCCCAGAACAGGGGCACGATGACCAGGGCGAGCACGGTCAGGTCCCAGCGCAGGTAGAACAGCAGGCCGAGGAAGACGGCGAGGCGGACCACGTAGTACAGGGCGTCCGCCACGCCCGAGAGCAGGAACGTCTCCACCGCGTCGACGTCGCCGGTGACCCGGGACAGCACGTCCCCGAGCCTGCGGCGCTCGAAGAAGCCGAGCGACAGCCCCTGGACGTGCCGGAACACGTCGGAGCGCAGGGCGAGCAGGAAGCGCTCGCCGACCCAGGTGGACGTCACGTCGTCGGCGAAGCCGAGGATGCCGGAGCAGAGGACCAGGCCCAGATAGGCCGGTGCGATCCACAGGAAGGGGTGCAAATCCCGGGGGACCAGCACCTCGTCCACCACGATCTTGAAGAGCCACAGCTCGGCGGCGTCGACGGCGGGACCGGCCAGGCTGAACAGGACGACGGGCACGAGCCAGCGCCGGCCGCCGCGGGTGTACGGCCAGAACCGCCGGAACACCTCGCGCGGGGGCACCGGGGGCGCCGCCGCGACCACGGCGTCGGAGGCCTCGGCCGCGGGGAGCGGACGCGTGCGACGGGGGAGCAGACGCCGCAGGAGACGCGCCATGACATGCGTTCCTCGTTGCGTTCCGCGGCGAAGCGGACCGGGTCCTCCGCCTCCGGTCCGCTCGCCTCGTACGCGTTTCGTACGTGTCGTGGTCGGTCAGTACTTGCCGTGGTCGTGACGGCCGCCGTGGTCGTTGTCGTGACCGTGGCCGCCGTGGTCGTCGCCGTGGCCGTGACGGCGCCCGTGCCCGGAGCTGTCGTGCCTCGACGTGTCGTTGTCACGGCCCCCGTGCTTGGCGGGCATCAGGCTGCTGAAGATGGCCATGTCGTGTCCTCCTGGAACTTGCCTCACATGGGATACGTCCCAAGCCGGACGGCGGATGGCGTTCCCGGGAAAAAGTTCCGGACGGAATCTTTCGACCACGATCTTCCGACCGCGACGACCGTGACCGTTCGACGGTGACGACCGTGACCGTGACGACCGTGACCGTTCGACCGCGACGACCGCGATCGTTCGGCCGGAAGCGCTCACCCCAGCCGTGCCGCCAGCCCCCCGGTGCACCGCACCTCGTCACCCGCGGTGATCAGCAGGGCCTCGACGTCCGGCAGGGACTCCAGCCACGCCAGTCCCTCCCGCGAGCCCATCGCGAACGCGGCCGTGGCCCAGCAGTCGACGAACGTCAGACGCGGCCCCACCACCGTCACGGACACCAGGTCCGTCACCGCAGGCCGACCGGTCCGCGGGTCCACGATGTGCGCGCCCCGCTCGGCCGTACCGGACGTCGCCACCGCCAACTCCCGTGTGCCGGCGCCCGAGATCACCGCCGCGAGTCCGCCGGGCCGGAGCGGATCGGTCACCCCCACCCGCCAGGGCCGCCGCGGCTCCGGCGCGCCGAGCAGCTGTACGTCACCGCCCCCGTTCACGCTCACCCCGCGCACCCCGGGCACCGCCGCCGGCACCCGCGCCGCCCGCTCGGCCGCCCAGCCCTTGACGATGCCGGTGGGGTCCAGCGAGCCCTGGTACCGGGTGCTGAACCAGCCCTCGCTGACCCGCTCCGCCTCGGCCGCCAGCTCCAGCACCTCGGCGACCTCGGCGGCGCACGCCGGGAGGTCCAGCTCGCCGCGGGCCAGCCGGGACACCTCGCTGTCGTCACGGTAGGTGCTGAACAGGGCGTCCGCCCGGTGCAGCCCGGCGACCGCCTCGGCGAGCGCGGCCCGGACCGCGGCCGCATCCCCGCCGCGGACGTCGAAGGAGAAGACCGTCCCCATGACCTCCTCCGCGTGACGCACCGCGGCGGGAGTCTCCACCGGCTCGGCCACCGTGTCAGCCACCGGCCTGGTCCAGGGCGGACTGGAGGGACTGCCGGTAGCCGGTGCTGGTGTAGGTGGCGCCGGAGACGGCGTCGATGTCCGCGGTCCCCGCGGCCACGGCCTCCTGGTTGAGCTTCGGGACGGCGAGCTGCGTCTTCCGGTCGCTGAGGCCGCCCTTGGGCGCCTGCACCGCCTCGGCCTTGGTGATCTTCCCGCCGTTGACCGTGATCCGCACCTGGACCGGCCCGTACTGGGTCCGCACGGTCTTCCCGGTGACGGTACGCGCCTGCACCGAGCCGGAGGACGAGGAGCCGGACGAGGAGGACCCGGAGGACGAGGAGCCGGACGAGGAGGACCCGGAGGACGAGGAGCCGGACGACGAGGCCGGGGGCGCGGAGGTCCTCATCTTGTCCAGCGCCGACTGCAGCGACTTCTTGTAGCCCTCGCTCGTGTACGTCGCCCCGGAGACGGCGTCGATGTCCGCGGTCCCCGCGGCCACGGCCTCCTGGTTGAGCTTCGGGACGGCGAGCTGCGTCTTCTGGTCGCTGAGGCCGCCCTTGGGCGCCTGCACCGCCTCCGCCCCGGTGATCTTCCCGCCGCTGACGGTCAGCCGGACCTGCACGGCCCCGTACTGCGTCCGCGCCGCGTCCCCGGTCACCGTGCCGGCGCCGGCTCCGGCGGCGCCGCCCTGCTGCGCCTCCTGCCCGGCCGCCGTCTGCTGCGGGGCCGCGCCCGCCGCCGACACGGCCGCCGGATCCGACGCCGGCTTCAGCGACAGCAGCAGCACGACACCGGACACGGTCGCGGCGGTGGCCAGCACGACCCGCCGCACGGGGTGGCTCTTCCTCATCGCTTCGCAGCTCCCGCTCACATCTCGAACGACTCGTAGTGGATACGGCGGGCGGGCACCCCCGCCTCCCGCAGTGCCTCGAACACCGACTGGGCGAACCCGGGCGGCCCGCACATGAAGACGTCGTGCGTCTCGACGTCCGGGATCTTCGCCCGGAGGTTCTCCGCCGAGATGTCCGGACGCTCGCCCTCCGGGCTGTTCACCGCGTACATCAGCCGGGCACCCCGCTCCTCGGCGATCGCCGCCAGCTCGTCCCACAGCGCCAGGTCCTGGGTGGTGTTGGCCCGGTAGAGGAGGGTGATGTCCCCGGCGCCCCCGGGCAGCGTCTCGAACAGCGCCCGCATCGGCGTGATCCCCACCCCGCCCGCGACCAGCAGCACCTTGCCCCGGCTGCGCCGCTGCGCGGTGAGCGCGCCGTACGGCCCCTCCGCCCACACCTTGGTCCCGGGCGCCAGTTCGCGCAGCCGGGCGCTGTGGTCGCCGATCGCCTTCACGGTGATCCGCAGCATGCCGGGGCGCGGGGCCGCCGACAGGGAGTACGGGTGCGAGCTGAACCGCATCCCCGGGGCGAGGAACCGCCAGCGGAGGAACTGTCCCGCCTCCGCGCCCATCCGGTGCAGCCGCCGCCCGCCGATCAGCACCGACACGATGCCCGGCGCCTCCTCGATCACCGCCTCCACGTACATGCGGTGCCGCAGGTTCAGCCGGATCGGGGTGAGGATCCGGTACCAGACCACCAGGGCGGTGACGGCGCCGTACAGGCCGTACCAGAAGGTCTGGGCGGTGGGCTCCACCGCGAAGTCGTTGCCGGCGGTGATCTGGTGCCAGAACGTCAGGAACACCGCCGCGTACGTCAGCAGGTGGACGTGGTACCAGGCGTCGTACGGCAGCCGGCGGCGGACCGGGCCGACCGACGTCAGCCCGATGACCACGAACAGGCCCGTGCCGAGCGCCGCCTTGCCCATGTCCGGGAGCTGGCCGACGGAGTCGACGGTCTGCTGGACGATGTCGCCGAGCGACCTGCCGGCCTGGCGCGCGTAGCCCCACATGGTGAGGAAGACGTGCGCGAGGACCAGGCAGAGGGTGTACCGGCCGCTCATCGCGTGCCAGCGGGCCACCCGGTCGGAGCCGACCCGCCGCTCCAGTGCCGGCACGCGCGCCATCTGGAGCACGACCAGCGCCATCAGATAGCCGGCGAGCAGGCCGGTGATCCGGCCCGCGCCCAGGATCCGGCCGGTGTCGTCGGCGATGGAGGGCGTGTTCTGCCACCAGAGCCACAGCACGGCCGCCGCGCCCGCCCAGACGGCGAGCAGCAGCGGGACGGCCGGGGAGCGGCGCGGACGGATGCGGCGCATCGTCTGTCGGCGGGCGGCGCGTCCGCCTGCGAGCGTGGTGGTCACGGTTCCTCCGTGGGGACTTGACCCTTGGCCCACAGATACGCGCCGGGTGCGCCGAGTGTTCAGAGGCCGGCCGAGTCCAGCGCGGACCGGAGCGACCGCCGGTACCCGTCACCGGTGCACGCCGCCCCGGAGACGGAGTCGATTCGCGCGCTCTGCGCCGCAAGCGCCTCCCGCCGCGGCGGGGGCAGGGCGTAGCCGTTGATCTCCTGAGGGAGCGGGGAACTGGAGAGCCGACCGGGCACCGCGACCTTCACGGTGATCCTGCCCCTGGCGCCCTGACGGGCCCCGTCAGTAGCGGCTGACCGCCGTCGCCCCGCGTTCCGTGCCGATGGCGATGTGCGGCTTCCGGGACGGGCGCGCCCAGGCGAGGATCCGGCGCATGTCGTCCTCCGGCACGGACACGCAACCGGCCGTCGCCGCCTTCCCGTTGACGTGGAGGAAGATCCCGGCACCGCGTCCCCGCACGGGCCGGTCGTAGTTGAAGCCGATGACCAGGGCGTACGCGTACTGCCCCTGGAAGTCCGCGAGGTGCTCGGACTCGGCGGCGCGGCAGTCGGCGGGCAGGGGGTCGGTCCAGCGGTTGTACGAGCGGGAGTCGTTGTCCTGGCACCACCAGGAACTGTCCTTGACGGCCCGGTACTCGACCGACGTGCCGGCCGGCGCCGGTTCGATCCCGAAGCCGAAGGGCAGGTCGTACAGGCCGGTCGGGGTCGTGTTCGTGCCCTGCACGCGGGTGTCGCCGTCCACCAGCCCGCCTGCCCCGAACCGGGCCGGCGCGGACCCGGCCCGCACCCACTCCCCGTCCCGCCGGTCCCACCAGCTGACCGTGCCCGTCGTCGCCTCGGTGTCCGGAGCCTGGGCGACGATCAGCTGGTCGCCGCCGCCCGTGTCCGCCAGGCTCGCGGGCAGCGGCTCCGGGCCGGCGCCGGGTGCGGCACCGAGCAGGGCGAGGGAGCAGGCGGAGACGAGGGCGAGGACCACAGCGGGGCGCATGGCTCAGACGGTAGAGGGCGGCAGCGGCAACGGCAGCCCGGGCAGTCCGTCCAGGCTGGTCGCGATGTGCTCCTTCCTGGTGAAGTACGCGTCCAGCGAGGCGTCGTCCTCGCGGGCGAAGCGCCTGGCGTGCAGATCGCGGTCCGTCTCGTACGCCATGTAGGGGATGGCGTACCCGCAGGTGTCCCGGACCAGCTCGGCGTGGACGAGGATGACCGCGCGCAGTCCGTGCCGGCTCGTGTCGATGTCCGGGAAGCGGGTGAGCAGTTCCGGGAAGCGCGGGTCGTCGCGGAAGACCGGCTCCCCCCGGCCGTGGACGCGCACGATGGACGGCGGGCCCTGGAAGGCGCACCACATCAGCGTGATCCGGCCGTTCTCCCTCAGGTGGGCGATGGTCTCGGCGTTGGACCCGGCGAAGTCCAGGTACGCCACGGTGAGTTCGTCCAGTACGGCGAACGAGCCCCGCAGGCCCTTGGGGGAGAGGTTGACCGTGCCGTCGCCCGAGAGCGGAGCGGTCGCGGTGAAGAAGAGGGGCTGTTCCTCGATGAACGTGCGCAGCCTGCCGTCTATGCGGTCGTAGGTCTTTCCCATGTCCAGCGATTATCGGCGCAACTGCTTCGCTTGTCTAAGTAATTGCCGGGTCCGGTGTCGGCCGGGTCCGGCTCACACCGGACCCGGCGGCCGCGCCGCCCGTCACCTCACCGGCCGCGGCTCACTTGGTGAGCGTGCAGGCGGCCAGCGAGTCGAGGCCCGTCGGCTTGGCCGACGTGCGGCCGATGGAGAGGGCGATGCGGTCGATGGTCGAGGCCCGCTTGTCCTTGAGGGGGCCGAGGATCGCGTTGTTCACGAAGTTCGGGCCGCCCTGGCCGACCGTGTCCTTGAGCCGCTTGCCGGCTTCCTGGATCTGGGTCTGGAGGAGGGCGAGGTTGCGGTCGACCTCGGCCTTGGCGGAGGCGGGGACGGCGGGCAGCCGTGAGGCGACGTCCGGACAGGTGATCGTGCCGGTGGCGGCCAGGGTGCGGGCGCCGGTCGCGGCGTCGCCCTCGGCCGGGGTGCCGGCGAGGGCGGAGCCGGCGATCACCGCGCCGGACAGCACCACGGCGGCGGCGCCGCCGATGACCGCCACGCGGCGCTGGTTGTACTTCGGAAGAGCCCTGGACATGCGAATGCCTCACTCGGATCGGGGGTGTCGTCGTCGGACGAACGCGGCGCCTGCGTCCGGCGAGGAGTACGGGAAAGCGGTTGCGGACGTTCACCCGCAGGGGAGATTGACGAATCATGCAGAGTTCTGCATACTCATGCATGTCAGCGAATGCACTGTGAGGAGAAACCCGTGACCGAGCGCGTCGTACTCGCCTACTCAGGCGGTCTGGACACCTCCGTCGCCATCGGCTGGATCGCCGAGGAGACGGGCGCCGAGGTCATCGCCGTTGCGGTCGACGTCGGCCAGGGCGGCGAGGACCTGGACGTCATCCGCAAGCGCGCCCTCGCGTGCGGCGCCGTCGAGGCCGAGGTCGCGGACGCCAAGGACGAGTTCGCCGACGAGTACTGCCTCCCGGCGATCAAGGCCAACGCCCTCTACATGGACCGCTACCCCCTGGTCTCCGCCCTCTCTCGGCCGACGATCGTCAAGCACCTCGTCGCCGCCGCCAAGAAGCACGGCGCCACGACGGTCGCCCACGGCTGCACCGGCAAGGGCAACGACCAGGTCCGCTTCGAGGCCGGCATCGTCGCCCTCGCCCCCGACCTGAAGTGCATCGCCCCGGTCCGCGACTACGCGATGACCCGGGACAAGGCGATCGCCTTCTGCGAGGAGAAGCAGCTCCCGATCGCCACCACCAAGAAGTCCCCCTACTCCATCGACCAGAACGTCTTCGGGCGCGCCGTCGAGACGGGCTTCCTGGAGGACATCTGGAACGCCCCGATCGAGGACATCTACGAGTACACCTCCAACCCGGCCCTCCCGCGCGAGGCCGACGAGGTGGTCATCACCTTCAAGGAGGGCGTCCCGGTCGCCGTCGACGGCAAGCCCGTCACCGTCCTGCAGGCCATCCAGCAGCTCAACGAGCGCGCCGGCGCCCAGGGCATCGGCCGGATCGACATGGTCGAGGACCGCCTGGTCGGCATCAAGTCCCGCGAGGTCTACGAGGCCCCCGGCGCGATCGCCCTGATCACCGCCCACCAGGAGCTGGAGAACGTCACCGTCGAGCGTGAACTCGCCCGCTACAAGCGGCAGGTCGAGCAGCGCTGGGGCGAGCTGGTCTACGACGGCCAGTGGTTCTCCCCGCTCAAGCGCGCCCTGGACGGCTTCATCTCCGAGGCCAACCAGCACGTGTCCGGCGACGTCCGGATGACCCTGCACGGCGGCCGTGCCGTCGTCACCGGCCGGCGCTCGCAGGAGTCGCTGTACGACTTCAACCTCGCCACCTACGACACCGGCGACACCTTCGACCAGTCGGCGGCCAAGGGTTTCATCGACATCTACAGCCTGTCGTCGAAGATCGCCGCCAAGCGGGACCTCGCGTAACCCGGCAGGGTCCCCCTCACGCGCATCAGCCTGACAGCCGCCTCCCCGCCTGGAAGGGTGGGGAGGCGGTGGCGCATCAGCGCCTGTACCAGAGCCTGTAATCGACAGCTTCGAGGAGCACGCAAGTGAGCAGCAACACCGGTGACGTACGGCTCTGGGGCGGCCGTTTCGCCGACGGTCCGGCCGAGGCCCTGGCGAAGCTGTCCGCGTCCGTCCACTTCGACTGGCGGCTCGCCCCCTACGACATCGCCGGCTCGCGTGCCCACGCGCGCGTGCTGCACAAGGCGGGGCTGCTCACCGAGGACGAGCTGCAGCGCATGATCGCCGGGCTCGACCGGCTCGAAGCCGACGTCGCCGCCGGCACCTTCACGGGCACGATCGCCGACGAGGACGTGCACACCGCCCTGGAGCGCGGCCTGCTGGAGCGGCTCGGCCCCGACCTCGGCGGCAAGCTCCGCGCCGGCCGGTCCCGCAACGACCAGGTCGCCACCCTCTTCCGGATGTACCTGCGCGACCACGCCCGGATCATCGGGGGACTGATCGCCGACCTCCAGGACGCCCTGATCGGCCTGGCCGAGGCCCACCCGGACGTGGCGATGCCCGGCCGCACCCACCTCCAGCACGCCCAGCCGGTGCTCTTCGCCCACCACGTCCTGGCGCACGTCCAGTCCCTGTCCCGGGACGCGGAGCGCCTGCGCCAGTGGGACGACCGTACGGCGGTCTCCCCCTACGGCTCCGGCGCCCTCGCGGGCTCCTCCCTGGGCCTGGACCCGGAGGCGGTGGCCGAGGACCTCGGGTTTGAACACGGCAGCGCCGGCAACTCCATCGACGGCACGGCCTCCCGGGACTTCGTCGCCGAGTTCGCCTTCATCACCGCGATGATCGGCGTGAACCTCTCCCGGATCGCCGAGGAGATCATCATCTGGAACACGAAGGAGTTCTCCTTCGTCACCCTGCACGACGCCTTCTCCACCGGTTCCTCGATCATGCCGCAGAAGAAGAACCCGGACATCGCCGAGCTGGCCCGGGGCAAGAGCGGCCGCCTGATCGGCAACCTGACCGGACTCCTGGCCACCCTCAAGGCGCTGCCCCTCGCCTACAACCGCGACCTCCAGGAGGACAAGGAGCCGGTCTTCGACTCCTGTGACCAGCTGGAGGTCCTGCTCCCCGCCTTCACCGGCATGATCGCCACCCTCACGGTCCACCGCGAGCGCATGGAGGAGCTGGCCCCGGCCGGGTTCTCGCTCGCCACCGACATCGCCGAGTGGCTGGTCAAGCGGGGCGTGCCGTTCCGCGTGGCGCACGAGGTGGCGGGGGAGTGCGTCAAGGCCGCCGAGGCCGAGGGCAAGGAGCTGGACGACCTCACGGACGAACAGTTCGCGAAGATCTCCGCCCACCTCACCCCGGAGGTCCGTACGGTCCTCAACGTCCCCGGCGCCCTCGCCTCCCGCGACGGCCGGGGCGGCACGGCCCCGAGCGCGGTCGCGGTCCAGCTGGCCGAGGTGAAGGCGGACATGGCGGCCCAGCACCAGTGGGCGACGGCCAAGAAGAAGCAGTAGGGCGGCGACCCCCCCCCGCGGGCGCGGGGCCGTACGCGACGGGCGGATCGGCCGCGCGGGCGCGAGCAGCCGCACGGCACCCGCGCCCGCCGGACTCACCGCGAGCCCCGGGCCGTACCGCGATCACCAGGGCATCGCGGGTTACGTTGGTCATGAGCCGTAGGAGCCGACCGAACGGAGCCCGCGATGCCCTTCGCGCGACTGGCCACAGCGACCACCCCCACCTGCCACGTCGGCCTGGGTCTGGCCGCGGTGGGCCGCCCCGGCTACATCAACCTCGGCCGCGACGAAGACCTCGGCGAGGACCGCGGCGCGGACGCGCTGCGCACCCGTACCCACGAACTCCTCGACGCCGCCTACGCCCAGGGCGTCCGCTACTTCGACGCCGCCCGCTCCTACGGCCGCTCCGAGGAGTTCCTCGCCGGCTGGCTGAACGCCCACCCCGACATCGACGACGTGGTGATCGGCAGCAAATGGGGCTACACCTACACCGCCGGCTGGTCGGCGGACGCGGAGACGCACGAGGTCAAGGACCACAGTCTCGCCGCCTACGAACGGCAGCGCGCCGAGACCGACGCCCTGCTCGGGGACCGGCTCGACCTCTACCAGATCCACTCGGTGACCCCGGACAGCCCGGCCCTCACCGACAAGGACCTCCACGCGAGGCTCGCGGAAGCCGCCGCCCAGGGCCTCACCGTCGGCTTCTCCACGAGCGGCCCCGCGCAGGCCGACGCGATCCGCGCCGCCCTCGCCGTCACGGTCGACGGCGAGCCCCTCTTCCGTACCGTCCAGTCGACGTACAACATCCTGGAGCACTCGGCCGGCCCCGCCCTCGCCGAGGCGCACGACGCCGGGCTCACCGTGATCGTCAAGGAGGGCATGGCCAACGGCCGGCTGGCCGGACCGCACGCCCCGGAGGCGCTGCGGACGGTGGCCGCCGCGACGGGACTCGGCTGTGACGCGGTCGCCCTCGCCTGGATCCTGCGGCAGCCCTGGGCCGGCGTCGTCCTCTCCGGCGCCGCGACCCTCGCCCAGCTCGCCTCCAACCTCCACGCCCCCGCCGTCGACCTCGACCCGGACCGGCTGACCCGCCTGGCCACGCTGACCGAGGACCCGCGCGCCTACTGGGAGCGGCGCGGACAGCTGCCCTGGCACTGACCCGGGACAGGCGCGCCGGCGGCGGCGGACACCCCGTACGACCAGCGGCAATGAGTCACGTACGCCTTCAATGAGACAACAATGTCTCATCTGGGCTATTGTTGTCTCATGGCCCTCGACCGTGACCACGTGCTGCGCAGCGCAGCTGCCCTGCTGACCCGTAGATCCACCGCGACCATGGACGAGGTCGCCAAGGCCGCCGGGATCAGCCGGGCCACGCTGCACCGGCACTTCGCCGGCCGGGACGCGCTCGTCCGCGCGCTGGAACAGCTCGGCATCGCGGAGTGCGAGGGCGCACTGGACCGGGCCCGGCCGGAGGAGGGCTCCGCCGCCGAGGCCGTACGCCGGCTGGTCCGCGAGATCCAGCCGGCCGCCGGACTCCTCGCGTTCCTCTACGGCGAGAACCAGCTGTGGGAGGGCGACCGGCAGAACGAGGGCTGGCAGCGCCTGGACGCCCGGATCGGCGCCCTGTTCCAGCGGGGACAGCGCGGCGGCGAGTTCCGCATCGACCTCAGCCCGGTCTGGCTCACCGAGGCCCTCTACGGCCTGATCGCCTCGTGCGCCTGGGCCACCCTGGACGGCCGCGTGGCCTCCCGGGACTTCCCCACCATGATCGCCGAGCTGTTGCTCGGCGGCGCTCTGCGAAGAGAGGAACCATGACCAGCACCCTGCAGCCGGCACAGGCGACCGAGGCGGTGAAGCGCCCGGGCCGCTGGCTCGCGCTCTCCGTCCTGGTCCTGGCCGTGCTGCTGGTGGCCGTCGACGCCACCGTCCTCGGCCTGGCGACCCCCTACATCAGCGAGGACCTCCACCCCTCCGGCACCCAGCTGCTGTGGATCGGCGACGTCTACTCCTTCGTCATCGCCGGCCTGCTCGTCTCCATGGGCAGCCTCGGCGACCGCATCGGCCGCAAGCGCATCCTGCTGGGCGGCGCCACGGCGTTCGGCGCGCTGTCCGTGCTGGGCGCCTACGCGACGACACCGGAACTGCTGATCCTGGCCAGGGCGCTGCTCGGCGTCGCCGGCGCGACCCTGATGCCCGCCACCCTGGCCCTGATCCGGAACATCTTCCACGACCCGCGCGAGCGCAGCCTCGCCGTCGGTGTCTGGGGCGCCACCGCCTCCGCCGGCACGGCCGTCGGCCCGATCGCCGGCGGTTTCCTCCTCGAACACTTCTGGTGGGGCTCGGTCTTCCTGATCAACCTGCCGGTGATGGCCGTCCTGGTCCTGGTCGGCATCCGCACCCTGCCCGAGTCCCGCAACCCGCACCCGGGCCCGTGGGACCTCGGCAGCGTCCTGCTGTCGCTGGTCGGCATGATCGCCCTGGTCTACGCCGTCAAGGAGGCCGCCACCCACGGCCTCACCGGGACGACCCTGGGCACCGGCCTGCTGGGCGCGGCGGCGCTGTACGGCTTCGTCCACCGCCAGCTGACCATGCCGGTCCCGCTGCTGGACATGCGCCTGTTCCGCCGCCGCGGCTTCAGCGGAGCGGTCCTCGCCGACCTGCTGACCGTCCTCGGCATGTCCGGCCTGGTGTTCTTCCTCTCCCAGTACCTGCAACTCGTCCAGGGCCGACGCCCCTTCGAGGCGGGCCTGGCCGAACTGCCCGCCGCCGTCGGCGCGGTGGCGGCCGGCCTGGTCGCGGGCCGGGCCGCCCGGCGCTTCTCCGTCCGCACCGTCGTCTCCGGCGGTCTGGCCGCGGTCGGCGTCGCCCTGGCCGTCCTGACCACGCTCGGCCGGTCCACCGGCTACCCGATCCTCGGCGCCGCCCTGCTGGTGGTGGGTGTCGGCGCGGGCTTCTCCTTCACGGTGACCGCGGACGTCATCCTCTCCAGCGTTCCGAAGGACCAGGCGGGCGCCGCCTCGGCGGTCTCCGAGACGGCGTACGAGCTGGGCGCGGCCCTGGGCATCGCCCTGCTGGGCTCGATCGTGACGGGCGTCTACCGCGGCTTCCCGGGCCCGGCCGGCACCCCCGCCGGGGCCCACGAGTCCCTGGGCGCGGCTGCGGAGGCGGCGGCGCACCTGCCCCCGCACCAGGCGGACGCCCTGCTCACCGCGGCCCGCGAGGCCTTCGTCCACGGCCTCCGCCTGGCCTCCGGGGCCGGAGCGGCGGTCCTCCTGGCGGCGTCGGCGCTGGCGTGGTTCCTGCTGAAGAACCAGGAACTGGAAGGCGGCGGCTGAGCGGACCGCCCCGGGATCACTTCTTGTAGCCCAGCACCGTCATCATCCCGCTCTCCGAGTGGTACTGGTTGTGGCAGTGCAGCATCCACAACCCCGGATTGTCGGCATCGAAGTCGATCACCAGTTTCCGGTGCGGCAGCACCATCGCGGTGTCCTTGCGGGCCCCCACCGAGTCCAGACCCACCACCGCGAAGGTGTGCCCGTGCAGATGCATCGGATGCCACATGTTCGTGGCGTTGATGAGCGTCAGCCGCACCCGCTCGCCCGCGCGGACCGGGTGACGCTGCTGCGGGGAGTACGGCTTGTGGTCGAACCCCCAGTCGAACTTCGCCATGGAGCCGGTGATCCTGATGCGCACCTCGCGGTCGGGGTGCCGGTCGCCCAGGGCCACGGAGTCGTCGGGGAGGAGACGGCGCGCGGGCACGGTGTTGCCGTCGAGTTCGTCCAGGCGGACGTCGGCCGGGGGGAGCTTCCCGCTCCCCTTGGCGGTGCGCAGCACGGCGAGGGCCCTGCCCTTCTTGCCCTCGGCCACGGCGACCAGCGGGAAGACCCCGTCCTTGGCGGTGATCAGCACGTCGTACCGTTCCGCCATGCCGATCAGCAGGGCGTCGGTCCTCTTGTGCTTCACGGGATAGCCGTCGGTGTGGGTGACGGTCATCGCGTGTCCGCCGAGCGCGACCCGGAAGGCGGTTTCCGACCCGGCGTTGATGATGCGCAGCCGCACCCGGTCGCCGGGACGGCAGCGGAACACCGACGGGTTGTGGGGCAGGCGCCCGTTGACCAGGTAGTGCGGGTAGTCGACGCTGCCGCCCTCCCCGTGCAGCATGCGGCTGTAGGAGTTGTGCAGCACCCGGTCGGGGCCCGAGGACTTCCGCGAGGGCGACGGGTGGCCGCTCGCCTTCCGGTCGTGCCCCGGGCTGTCGTGGCCGGGACCCATGGCCATCGGGCCCATCTCCATGGCCCCGCCCGGCTTGAGCTGGCTCAGCACCCCGTCGGGGGTGGACCCCTGCACGCCGTCGAGCCAGTCGTCCAGGACCACGACCCACTCCTTGTCGTAGGAGAGGGGCTCCTTGGGGTCGTCCACGATGAGCGGCGCGTACAGCGCCCGGTCCGGCTGCATCCCCACGTGCGAGTGGAGGAGGTAGGTGCCCGGATGGTCGACCGCGAAGTGGTAGCGGAAGTCCGAGCCGGAGTGGATGGCCCGCTGCGTCAGGTCCGGCACGCCGTCCATGTCGCAGCGCAGCCGCACGCCGTGGGAGTGCAGGGTGGTCGTGGCGGGCAGCCGGTTGGCCAGGGTGAGGTCGAGTACGTCACCAGCCGTGATCCGCACCAGCGGGCCCGGCACCTCCTCGTTGTACGCCCAGGTGTGCACCGCCCGCCCGCCCAGGTCCAGGTGGGCTTCGGCGGCGGTGAACCGGAAGGTGCGTACGCGGCCCGCCCCCCGTTTCCGCTCGGTTGCCAGGACCTCCGGGTCCGACGGGTTGACGTACCCCCGCGGCCCGGGCGGGACGAACTTCTCCCCGTCGTGCGCGTGTTCGGGGCCGGACCGGGGCGCGGAGCCGGAGTCGGTGCAGGACGCCAGGAAACCCGCGCCGGCGGCGGCGATCGGGGTACGGAGCAGAGTACGCCGAGAAGGTTTGTACATGTCCTGAATCAGACATGTTGTGTGGTGATACAGCCGCTTTCATACGGCCGAATGCCCGATGTGTCGGCGGCAGATTCCACCGGCAGGCGGATCCAACCTGCTCAGGCGGCCTTGGCCTTGGTGGCGTACATGTCGACGTACTCCTGGCCCGAGAGCCGCATCACCTCGGCCATGACGGAGTCCGTCACCGCCCGCAGCACATAGCGGTCGCGGTCCATGCCCTCGTAGCGCGAGAACTCCATCGCCTCGCCGAAGCGGACGGTGACCCGGCCCGGCCGCGGGATGCCCCGGCCGCCCGGCTGCAGCTTGTCCGTGCCGATCATGGCGAACGGCACCACGGGCGCTCCGGTCATCAGGGTCAGGCGGGCGATACCGGTGCGGCCCCGGTACAGGCGCCCGTCGGGCGACCGGGTGCCCTCCGGATAGATCCCGAAGATCCTGCCCTCCTCCAGGATCCGCCGGCCCGTCATCAGCGCGGCCACACCGCCGCTCGCCCCGTCACGGTCCACCGGGACCATGCCGACGCCGGTGAAGAACCACGCCATCAGCCGGCCCTTGAACCCCTTGCCGGTGACGTACTCGTCCTTGCCGATGAAGACCACCTGCCGCTTGGTGACGACCGGCAGCACGATGGAGTCGATGAACGTGAGGTGATTACCGGCCAGAATCACCGGGCCGTCCCCCGGGATGTGCTCCGCGCCCTCCACCTGGGGGCGGAACATCAGGCGCATGATCGGTCCGAGCACTGCCTTGATGAGCGCGAAGCGGGACAACGCTTCCTCCGATGTCAAGGGGGGCCATATGAGTCTGTGCAGGTGAGGACATTACTCGCGGCGCCGGGCCGTGCGCACATCGGGGACGCCGGGTTCACCGAGGCCTTACGAAGTGTTGACGCGGGTTTACCTGCGGTGGCACCCGGAGGACGGCCCGTAACAGCCTTGCGGCGATGTGACGGACATCGCGCCGGACCGGGGCCCCGGGTCCGACGGACCGTCACCCTCCGCCGTTCACAGGACACCCGGCATCACCCGGGTGTTCGAACCGGGGCCTCCCCCTGGTCATGCGTACGACCCTACGATCGGCCCGCACCAACGAACGAACGCGGCAGGAGGGCCCTCATGGACGGCGACCAGGCGAACGGGCAGACACAGGCAACGGGACGGCGGGCGCTCCTCGGCGCCGCGGTGCTCGGCGCGGGCGGGGCGGCCCTCGGGCTGTCCGGCACCGCACGGGCCGCCGGGAGCCGCACGGCCGGGCACGGCGGACGCGGCCTGAAGAGCCTGCCGGTGCCGACGATCATCGGCCACCGCGGTGCCAGCGGCTACCGCCCGGAACACACCTTCGGCTCGTACGACCTGGCCCTGGACCTGGGTGCCGACGTGGTCGAGGCGGGCGACCTCGTACCCACCAAGGACGGCCACCTGGTCTGCCGGCACGAGCCGGAGATCGGCGGCACGACGGACGTCGCCTCCCGTGCGGAGTTCGCCGACCGCAGGACCACCAAGGTGCTCGACGGGGTCCCCACCACCGGATGGTTCACCGAGGACTTCACGCTCGCCGAGCTGAAGACGCTGCGCGCCGTGGAGCGCATCCCGGCCAACCGGCCGCACAACACCCTCTACAACGGCCGCTGGGAGATCCCCACCTTCGAAGAGGTCCTGAAGTGGCAGGACGAGCAGACCCGCAGGCGCGGCAGGCAGGTCTGGATCTACCCGGAGACCAAGCACCCCACCTACTTCCGCGAACTCGGCCTCGGCCTGGAGGAACGGGTGGCGAAGCTGCTGCGCAAGCACGGCAAGGACGGCCGCGACGCGCCGGTCATCCTGCAGTCCTTCGAGCCCACCAGCATCCAGCGGCTGAACCGGCTGGTCGACAACCCGCTCGTCGTCCTGCTCTCCTCGGCGGACAGCCGCCCGTACGACTTCGTCGAGGCGAACGACCCGCGCACGGTCGCCGACCTCGTCACCCCCAAGGGCCTGCGGGAGATCGCCGGCTACGCCCAGGGCATCGGCCCGACCCTGGACCTGGTCATCCCGAAGAAGGCGGACGGCACCCTGGGCGAGCCGACCACGCTGGTCTCCGACGCCCACCGGGTCGGCCTGGTCCTGCACCCCTACACCATGCGGAACGAGAACCCCTTCCTGCCGGCCGAGTACCGCAAGGGCGGCGCGGCCGACGCCTACGGAGATGTCTTCGGCGCCTACAAGGCGTATTTCGCGACCGGCATCGACGGCGTCTTCACCGACAACGCCGACACCGGAGTGCTCGCCCGCGCCGACTTCCTGAAGGGCTGACGGCCGCCCGCCCGGCGGGACCGACGGTCCTCGCGCAGGGCTGACGGCCTCTCGCCCGGCGGGGCCGACGGCCTTTCCGGAAGCGTCGGCCGCGTCAACCGAGGCTGTCGGTCCGCACTCGTTCGGAGTGACTGTGCGCCGCCCCGGCAACCCCCCGCCGGGGCGGCTCGTCGTTCCGCATATGACGCACGACCTGGTTGCCGCCCTGCGCCCGCTGCTCACCGCCGAGGCCTCAGCCGAGGCATATGCCACCGGGGGCGAACCCGGCGACCTGGAGCAGGCCGTCTGGCTCCGGCTCCTGGAACGGCTGGAGAGCGACGGGCCACCGCATGACCCGCAGGGCTGGCTGCGCAGGGCCGTGCGGGCCGAGGCCCGCCGCAGCCGCCGCACCACCCGCCTGGAACGCCCCTACGGCGCCGAACCGGCCGACGACCTCCGCCCCGGCCCCGAACAGTACGTCCTCACCGCCGCCCGGTACCGCGCCCTGCGCGACGCGGTGCGCCGGCTGCCCGGCCGCTGCCCCCGCCTCATCGAGGCGCTGCTCTCACCGAACGACCCGACATACCGGGAGATCGCGGGGGAGTTGGGTATCTCACAGGGCAGTCTTGGACCGGAACGCTCCAGATGTCTCGGATGTCTGCGCCGATTGCTCACACCGGAGGTTGCGGCGTGCGAAGCGCGGGGATAGGAGTGGGGGACGACAGGTGATCAGGTGAGCGGGAGGCATGCGCACATGGGCATGAGCGTGACCATCTCGGTGGCGACCGAACAGGACGCGGAGCAGATCTTCCGGCTCCAGTACCTGTGCTTCCAGAGCGAGGCGGCGCTGTACGGCAACTACCGCATCGACCCGCTCGTGCAGACCCTGGACTCCGTCCGTCAGGAGGTCACGTCCGACTGCGTCTTCGTCGCCCGGCTCGGCGACGAGGTGGTCGGATCGGTGCGCGGCAAGGTCACCGAGGACGGCGCGGCGGCCATCGGCAAGCTCTGCGTGCACCCCCGCCTGCAGGGCCACGGCATCGGCGCGAGGCTGCTGCGCACGGCGGAGGCGGCCCTGGAGTCGGAGCGCGGCGCCAGGACGTTCCGTCTCCTCACCGGCCACCGCAGCGAGGGCAACCTCCGTCTGTACCGCCGCGTCGGCTACCAGACGGTGGGCCGTGCCAAGGGCGCCGACGGCGTGGAGCTGATCATCCTGGAGAAGCAGGCGGGGCAGCAGACGGGACAGTACGCGGCTACGGCCTGACGGCGTTCCGCGCCTTCCGCAGCCAGTACATCGCGGAGACCGGCAGCAGCACCGGGATGAAGACGTAGCCCGCCCCGTAGTACGACCACACGGTGGTGTCCGGGAACGCCGAGCGGTCGACCAGGGTCCAGGTGCCCACGAGGAGCACACCCGCGAGTTCGGCGGCGCAGCACACCAGCGCCGCCCTGCGGGCCCTCTCCCCGCCCCGGACGAGGGTGTACGTGATGAAGCCGTACACCACACCGGCCACTGCCGACAGCACATAGGCCAGCGGCGCCCGGTCGAACTCCGTGCTGATCTGGTACGCGGAACGCGACACCGCGCCGACCACCATCACGCCGTAGAACCAGACGAGCAGCATGCCCGGCCCGCTGATCAGCCGGGTCGGCTTCTCCTCCACCGCCGTCACCTCAGCCTCCCCAGATGTCGTAGAGCCGTACTTCCAGGACGGCCAGCACCACACCGCCGGCGGCCACCGTCACCGAGCCCCAGCGGGACCGCTCGGCCAGCGACATCAGACCCGCCGCCGGCACACACGCGAACGCGCCCAGCAGATACGCCACGAAGATCGTCGTACCCTGCTCCGGCTTCTCGCCCCGCGCCAGCTGCACGACCCCGATCACCAGCTGTACCACGGCCAGCAGCGACACCACGGCCATGCCGATGAAGTGCCAGTCCTTCGTCGGCTGGTCGCGGTAGGCGGCCCAGCCGCACCACGCGGCGAGCAGCAGCGCGGCGACACCGGTCACCAGCGTCAGGGCATTGAGCATGCCGTGACCCTATTACGGCCGAAACGGGCCGTCGCCGCCGCCCCCGCCGTACACCGTAGGGTCTAGACCATGACGATCCACGCGCACGCCCTCCTGTTCGACAACGACGGCACCCTCGTCTCCTCCCTCGACTCCGTCGAGCGCTGCTGGACCCGCTGGGCCGGGGAGTACGGGATCACCGCCGAGGAGTTCGGACGCGTCGAGCTGCACGGGCGGACCGCCGTCGAGATCGTCGCCGACCTGCTGCCCGCCCGCATGGTGCCGGAGGCGGTGGCCCGGGTCGAGCAGCTGGAGGTGGAGGACGTCCCGAACGGCGGGGTGCGCCTGCTGCCCGGCACCCGCGCCTTCCTGGACTCGCTGCCGGCCGACCGCTGGGCCGTGGTCACCTCCGCCACCCGGCGCCTGGCCGAGGCACGCCTGGACGCCGTCGGCATCCGCCCGAAGTCCCTGGTCTCGGCCGACGACGTCACCCGCGGCAAGCCCGACCCCGAGCCCTACCTGCTCGCCGCCCGGCAGCTCGGCGTGGACCCCGCCCGCTGCGTGGTCTTCGAGGACGCCCCCGCCGGACTGCGGGCGGGCCGCGCGGCCGGCATGACCACCGTGGCGTTGGCCACAACCCACCGCGCGCACGAGCTGGACGCCGACCTGGTGGTGCGGGACCTGTCGGCCCTGTCGGCACTGGTCACCGACGGGGGAGTGGAGATCGCCGTCCGCGACTGACCCCCCGGCCACCGTTGTCCGCCCCTGTCCGCCGCTGTCCAGTATGCGGACAGCGGCGTCCGGTCAGGACCGTCCGTCTGGTTTACTGATCGCATGACCACGACGAGCTGCCGCACCCTTGCGACCGAGGCGACCATGACGCCCGGTGCTCGTTGTATGTGTCGCCTGATGTGCCGAATGTGCGCCTTCTAGAGGGCCCCCGCATCAGCTGAGCCTCGCGCCCCGAAGCGAGAGCCGTGGCCGTCCGTGCGCCGCAGGCCGTACGCGACGAAGCACCACCTTCCATGCCGGAACCGCATGCACCCGTGCCCGGGCACACCCACGCCCGCGCACTCGACAGTGACGGAAACCCACGTGATCACCACCTCGGGCCTGACCAAGGTCTACCGCTCCCGCGGCCGTGAGGTCACCGCCCTCGACGGCGTCGATCTCCACGTCCGCGAAGGCGAGGTCTACGGCGTCATCGGCCAGTCCGGCGCCGGCAAGTCCTCCCTCATCCGCTGCGTCAACCTGCTGGAGCGCCCCACCTCCGGCACCGTGACCGTCGACGGGCAGGACCTCACCGCCCTGGCCGGCCGCGGCCCCCGCGCGGGCAGGGAGCTGCGCCGCGCCCGCAGCCGGATCGGCATGGTCTTCCAGCACTTCAACCTGCTGTCCTCGCGGACCGTCCAGGACAACGTCGAGCTGCCGCTGGAGATCCTCGGCCAGACCGGCCGGGACCGCTCCCGCAAGGCCCTCGAACTGCTCGACCTGGTCGGCCTCGCCGACAAGGCCAAGGCCTATCCCGCCCAGCTCTCCGGCGGCCAGAAGCAGCGCGTCGGCATCGCCCGCGCCCTCGCCGGCGACCCCAAGGTGCTGCTCTCCGACGAGGCCACCAGCGCCCTCGACCCCGAGACCACCCGCTCCATCCTCCAGCTGCTGCGCGACCTGAACCGGCAACTGGGCCTCACCGTCCTGCTCATCACCCACGAGATGGACGTCGTGAAATCGGTGTGCGACTCCGCCGCCCTCATGGAGAAGGGCCGGATCGTGGAGTCCGGCACGGTCAGCGAGCTCCTCGCCACGCCCGGCTCCGAGCTGGCCGCCGCGCTGTTCCCGGTCAGCGGCGAGCGCACCGGCGCCGACCGGACCGTCCTCGACGTCACCTTCCACGGCGAGGCCGCCACCCAGCCGGTCATCTCCCAGCTTTCGCGCACCTACAACATCGACATCTCCATCCTCGGCGCCGCCATCGACACCGTCGGCGGCCTCCAGATCGGCCGCATGCGCATCGAACTGCCCGGCCGCTACGAGGACAACGTGGTGCCGATCGGATTCCTGCGTGAACAGGGCCTGCAGATCGACGTCGAGGGCCAGGAGAACCTGCTGGTGAAGGAAGGTGCCAAGTGACCTGGTCGGAGATGCAGCCGCTGCTGTCCCAGGCGTGTTGGGACACCCTCTACATGGTCGGCTGGTCCACGCTGATCGCCGTCGCCGGCGGCCTTCCGCTCGGCATCCTCCTGGTCCTCACGGACCGGGGCGGCCTGCTGCAGAACGTGGTGGCCAACAAGGTCATCGGGCAGGTCGTGAACATCGCCCGCTCCATGCCGTTCATCATCCTGATGGTCGCGCTGATGGGTGTCACCCGCTCGATCACCGGGACGACCATCGGCCGCGAGGCCGCCATCGTGCCGCTCGCCATCGGCGCGATCCCCTTCTTCGCGCGCCTGGTCGAGACGGCCGTCCGTGAAGTGGACGGCGGGCTCGTCGAGGCCGTCCAGTCGATGGGCGGCAACACCTGGACCATCGTCCGCAAGGTGCTCGTACCCGAGTCGCTGCCCTCCCTGATCGCCAGCGCCACGACCACGATCGTCGCCCTCATCGGCTACTCGGCCATGGCCGGAACGGTCGGCGCCGGCGGTCTCGGCGACATCGCCATCCGCTACGGCTACCAGCGCTTCGAGACCCAGATGATGTGGATCACCGTCGGCATCCTCGCCGTCGTCATCTCCGTCATCCAGTTCGCCGGCGACTTCGCGGCCCGCCTCCTGCACAGCAGGGGCGGCCGGTCCGGCCCCGCCCCCAGGCTCCGCCTCCTGAAGGCCAAGGAGCCCGCGGCGGCCGACGTCGGCAAGGTCGCCTGAGACACCTCAGGACTCCCCGTTCGCCCACCCCCCAACGACGGCGCTCCGCGCCGACAGCCCCATCCGGGGTCGCACCACCCTTAAGGAAAGGCACTTTTCGTGCGTAACACCGCCAAGCTCACCACCGCCGTCCTCGCCACCGGAGCCCTCACCCTCGGGCTGACCGCCTGCGGCTCCGGCAAGGACTCCGGCTCCTCCGACACGAGCGGCCCCCTGGTCGTCGCCGCCAGCCCGACCCCGCACGCCGAGATCCTGAACTTCGTCAAGGACAAGCTGGCGAAGAAGGCGGGCCTCGACCTGGAGGTCAAGGAGTTCACGGACTACATCACGCCGAACACGGCGACCGAGGACGGCTCGGTGGACGCCAACTACTTCCAGAACCAGCCGTACCTGGACGACTTCAACAAGAAGCGCGGCACGCACATCGTGCCCGTCGTCACGGTGCACCTGGAGCCGCTCGGCCTGTACTCCCACAAGGTCAAGAAGGCCGACGCCCTCAAGAGCGGTGCGACCATCGCCGTCCCGAACGACGCCGTCAACGAGGCCCGCGCCCTGAAGCTGCTCGCCGCCAAGGGGCTCATCACCCTCAAGGACGGCGCCGGCACCGAGGCCACCCCGCAGGACATCGCCAAGAACCCCAAGAACCTCAAGTTCAAGGAGGTCGAGGCGGCCCAGACCGCGCGCTCCCTGGACGACGTCGACGCGGCCGTGGTGAACGGCAACTACGCCATCTCGGCCGGCATCAAGCCCGCCAAGGAGGCGCTGGTCCTGGAGTCCCCGAAGAACAGCCCCTACGGCAACTTCCTCGCCGTGAAGGAGGGCAAGGAGAAGGACCCGCGCGTGAAGAAGCTCGCGAAGCTCCTCACCTCGCCCGAGGTCAGCAAGTTCATCGAGGACAAGTACCAGGGCTCGGTCATCCCGTCCTTCTGAGATTCGTCCGGGACACGTACCACCGATCCGTCCCGCCGATGACCGGCGGCTGACGGCACGTACACGGCGTTCCGCCACGCACGGGGTCCACTCCCTCACCGGGTGTGGACCCCGTTGTGCGGTTCAGTGGTTTCATGCTGCATGCTGGGCAGTTCAGCAGGCCTGACGGCCCTGACGGTCTTTCGAGGAATTTCCGAAGGTTACGGAGCGGCGCATGACGAGCACCTTCCCCAACATCTCCATCAGCACGGAGCGGTTGGTGCTGCGTCCCCTCGACGAGGACGACGTGCCCGCCCTGGCCGAGATGATGAACGACGAGCAGGTCGTCGCCTGGACCACCGTCCCCCACCCCTACAGCGGGGCCGACGCCCACGAGTGGATCACCCGGCTCGCCCCCGAGGAGCGCACCGGGGGCCGCGGCATCGTCCTCGCCGTCACCGAGTTCCTCACCCAGCGGCTCGTCGGCATCGTCCACCTGAGGAACACCGACTGGCGGGTCCGCTCCAGCGAGATCGCCTATGTCGTCGCCCCCTGGGCCCGCGGTGAGGGCTATGCCTCCGAAGTCGCCCTCGCCATGGCCCAGTGGCTGTTCCACGACCAGAAGTTCGAGCGCCTCGAACTGCGCACCGCCGCCGACAACACCGCCGCCCAGCAGGTCGCCCAGAAGATCGGCTGCATCAGCGAGGGCGTCCTGCGCAACGCCTGGATAGCGCGGACCAGGACCGAGGACGGTACCTGGACCGACGTACGCACGGACGTCATCGTGTGGAGCCTGCTGCCGGAGGACCTCGCCGGAGCGGGCGAGCACCCGTCCGACACCGGTGGTTTCCCTTCGTACTCGGACTGGAACTGAGACCCCGAACCCCACCAGGTACTCTCACGGAGCCCACTACGGGCCCACTCCACCCGCAGACCCGCGCAGAACCCCTGGAGACTGACGACGATGGCCGACCGGGTCACGGTGATCGGCTGGGACGGCTCGCCGCTGACCGACGCGGCACGGGCCGCCCTCGGCGCCGCCACCCTCGTGGCGGGCGCCGCCCACCACCTCGCGCTGCCCGAGCTGCCGCCCGCCGCCGAACGCATCCGCCTCGGCAGCCTCGCCCTGGCCGCCCGCCGCATCGCCGCCCACCGCGGCACCGCGGTCGTGCTCGCCGACGGCGACCCCGGCTTCTTCGGCGTCGTACGGACCCTGCGCGCACCGGAGTTCGGCCTGGAGGTCGAGGTCGTCCCCGCCGTCTCCCCGGTCGCCGCCGCCTTCGCCCGCGCCGGCATGCCCTGGGACGACGCCCAGGTCGTCGTCGCCCACCCGCGCACCCTGCGCCGGGCCGTGAACGTCTGCCGCGCCCACCCCAAGGTCGCCGTCCTCACCGCGCCGGGCGCCGGCCCCGCCGAACTCGGCCTCCTGCTGGAGGGCGTGCACCGCACCTTCGTCATCTGCGAGGAACTGGGCACCGAACGCGAGCAGGTCAGCGTCGTCACCTCCGACAAGGCCGCCGACCACACCTGGCGCGACCCGAACGTCGTCATCGTCATCGGCGGCCCCGCCGGCGCCGGGGACAGCGGCGACTGGATCGCCGGGCGCGACCCGGGCGTCGGCCCGCGCGGTTGGGTCCAGCCCGACGAGAGCTACGGCGCCGGGCCGGGCGGAGGGCTCGGCGAGGGGGAGACGCAGCTGCTGCGCGCCGCCCAACTCGCCCGGCTCGGGCCCCGGATCGGCGACCTGGTCTGGGACATCGGCTGCGGCAGCGGCGCGTTCGCCGGCGAGGCGGCGCGCGCCGGCGCGGCCGTCATCGCCGTCGACCACGACCCCGCCGCCTGCGCCCGCACGGACGCCGCCGCCCGCCGCTTCGGCGTCCAGCTCCAGATCGTCCGCGGCAGCGCCCCGCACGTCCTCGAATACCTGCCCGAACCGGACGTCGTACGGGTGGGCGGCGGGGGACCGGCGGTCGTCTCCGCGGTCGCCGACCGGCGCCCGCAGCGCATCGTCACCCACGCCGCCACCCGGGACGCCGCCGAACGCGTCGGCCGCGATCTGACCGAGCACGGGTACCGGGTCGAGTGCGCCCTGCTGCAGTCCGTCGAACTCGACACACGGGCCTGGACCGAGACCGAGCGGAACGTAGCGTTCCTGCTCAGCGGGGTACTTCCGGACCGCGCCCCGTGATCCTGTTGTCATACCGCGCGCGGTAGGCTGGCCGATCGTTGTACCGCACCGGTGGCCCGAACTTCGTTCGCCAATGTCCGGAACGCACGCCCGTTTTGGGGCGGGTGTGGTACTGCGGAACCGGAGGACGCGCAACGTGGCGCAGTCCACAGCGGACTGTCGCGGATCATGCTGTCGCGACGGTGGAACGACCGGGACAATGCCACTGAATGGCTTTGTCGCCTTTTCCGGCGGGTCGTTCGTGCCGCTGGGCACGGACGCTCGTTCTTCACTACGGGGCGGTCGGTGCGCCGTTCCGGGTGAGCTGGTCGTAGGAGCACTAACCGATGGGCGAGGGGTACGCATGACCGACACCGGCCAGGTCCCGGGCGAGGGGCAGCCGGAGAGCGCAGGCATGGTGGAACAGCCGGGCGTTCCCACGCACGGCGCGTACACCTACCTCTCCGAGGCGCCCGCCGAGGACGAAGACCTGCTGCTGCCGGGTGCCCAGGGCGCGTGGGGCAACGAGGTGCCGCCACCCGCTCCGGAACCGGTGGTGGAAGCCGTCCACGAGCCGGGCCCGCACGAGACGGCCGGCCGTGACAGCGGCTCGGTCGACCTCAGCGGCGTACGGCTGCCCGACTCGGGTCCCGTCTCCGTCACGCCGTCACCCATCCTCTCGGCGCCGCACGACCCGGCGGCCGCGCCACAGCCGCCGCGCCGCCCGCTGCACCTCGGCCCGCCGATCCCCGACACCTCCGCGAGCCCGGTCCGCTCCCTCGCCGACCGCGGCCCCGCGGGCGCGCCGGTACGGCAGCCCGGAGCACCGGCCGCCGGTCCCGAGTACCTGGACGCCCAGCCGCAGGGGGCCCCGCAGAGCGCGGCCCCCTGGGGTGCGGCCCCGCCCGCCCCGGCCCCGGCCGGCGCGCAGGCCCCGGCTGCGGAAACGGTTGGCCCGCCCGCGTCCGCACCGGGGCAGGCCGAGCCGGCCGACGCGGCGCAGGCCGCGGTGGCCCGCCTCACCGGCCAGGTGCCCGTCGTGCACGGCCACGACGGGGTGCAGCCGATGCACGCCCACGACGGGGTGTACACGGCGCCGACGGGACCGGGTACGGAGGACGCGGAAGCCGTCATGGCCGGGGCGATCCCGGCGGAGCAGGCCGTACCGGCCCCGCTCGGGGCCGAAGCGCCCGCGCCGGCGCAGGAGGTCTCCGAGGCGCCGACGCCGGAGGCTCCTGTGGCGGAACCCGCGGCATCCGCGGAAGCCGTGAGGGAACAGAGCGTTCCGGCCGAGGGCGTCCCGTCCGGGCCCGAGCACGCCGCACCGGCCGAGCCGCCGACCGGCCCGCAGCCCGCCGAGGCCGCAGAGACTGTCGAGGGCGTCGAGGGCGTCGAGGGCGTCGAGGGCGTGCAGGCCGTCGAGGCCGTCGGCGATGAGGGCACCGCGGAGACCGGCCCGGCGACCGAGGCGCCGGCCCCGACGGCGGCGGCAGCGGACGCGGCCCGGCCGACGGCACCCGCCGAGCCGGCGGAGGGCGCGCAGGCTGCCGCCGTGGAGCACGCCGACGAGGCCGCACAGGCGACGGACGGTGCGCAGCCGGCTGAAGCACCGGAGACGGCCGCCGCCGAACCGACCGCTCCCGTGCCGCAGGCGGTCGCCGCAGAGCCGGCAGCTCCCGCGCAGCCCGCCGAGACCGCGCAGCCGGCGGAGGCCTCCCAGCCCGTCGCCGTGGAGCCGGTCGCCGCCGCGCAGGAGGTGGCCGTTGTCGCGCAGCCCGCGGAGGTCGCGCAGCCGGCGGAGGCCTCCCAGCCCGTCGCCGTAGAGCCGGTGGACGCGTCCCAGCCCGCCGCCGTTGACCCGGTTGGCGTGCCGCAGCCCGTCGCCGTGGAGCCGGTCGCCGCCGCGCCGGAGGTGGCCGTTGTCGCGCAGCCCGCGGAGGTCGCGCAGCCGGC
Organism: Streptomyces sp. NPDC107654; assembly: GCF_055639035.1. Taxonomy (NCBI): domain Bacteria; kingdom Bacillati; phylum Actinomycetota; class Actinomycetes; order Kitasatosporales; family Streptomycetaceae; genus Streptomyces; species Streptomyces sp. NPDC107654. Next base: position 151,799 of record NZ_JBVKBI010000012.1, read on the forward strand.
GGAGGCCTCCCAGCCCGTCGCCGTAGAGCCGGTGGACGTGCCGCAGCCGGCCCCCGCCGAGCCGGTCGCCGCCGCGCCGGAGGCGGCCGTTGCCGCCCCGCAGCCGACGGCTCACGCGCCGGAGGCGCCCGCGCCCGCGCACCCCACCGAGGCCGCGCACTCCATCGAGGCCGCACAGCCCACCGAGGCCGCACAGCCCGTCGAGGTGCCTCAGCCCGCCCCGGTGGAGCCGACCGCTCCCGCGCCCGAGGCCGCCGACGCGGCGCAAGCCGTCGCCGCCCCGCAGCCCCAGGCGCCCGCCGAGCCCCAGCCGGCCCCCGAGCCCGAGCCCCAGCTGACCGACCAGCCCCAGACGCCCGCCGAGCCCGAACTCCAACTGCCCGCCCAGACGCCCGCCGAGCCCGAACTCCAACTGCCCGCCGCGGTCCCCCAGGCGCCGGAGCCGTCGGAAGGTCCGGAGTCCACCGTTCCGGTCGCACCCGCCGCCGAGGTGACCGCTCCGGTGGAGCCGGCCGTGTTCCCGGTCCAGGGGCCGCAGCTCGCCGACGCCCCGGCCGTGTCCGCCGCACCCGAGCAGCAGCCGCAGGCCGTGGACACCGCCGCCCCGGCGCCGGTCGCCGGCCCGCAGCTCCAGCCGCAGGCACCGGACGCCGCCGCGGCGGACGCGCAGCACCCGGAACAGCCGCTTCCCTCCAGCCTCGCCGCGGAGCCGGACCAGCAGCCGCTCGGGCAGTTCGTGCCGGTGGAGGGCCAGGTGCCCACCACCCCGCACCTGGCGCCCACCCCGCCGCACCCCCTCGTCGTGCCGGCACCGCGCGAGGGCGAGCCGGCCGTCGTACCGGACGCGGCGCCCACCGCCGACGTCGTCCAGCACGCGGAGGACCTGCAGACCAGGGCCGCCGACCAGGAAGAGAGCACGGCCGCAGTGGAGGAAGCACCGAAGTCCGCCGGCCCGGCCGCGCCCGGCTACGCCGACGCCGAGCGCGAGGCCGTCCTGAAGGTCATGCGCGAGCGCCGCGACATCCGCAACGGCTTCCGCGGCGACCCCATCCCGCACGAGGTGCTGCTCAGAGTCCTGGAGGCCGCGCACACCGCGCCCTCCGTCGGCCACTCGCAGCCCTGGGACTTCGTCGTCATCCGCTCCGCCGAGACCCGGCGGACGATGCACGAACTGGCGATGCGGCAGCGCGACGCCTACGCCAAGTCGCTGCCCAAGGGCCGGGCCAAGCAGTTCAAGGAACTGAAGATCGAGGCCATCCTCGACACCCCGGTCAACATCGTCGTCACCGCCGACCCCACCCGCGGCGGCCGGCACACGCTCGGCCGTCACACCCAGCCGCAGATGGCGCCCTACTCCTCGGCGCTCGCGGTGGAGAACCTCTGGCTCGCCGCCCGCGCCGAAGGCCTCGGCGTCGGCTGGGTCAGCTTCTTCGACGAGCGGGAGATGGTCCGCGCGCTCGGCCTGCCCGAGCACCTGGAGGTCGTCGCCTACCTGTGTGTCGGGTACGTCGACGAGTTCCCGGACGAGCCGGAGCTGATGCAGGCCGGCTGGTCCAAGCGACGCCCCCTGTCCTGGGTGGTGCACGAGGAGACGTACGGCCGCCGCGCCCTGCCCGGAGAGGAACCCCACGACCTGCTCGCCGAGACCGTCGCACAGATCCGCCCGCTCGACGCCAAGGCGCTCGGCGAGGCGTGGGAGCGCCAGAAGCGCATGACCAAGCCGGCCGGCGCGCTCGGCATGCTGGAGATCATCTCCGCGCAGCTGTCGGGGCTGTCCCGGCAGTGCCCGCCGCCGATCCCGGAGCCCGCCGCCGTCGCCATCTTCGCCGGCGACCACGGCGTGCACGCCCAGGGCGTCACTCCCTGGCCGCAGGAGGTCACCGCCCAGATGGTGGCCAACTTCCTCGGTGGGGGAGCCGTCTGCAACGCCTTCGCCGGCCAGGTCGGCGCCGAGGTGTGCGTGGTGGACGTCGGCGTGGCCGCCGACCTGCCCGCCACCCCGGGCCTGCTGCCGCGCAAGATCCGCGGCGGCACGTCCGACATGACCACCGGCCCCGCCATGACCCGCGAGGAGGCCAAGGCGGCCATCGAGGTCGGCATCGAGACCGCCCGCGACCTGGTCGCGGCCGGCAACAAGGCGCTGCTGACGGGCGAGATGGGCATCGCCAACACCACGGCCTCGGCCGCCCTCATCTCGGTCTTCACGGGCGCCGACCCGGCCGAGGTGACCGGGCGGGGCACCGGCATCAACGACGAGACGCTCGCCCGCAAGACCGAGGTCGTCCGCCGGGCCCTGGAGCTCCACCAGCCGGACCCGGCCGACCCGATCGGCGTCCTCTCGGCGATCGGCGGCTTCGAGCACGCGGCCATGGTGGGCCTGCTCCTCGGCGGGGCCTCGCTGCGTACGCCGGTGATCCTGGACGGCGTCAGCGCCGGTGCCGCGGCCCTCGTGGCCCGCGCCATCGCGCCGGAGGTCCTCGCGGCCTGCATCGCCGGCCACCGCAGCGCCGAGCCCGGCCACGTCGCCGCCCTCAACAAGCTGGGCCTGCGCCCGCTGGTCGACCTCGACCTCCGCCTCGGCGAGGGAACGGGCGCCCTGCTGGCCCTGCCCCTGGTCCAGAGCGCGGCGAGGGCCATGCACGAGGTGGCGACGTTCGACTCGGCGGGCGTCACGGAGAAGTAGCCGTCGCGGTACGGGGCGGTCCGGTGTTCAGCTGCCGGACCACCCGTGCCGTGCGCCGTGTCCACGGCATAAAATCCGCACGTCAGGGCCGCTCCGAAGGTGCAGCGCGCCCATGCCACCGCTGCACGAGGAGCCGTACCTCATGGCCGAACACCCCGCCTACCCCGTAGGCCTCCGCCTCTCCGGCCGCCGCGTGGTCGTCCTCGGCGGCGGCCAGGTCGCCCAGCGCCGCCTCCCGGCCCTGATCGCCGCGGGCGCCGACATCGTCCTCGTGTCCCCCGGGGCGACCCCCTCGGTCGAGGCCATGGCGGACGCGGGCGAGATCACCTGGGTGAGGCGCGCGTACGAGGACGGCGACCTCGCCGAGGCCTGGTACGCCCTCATCGCCACCAGCGACCCGGAGGCCAACACGCGGGCCTCCGCGGAGGCGGAGCGGCACCGCGTCTGGTGCGTCCGCTCCGACGACGCCGACCAGGCGACCGCGTGGACCCCGGCGACCGGTCACAGCGAGGGCGTCACCGTCGCCGTACTCACCACGCACGCGCGTGGCCGCGACCCCCGGCACACCGCCGCCATCCGGGACGCGGTCGTCGAGGGCCTGCGCGACGGCACCCTCGTCGCCCCGCACCACCGCACCCGCACCGCCGGCGTGGCCCTGGTCGGCGGCGGCCCCGGCGACCCGGACCTGATCACGGTCCGCGGCCGGCGCCTGCTCGCCGAGGCGGACGTCGTCATCGCCGACCGGCTCGGCCCGCGCGACCTGCTCGCCGAACTCCCGCCGCACGTCGAGGTCATCGACGCGGCGAAGATCCCGTACGGCCGCTACATGGCCCAGGAGGCCATCAACAACGCGCTCGTCGAGCACGCCAAGCAGGGCAAGGCGGTGGTCCGGCTCAAGGGCGGCGACCCGTACGTCTTCGGCCGGGGCATGGAGGAGGTGCGGGCGCTCGCCGAGGCCGGCATCCCGTGCACCGTGGTGCCGGGCATCTCCAGTTCCATCTCGGTGCCGGGCGCGGCCGGCATCCCGGTCACGCACCGGGGCGTCGCCCACGAGTTCACCGTGGTCAGCGGGCATGTGGCGCCCGACGACGAGCGCTCCCTGGTCGACTGGCCGTCGCTCGCCAGGCTCACCGGCACGCTCGTGGTCCTCATGGGCGTCGACAAGATCGGCAAGATCGCCGAGACGCTCGTCGCGCACGGCAAGTCCCCCGAGACGCCGGTCGCCCTGGTGCAGGAGGGCACCACGGCTTCGCAGCGGCGCGTGGACGCCACCCTGGCCACGGTCGCCGAGACGGTACGGGCCGAGGACGTGAAGCCCCCGGCGGTCATCGTCATCGGCGACGTCGTCCGCGTCGGGCCTGAGCACCCCCCGGCGTGACCTTGGCTTGATCACGCGTAACCCGGGGTAACCCACCCCTCCCCAGCCGTTGGCACCACACCCAGGACAAGGCAGTATCACCCTGTGGCCGATCTCATCACCGTCGAGGATCCCGACGACCCGCGCCTGAGCGACTACACGGGCCTGACCGACGTCGAGCTGCGCCGCAAGCGCGAGCCCGCCGAGGGCCTGTTCATCGCCGAGGGCGAGAAGGTCATCCGCCGGGCCAAGGAAGCCGGCTACGAGATGCGGTCGATGCTGCTCTCCGCCAAGTGGATCGACGTCATGCGCGACGTCATCGACGAACTCCCGGCCCCGGTGTACGCCGTCAGTCCCGAGCTCGCCGAACGCGTCACCGGCTACCACGTGCACCGCGGCGCCCTCGCCTCCATGCAGCGCAAGCCGCTGCCCACGGCCGGCGAACTGCTCCGCTCCGCCCGCCGGGTGGTGATCATGGAGTCGGTGAACGACCACACCAACATCGGCGCCATCTTCCGCTCGGCGGCGGCCCTCGGCATGGACGCGGTGCTGCTGTCGCCCGACTGCGCCGACCCGCTCTACCGACGGAGCGTCAAGGTCTCCATGGGCGCGGTGTTCTCCGTGCCGTACGCCCGGCTGGAGACCTGGCCCCGGGACCTGGACGCGGTCCGCGAGGCCGGCTTCACCCTGCTCGCGCTCACACCGGACGACAAGGCCCGCACCCTGGACGAGGCCGCCCCGCACACCATGGACCGGGTCGCCCTCATGCTCGGCGCCGAGGGCGGCGGACTGTCCACACAGGCGCTGGTCGCCGCCGACGAATGGGTCCGCATCCCGATGTCCCACGGCGTCGACTCGCTCAACGTGGGCGCGGCGGCCGCGGTCGCCTTCTACGCGGTGGCGACAGGCCGACCGACCTCCTGACGACGCCACCTCCCGACCACGCGACCTCCTGACCGCGGTGTTGTGGCGGCTGTTCCGGCCGAGCGCTTCCTGTGGCGCTGTCCCGCCCGGCCGTTTCGGCGGCGCTGGTACGACCGGGCTGTTTCGGCGGCGCTGGTACGACCGGGCTGTTTCGGCGGCGCTGGTACGACCGGGCTGTTTCGGCGGCGCTGGTACGACCGAGGTGTCGGCCGTCCTCAGTTCCCGGCGTCGTGGCTCAGCTTCGACCGCTGGTCGGCGGACATGGTCTTCCCGTCGATCGTCGGCGGGTAGCCGGGCTGCGAGTGCCGCAACCGCTGGACTCCGCCGTCGTCGCCGAGGCCGCGCGCCGGGCCCTGGCAGCCCTGGGCCACGGCGATGCCGAGGGCGACCAGCAGCGTCACCACCACGAACACGAACAGCCGCTGCCGCAGCAGACGGGGGTTGGCGGGCCGCCGTCCGGTCCGCGCCGGGCGCTGCCCCTGCCGCCCCGAGCCGCCGCGCGGAGCGGGCCGGCCACCGCCGGAGCGCGGCCCGCGGCCCCGCGGTACCGGGGTGGGACGCGCCGTACCCGACCGGTTCGAGGCGGTGGCGCCCCCGCGCGCACCGCTGCCGCCGCGTGAAGGGGCTCCGCCCCGGGACGGCGCGTCGGCCCGCGAGGACGCCCCGCCCCTGCCCGGCGCCTCACCGCGCGAGACCGGCCCGCCGCGCGACGGCACCCCGCCCCGAGCCGGGGTGCCTCCGTGCGGCAGCGGCGTACCGGGGGAGGTACGCCGCTGGGCGCGCTGCTGCTCGGGATAGGTGTCGACGAGCCGTCCGGTGGGCCGGTCCGCCTCGGCGGCACGCGGCGCGGGCGGTCGTACGCCGTCCAGGCCCTGCGCTTCCCGGGCGGCGATCTCCTTCAGCCGCAGCGACAGCTGCAGGGTGCTCGGCCGTTCGTCCGGGTCCTTCGCCAGACAGGCCCGGATCAGCGGGGCGAGCGCGTCCGGTACGCCGTGCAGCTGCGGTTCCTCGTGCACCACCCGGTACAGCATCACCTCGGAACTGCCGTGCCCGAAGGGCGAGTCACCGGTCGAGGCGTACGCCAGGGTGGCGCCCAGGGAGAACACGTCGGTGGCCGGGGTGACCGCGGCGCCGCGCACCTGCTCCGGGGCGAGGAAGCCGGGGGAGCCGACCGCGGTGCCCACATGGGTGAGCGTGGAGGCACCGGTGGCCCAGGCGATGCCGAAGTCGATGATCCGCGGCCCCTTGGGGGACAGCAGGATGTTGGAGGGCTTCAGGTCCCGGTGGACGACACCGGCCTCGTGTACGGCGACCAGGCCCTCGGACAGGGCCGCGCCGACCGCCGCGGTGTCCGCCGCGCCGAGCGCGCCCTCGTCGGCGACCTTGTCGTGCAGGGAGGGGCCGGGTACGTACTGGGTGGCGAACCAGGGCCGCTCGGCCTCCAGGTCGGCGGCGACCAGCCGAGCCGTGCACCCGCCCCGGATGCGCCGGGCGGCCGACACCTCGCGCGCGAACCGCGACCGGAACTCCTGGTCCTCCGCCAGGTCGGGCCGGATCACCTTGAGCGCGACCCGCTGCCCCTTCTTGTCGGAACCGAGATAGACCACGCCCATCCCGCCCGCGCCGAGCCGTCGGTGAAGCCTGAACGAGCCGACGACGCGCGGGTCCTCGCGCCTCAGGCGCATCATCGCCATGTTCATCCCCGCTGCCCGGTCCTGTGACGTGGCACAGCTTACGTTTCCACGGCCGCCTGCGCGCAGAGGCCGCGCCCTCTCGGCCGGACGGATTGTGTGGGCCGACCGGGGGAGGTGAAACCGGGTCAGGAAGCCGCCTTCCACGGCGACTTCCGGTCATCGCGCACGCCAACCAGCCAAAGGCGCAGGCGATTTGGCCTGACGCGAGGCAACGTTGGAGGAGGCCGCATCCCACCCCGGTGATGCCGTGCGGCGACCCGCGGACCCGGCCGGCCCCCGGACCGCGTCCCTCCCCCCGCACCCGCCCGGAGCCCGACCCGAGTGATCGAAGTCACTCCTCCCGGCCTCCGGGATTCTTCGGGCAAGCCCGGACAGAGCGGACCACCCCCTCCGGGAAGACCCCGACACCCGGGCCTGCGTCTCCACCCAGGGGAGTACTTCGCAGGTCACGGCTCATCCTCCGGGAGGCCCGGCAATCGGTACGAGGGCATGACGCCCCGTGTGCGCAGCGCACCTAGATTTGAGGTCGAGCGGCGGGTGCGGCACTCGTCCCCCGAGGTCAGGCACCCGCCGCCGCAGATGACAACCGAACGGTCAGGAGAGGGACCATGGCCCACACGGCACCGCGACGCACCGCGTTCGTCCCACGCCGGACGGGCCGTCGCCACCCCTTGGTGGCGACGCTCATGGCCCTCCCCCTGGCGGCCCTGCTCCTGCTGGTCTTCGACGGCTGGGAGACGGTGGCCACACAGGCGTCGTCCGTGGGTGCGATGCTGGGGCGCTGAGCGGCGACCCCCAGTGCCCGGAAGAGCGGTCCGGGCGGGGACATCCATCCATGAAACCCCGTGGGGACGGGGGTGCGGCGGACGGCACAAATGCCGGCGCAGCTGGGGAGCTGCGCCGGCATTGGCCGTTGTGCCCGCACTGCTCCAGTCGTCTGGCCGTGCCGCTTCAGCCGTTCGGCCGTCCTGCCGGGCTGGTCCAGCCGTTTCAGCGCCGAGGGCCTGTGGGTCGTGTGTCGCCTGGAGCCCGCGCGCTGGTCGCGCAGTTCCCCGCGCCCCTGGGGAACTGCAGCACCGTCGGCTGCCCGGCACCGCGGCCTGCGGACAGCCGTGCCGCCGTGGCCAAGGGCGATCGCGTCGGTGGGTGGCGGCCGATCCGTCAGTGGTCGTCGTGCCGTCGTAGCTGCGGGCGGTCGTGCTGCTGGGTACCGCCCGGCAGTGGTCGTCGTCCCGCCTGACAGTGGTCGTCGTCCCGCCCGGCTGCGGGCAGTCGTGCCGCCAGGGGCGGCACGGGTGGGCGCAGCGGCACCCCGCCGGCGCGGGCAAGCGCCCCGACCCCCGGCCCGCCCCAGTACCCTCAGCCGAACAGCCAACCCCGCCCGAGGCAGCCTTGACCGCAGACACAGGTGCAGACGCAGGCACCGGCACCGGCAGCAGTACCGGCACCGGCACCGGCACTGACATCAGCACGACCCCCCACCCCACCGCAGAACCCCCCGCCCTCATACCCGCCCTGACCGCCATGGCCACGGCCGCAGCCCACCCCCACACCCCCACCGCCCTTCCCCCCTGCACCCGCGCCTGCGCCCACGCAACCCTCGCCGACCGTCAGGACGCCACCGTCGTCCGGCACGCCGGCACCGTCGCCAAGGCGCACGCCCCGGACACCGACCCCGTCGCCCTGACCCTCCGCGTCACCACGGCCGCCCACCTCCCGGACGTACTGCTGCCGCCGCTCGCCCCCACCCCGGCCACCCTGTACGACCGCCCGGTGACCCTCTGGCCGTACGGCCTCCCGGTCGACCCGGACGACCCGGACGCGGCCCCCTGGGAGGCCGCCGCCACCCTCCTCGCCCGGCTGCACCGCACCCCCGTCCCCACAGGCCTCCCCCCGATGCGCGGCCCCGCGAAGGCCGCGCGCGCCCTCGACCGGCTCCAGGCGGCGCTGCGCCCCGCGCCCGACGCGGCCACCGGCCCCGCGCCCGACGCGGCCACCGGCCTGGCCGCCCGCCCCGCAGCCCGCCCCGTCCTGGACGCCTGGGCCGCCCTGCCCGCCTGGGCCCGCGCCGAGGCCCCGATGCCCGGCCCGCCGGCGCTGTGCCACGGCGACCTGCACCTCGGCCAGCTCGTCCGGCACCCGGCGCCGGACGGCCCGTGGAAGCTGATCGACGTCGACGACCTCGGCGCCGGCGTCCCGGCGTGGGACCTCGCCCGCCCGGCCGCCTGGTACGCCTGCGGACTCCTCCCGCCCGACGAGTGGGGCCGCTTCCTGACCGCCTACCGGCGGGCCGGCGGCCCGGCCGTGCCGGCGGACGGCGATCCCTGGCCCGCCCTGGACGTCCCGGCCCGCGCGCTCACCGTGCAGACGGCCGCCCTGGCGCTCACCAAGGCGCTCGCCGCGGACCGCCGGCTGGACGAGGTGGAGCAGGCCGTCGTCGACGCCTGCGCCCGCATGCCGTCCGTGCCCCCGCGGGTGCCCCGCCCCGCTCGGCCCGCGGCCGGATTCCCGGGCTAGGCTGCAACCGCCCGGGCCCGGACGGAGTCTGTCCTGGGGAAAAGAGAAGCAGGACCGAACGGCGAGGAGTTGAGCCGAGCATGCAGTGTCCGAAGTGCCATGCGCCGATGCACACCTACAACCGCAACGGCGTCCAGATCGAGCAGTGCAGCGGCTGCCGCGGCATCTTCCTCGACTACGGCGAGCTGGAGGCGCTGACCCGCCTGGAGTCCCAGTGGTCGCAGCCGGCCCCGCCGCCCCCGCCCGCCGCGCCGCAGGCCTACCCGGCCGCCCCGCCCGCGCCCGCCTGGGGCGCCCCGCACGGAGGACACGGCGGCCACGGCCACCACGGCCACCACCGGCACAAGAGTTTCGGCCACATGCTCTTCTCCAGCTGAGCCGTCGGCGGCTGAGCACCCAGCTGAGCCGCCGGGCCGCCTGAGCACACGCAGAAGCCCCCGGCCGTACGAGACGGCCGGGGGCTTCTTGCTGTGTGGACGATACTGGGATTGAACCAGTGACCTCTTCCGTGTCAGGGAAGCGCTCTCCCGCTGAGCTAATCGTCCGCGGACCGTGACCCAGGAGTCACAGGCAGTGCGCGATACTGGGATTGAACCAGTGACCTCTTCCGTGTCAGGGAAGCGCTCTCCCGCTGAGCTAATCGCGCGGGTGGGATCTTCGAGAAGATCCAGGATCCGAAGATCCAGTGGACGATACTGGGATTGAACCAGTGACCTCTTCCGTGTCAGGGAAGCGCTCTCCCGCTGAGCTAATCGTCCTTGGAGGTGGAGACGGGATTTGAACCCGTGTAGACGGCTTTGCAGGCCGTTGCCTCGCCTCTCGGCCACTCCACCAGGAGTGTAGGGGATCGGGATGACCCCTTCTTCCTTCGAGCGGACGACGAGGTTCGAACTCGCGACCTCAACCTTGGCAAGGTTGCGCTCTACCAACTGAGCTACGTCCGCCTGTCGTTTCGGTCCGCTTCCGCGTCCCGGCGACGTGTTGAACTCTAGCGGATTCCCGGGCCAGCACAAAAACGCGTTTGCGCAGCGTGCTGCGGTGCGTCCGACGGACCCGGTGGTCAGGGCCCCCTCCGGGACATCCCGGGGCCACCCGGCGGACACCCGCCCTAGACTCGACCACGTGCTCCACCACGCTCCTCTCGCGCGTTTCGGCGACCGTGTCGCCACCGGCCTCCTCGACGTCACCAGCGATCCGGCCGCCCTGGACTCCACCGGCTTCTGGGCCGTCTGCCAGGACTTCGAGGGCCGGCTGACCTGCGCCCGTTTCGCGGACGTACGGGAGGAGCCGGTGCCCGCCCCGGCACCGGGGCGCTGGCGGGGCCCGGCGGTGGAGGACTGGACCTCCTCCCTGGACCGCGCCGCCTACACGGCGGCCGTCCGCCGGATCCGCGAGCACATCGCGGCCGGCGAGGTCTACCAGGCCAACCTCTGCCGGGTGCTCAGCGCGCCCGTCGCCCCCGGCGCCGACGTGGACGCCCTGACCGCCCTGCTGGCCCGCGGCAACCCCGCACCCTACGCAGGAACGATTCGGTTGCCGGAGCGCGGCGTGGAGATCGCCACCGCCTCGCCCGAGCTGTTCCTGCGCCGGGACGGCCGTACCGTCGAGTCCGGACCGATCAAGGGCACCGGACGCACCGAGGCGGACCTCCTGGAGAAGGACTACGCCGAGAACGTGATGATCGTGGACCTGGTCCGCAACGACATCGGCCGCGTCTGTACGACCGGCAGCGTGACGGTCCCCGACCTGTGCGCCGTGGAGAAGCACCCCGGGCTCGTCCACCTCGTCTCCACCGTCCGAGGGGAGCTGCGCACGGGCGCCGGCTGGCCGGAGCTGCTGGCCGCGGCCTTCCCGCCCGGCTCGGTCACCGGCGCCCCCAAGTCCAGCGCCCTGCGGATCATCGAGGCGCTGGAGACGGCCCCGCGCGGCCCGTACTGCGGCGGCATCGGCTGGGTGGACGCCGACCGCGGCACCGCCGAGCTGGCCGTCGGCATCCGCACCTTCTGGATCGACCGCGCCGCGGGCGTCCTGCGCTTCGGCACCGGCGCCGGCATCACCTGGGGCTCCGACCCGGAAGGGGAGTGGCACGAGACCGAGCTGAAGGCGTCCCGGCTGCTCGCGGTGGCGTCGGGGACGTACGAGGAGACCGAGGGGGCGCTCATATGAGGATCTGGCTCGACGGCGGCCTGCGGGACCTGGAGTCCGCCCGGGTCTCCGTCCTCGACCACGGCCTGACCGTCGGCGACGGCGTCTTCGAGACCGTCAAGGCGGTGGACGGCACACCGTTCGCGCTCACCCGGCACCTCGACCGCCTGACCCGCTCGGCCCGCGGCCTCGGCCTGCCCGACCCCGACCACGACGAGGTCCGCCGCGCCTGTACGGCCGTACTGGAGGCCGACCCGGTGCCGCTGGGCCGGCTGCGGATCACCTACACCGGCGGCCACGGCCCCCTCGGCGTCGGCCGCGGCGAGCACGGCCCCACCCTCGTGGTCGCCGTCGGCGAGACCGCCCGCCGCCCGGACTCCACCGCCGCGATCACCGTCCCGTGGACCCGCAACGAACGCGGCGCCCTCGTCGGCGTGAAGACCACCTCGTACGCCGAGAACGTCGTCGCCCTGGCCCGTGCCCACCAACACGGAGCCTCCGAGGCCCTGTTCGGCAACACGGTCGGACAGCTCTGCGAGGGCACCGGGTCCAACGTCTTCGTCGTCCTGGACGGCGAGATCCACACCCCGCCCGTCACCTCCGGCTGCCTGCCCGGCATCACCCGGGCCCTGGTCGTGGAGTGGACCGGCGCGAAGGAGACCGACCTGCCACTGGACGTGCTGCGGCGCGCCGACGAGGTCTTCCTGACGTCCACCCTGCGGGACGTACAGGCCCTGCACCAGGTGGACGACCGCGAACTGCCCGTCACTCCGGGCCCGGTGACCGCCGAGGTCATGCGGATCTTCGCCGAGCGGTCCGCCCAGGACCTGGACCCCTGAGCCGGAAAACAGGCTGACGCGGGCGGTCGCCGTGGGTAGAACACCTGTGATGACCACGACCCTGCGGCCGGCCGAGCCGCTCCAGCAGCACCCCGACGGAACCCGCTCCCGCCGCTACACGGTGTGCGTGAACAGCCGCCCCGTCGGCGAGATCCACCTCGGCACCTCCCCGTCGCTCGGCGACTCGGTGGCCCGCCTCATCGACCTCCGGATCGCCGAACCGGACCGGCGGCGCGGCCGGGGCACCGTCGCCGCGCTCGCCGCGGAGGAGGTGGCCCGCGGCTGGGGCTGCACCCAGCTGGAGACCGTGGTGCCGGCCGCCGCGGAGGCCGCGCTGCGCCTGTTCGCCGCCCTCGGCTACACCCTGCGCAACCGCGTCATGGAGAAACGCCTCGGCGCCACCCCGCCCCCGCTGCCGGCGGACAGCCGGGCGCGGCCCATGACCGGCGCCGAGTTCGAGGCGTGGCGGGAGGCGGAGACCGAGCGGTACGTGCGCTCGTGGACCGGGCGGGGCCTGCCGGAAGCCGTGGCCCGCGCCAAGGCCCGCAGCGATCACGCGCGGCTGCTGCCGCGGGGGCTCGCGACCGAGGGCATGCTCTTCAGCGTGCTGGAGCACGCGGGCGGCCCGGTCGGCACGCTGTGGCTGGCCCTGGAGGAGGCCAGGGCGTACGTCTTCGACGTCCAGACCGACGCGGCCCACCGCGGCAGGGGACACGGCCGTACGCTCATGCTCCTGGCGGAGCGCCAGGCGATCGAGGCCGGCCGTCCGGTCCTCGGCCTCAACGTCTTCGCGGACAACACCCCGGCCGAGCGGCTCTACGCGTCACTCGGCTACGAGACGGTGACCCGTTCCCTGAGCAAGACCCTGCTGTAACGCCGGGCCCGGTCGCCCGACTCCACCGCTTCCGCGGCCCCGCCGGGCCCCTCCGCCCCTCGGTTCCGTCGATCCCGTCGGTCCCCTCGGTCCCCTCGGTCCTCGCGGTGATCAGCGGCCGTCGCGGTCGGCCAGCAGGCGGTCCACGGTCTCCTCGATGCGTGCGCGCAGCCCTTCCTGGCTCTTGCCGCCGTCGAGACGTTCGCCGTCGATGACGTACGTCGGGGTGCCGGTCACACCGATCGCCTTGCCCTCGGCCTGGTCGGCGTCCACGGCCAGGATGTGCCGGCCGTCGATCAGAGCGGTGTCGAACTCCTCGGCGTCCAGCCCGAGTTCCCTGGCCACCTCGACCAGGAAGGGCTCCCCCTGACGGTCCAGCTCCGCCACCCGCTCCAGCACGGCCTCCACGTACGGCCAGCCCTTGCCCTGCTCCAGCGCCTCCTCGGCGGCCTGGGCGGCGGCGAAGGCGTGCTTGTGCTTCTCCAGCGGGAAGTGCCGCAGCCGCAGCTCCAGCCGGTCGCCGTAGCGGGCGCGCAGGGCGCGGACGTCGTCCAGGGCGGTGCGGCAGTCGGGGCACTGCAGTTCGCACCAGACGTCGAGGACGAGGGCATCGGTGCGTGCGGGGGAGGAGTCGCTCATGCCCACCAGTCTTCCAGGCCGGGCGCGGGCGACCCAATCGAGACGTCGGCGGCCGGGGCGCGACCAGCACTCGGGGCGCGACCAGCACTCGGGAGGGGGCCGGCGTGCCGGGCGAGCGGTGTTCGGGAGGGGACCGGCACTTCAAGGGGACTGGCACTTCAAGGGGGCCGGTGCTCCGAGGGGACCGGTGATCGGGAGGGGCCGCACTCCGAGGGGACCGGCACTCCGGCGGAGACCGGCACCCGGAGGAGACCGGCACTCCGGAGGGGGCCGGCGCCTCGGATCGGGCGCGGCACTCGCGAGGGACGCGGCACTGGTGACCGGCCACGCAGGGTGGAGGCGACCCGGAGGCGACCCGGAGATGTCCCTGATGTCCCGCTGGAGCATGGCATCGAGGGGATCCGGCGGTGCACGATGGAAGCGACGAGACGACCTGCCTGGAGGACCGGATGATCGCCGAGACAGTCTGCTCCGCCGTGTCCGCGGCGGGCCTGGGTATCGCGGTGGTCACGGCCTACCGCAAGCGTTTCCTGGCGGCGGCCCGCCTCGCGGCCTACTCGCTGGTGCCGATCGGCCTGGTGTTGACCGGAGTCGTCGGCTGGCTCGCCGACACCGCTCTCAGCCCCACCGCCTGGGCGGGCTTCGGCCTGCTGGGCGCCGCATGGCTGCTGTTCGCCGGTACACGCGCCGTGGAGCGGCGGCGCGGAGGCGCCGGCGCCGACCGCAAGGCGGCAGGGCGGGCGGAGCGGGCCGGCCGGGACGCGGTGGCTCCCACGGCCTCGGCGCCGTCCCTGGGCGGGACCGGCCGCGGCGCCGGCCACCCCGGCGCGCGTCCCTCCGCCGCTCCCCGGACCGCCGACTCCGCCGAGGACTTCAGTGACATCGAGGCGATCCTCAAGAAGCACGGCATATGACAGTCACATGATTCGGTGAAACGACACAGTGTGTCCCCGGGCGTCCGGAATCGTTCACCAGCCGAACGAGACCTGGCCGTATCGGCGAACTCCCGCAAGATCCCTGTGCGCTGATCGCGGCCGGGGTGTGGCGTGCGTCATGATCTGCGCGAGATGCTGGACACGACACAGAGCGAGGCCACGCCGCCGAAGGACGAGCCGCGCGGGTGCCTCTTCGCCCTTTCCCAGCCACCGCTGATGATCTTCCTGGCGGTGATCGGGTGTCTGCTCCTCATGGCTGCGCTGCACGATCTGCTGTTGCTGTGAGCCGTACACGTCCGTCCCGGCGCCACCCGCCGGGACCGACGTCGCGCCGGCCTGGCGTGCACGTGCGACTCAGCCCGCCGCCTCCTTGCGCCGGGCCCGGTAGGCGGCGACATGCAGCCGGTTTCCGCAGGTGCGGCTGTCGCAGTAGCGGCGTGAGCGGTTGCGGGAGAGGTCCACGAAGGCGCGCCGGCAGTCCGGTGCCTCACAGCGCCGCAGCCGTTCCCGCTCCCCGGCCACCACGAAGAACGCGAGCGCCATCCCGCAGTCGGCGGCGAGGTGGTCGGCCACGGAGGCGCCGGGCGCGAAGTAGTGCACATGCCAGTCGTAGCCGTCGTGGTCCGTCAGCTGCGGTGTGGTGCCGGCCGCCGCGACCAGTTCGTTGATCATCATGGCCGCGGACCGGGAGTCCGGCGCCGCGAAGATCGCCGCGAACCGTCCCCGGACCCTGCGCACGGCCGAGAGGTCGAATTCCGACAGCACGCCGACGTCGCTCATCCTGTGGTTCCGCACGAAATCCGTGAGGGCAGGGACATCGGGCAGTCCGTCCGCCGCCGCGTCGTCCTCCGGCGCGGTGTTCACCAGATCCACCACGGTGTCGAGGGCGCACCGGGTGTCGTGGGTGATCAGCACGTTTCGCTCCCTGGCCTGAGGGTCGGGCGCGGGCGCCCGCCGATGCTGGCCGATGGTAGCGACAACGGCGCCCACCGCACCCGCCCGTGACCGACCTGGGACCCCCGGTCCGGCTTGCCGGGAGAACGCCACGGAACCCTCCGGGTTCCCGGCTCTGCGATCCGCACCGACCGTAGCCGGCCGCACACAGGCGGCAGCGTTCGTGCGCATGCCTACGCCGTCACCGTGAGCACTCACGGTGACGGCGACGGCCTGTGCCTTATGCGGTTGTCTTGGCCCGAGCCGTCTCCCCGAGTGGACGGCGCCGGGCTGCTTCGTAGGGCCGCGACCTAGCTCTCCGCCAGGATGTGCGACAGCTCCTGATCCAGATCGAAGTGCCGGTGCTCCGTGCCGGGCGGCACGGCGGCGTCGGTTCGCTTCAGGAAGGACTCCAGGGCCCTCGCCGGGGCCTCGAGCAGCGCCTCCCCCTCCGGGGAGCTGAGGGCGATGCACACGACGCCCTGACCATGACTGCGCGATGGCCAGACGCGGACGTCGCCGGTGCCGGTGGGCCGGTGAAGCCCCTCGGCGAGGAGGTCGCGG
Source organism: Streptomyces sp. NPDC107654 (assembly GCF_055639035.1). Classification (NCBI taxonomy): domain Bacteria; kingdom Bacillati; phylum Actinomycetota; class Actinomycetes; order Kitasatosporales; family Streptomycetaceae; genus Streptomyces; species Streptomyces sp. NPDC107654. Next base: position 167,903 of record NZ_JBVKBI010000012.1, read on the forward strand.
GCGAACACCCACTCGACGGTCTCCTCGGCTCCGGTGTGGAAGGTGGCGTGCACGGCGTAGGGGTCGGCCGTGTCGTACCGCAGGCCTGCGGGGACAGGCAGGGAGGACTCGCTCGACACAACGAGGCGCAGGTGCAGCTCGCAGCTGACCGTGGTGTTCATAAGCGCCAGGGCCTTTCGCTCAGTGTGCGCTCGGGGATTCGCACGTCGGCGAAATCGACATGCCACCTACGGTGCCGTTGTAAACCCCTCTGAGGGTTTTGCGTGTCTTTAGGTACCTCTTACGGCCGAGAACTCGTACCAGTCGTGCCGCCATTCCGGTGACCGGATTCACTCCGGTAGGGTTTGTCTGTATGAATACGGGGAGTGACGAGCCGGGCGAGGTCGCCGTGGCAGCAGACAAGCCGGGAACAGGCCGGCCCGAGGCCGAACGGGAAGCCGGGCGAGATGCCGAGCGCGGGCTCGGCTCACGCGCGCCGGAATTCGTCAAGGCCCGTCGACTCCTGCACCTGAGCTGGCAGGTCGGGGTCTTCGTGGTCGGCCTCGCGGTGGTCGGCGCGGGCATCGTCATGCTGCCCCTGCCCGGCCCCGGCTGGGTGGTGATCTTCGGCGGCATGGCGATCTGGGCGACCGAGTTCGTCTGGGCCCAGCTCGTGCTCCGCTGGACCAAACGCAAGGTCACCGAGGCGGCCCAGCGGGCCCTCGACCCCAGGGTGCGCCGCCGCAACATCACCCTCACCGTGATCGGACTGGTGGTCATCGGCGTGCTCGCCGGGATCTACCTGTGGAAGTTCGGCCTCGTCGTGCCCTGGAAGATCAAGGACCAGTGACGCGGCTTCGGGGACCGGGCCGTCCGCCGCCCGGCCCCTGGTCGGAAGCACGCCCTGACATGGGGTAATGTTCTTCCTGCGCCCGGGCGATTAGCTCAGTGGGAGAGCGCTTCGTTCACACCGAAGAGGTCACTGGTTCGAACCCAGTATCGCCCACCCGGACCGACGGCCCACCTGCGAGAAGCAGGTGGGCCGTCGGCGTGTCCGCGCCTCGACGGCTCTCTGCGGCGACTACCCGGTCCCGCCCCTGCGCGCCTCCACTGCGGTCCGGCCCCTCTGCGACAGCTCCACAGCGGGCCCGCCGCCTCCCTCCGGCGGCTCCACTCAGGGTCCCGCTCCCGCGGTGGCTCCACTCAGGGACCGCCCTCGCGGCGGCTGACCGCGACACCGCCCCTTCGCTGGCTCCGCTGCGGTCTCGGCCCTGCGGCTGCCGAACCGCCGCGACCCCGCCCCCGCAGCAACTCCACTGACGAGCCGCACCGTGGCAGCTCCCCAGCGTTTTGGTCGCCTCGTCTCGGGCAGCCCGGCGAGGCTCCGGCACCGAGACCGGTCATACACCCGGCCTTTTTGCCGAACCGGCAACAACCCTCGTGCCCGCCCGCCCGCTCACCGGATCATCGTCCTACGGAAGCCGCCCGGCCTGACCCGCGACCACCCAGCAGCCCCCACCACCCCAGGAGGCCCCATGTCGCCCACCACCCCGGACCGCACGCAGGCCACCACCCCCGACCGCCCGCAGCCCCCCGCCTCGAACCACACACCAGCCCCTGCCCCCGACCACTCACCAGCCCCGGACCGCACGCGGGCCCCCGCCCCGGACCGCCCGCACACCCCCGCCCGCCACCTCCTGCTCCCCGCCCCCGCAGGTCGCACCCACCTCGTCCAGCAGGGTCCCGACGACGGTCCCCTCGTGCTGCTCCTGCACGGCTTCCCGGAGTCCTGGTACGCCTGGCGGCACCAGTTGCCGGTGCTCGCGGCCGCCGGTTACCGGGCGGTGGCGATCGATGTCAGGGGCTACGGCCGTTCGTCGAGGCCGGAGTCCGTGGACGCGTACCGGATGCTCGACCTGGTCGCGGACAACGTCGCCGTGGTGGAGGCGCTGGGCGAGCGCCAGGCGGTGGTCGTCGGGCACGACTGGGGTGCGACGATCGCGGCCGTATCCGCCCTGACCAGGCCGGACGTGTTCCGGGCGGTGGGGCTGCTGGGCGTGCCGTACACCCCGCCCGGGGGCCCGCGGCCCAGCGAGGTCTTCGCGGGGATGGCCGGGGAGGAGAGCGGCGAGGAGTTCTACGTGTCGTACTTCCAGCGGCCGGGCCGCGCGGAGGCGGAGATGGAACCGGATGTGCGGGGCTGGCTCGCCGGCTTCTACGCGGCCCTGTCCGCCGACACCATGCCCGCACCGGGCGCGCCCGACCCGCACTTCGTCGGCGCCGGCGGCACGATGCGCGAACGTTTCCCCGCCGGTGTGCTGCCGTCCTGGCTGGGGGAGCGGGACCTCGACGTCCTCGCCGGGGAGTTCGAACGGACGGGACTGACCGGGGCCCTGAACCGGTACCGGAACATGGACCGGGACTGGGCGGACCTGGCGGGCTTCGCGGGCGCCGCGATCGAGCAGCCGTCGCTCTTCATCGGGGGTGCCCGGGACGCCTCCCTCGCCTGGCTGGCCGATGCCGTCAAGGCGTACCCGGAGACCCTGCCCGGACTCCGTGGCTCGCACGTCCTGGACGGATGCGGCCACTTCGTCCAGCAGGAACGCCCGGACGACACGAACCGGATCCTGCTCGCCTGGCTGACGTCCCTGCCCCGCTGAGCCCGCCCGGCTGCGTTCCCGCCCGCTGAGCCCACCGGGCCGGCGTCCTGAGCCTCGCTGAGCTGCCCGCTTGCCTGGCGGACGGTCCCTGCCCGGCTGGGCCCCGGCTGGCGTCTCCGCCCTGAGCGCGCCCACCGCCTGAGGTCCCGCCCCGCCGAGCCGCCTGCCACCTGGCGCCGCCCGCCCGCCTGCCTCACGCCCCAGCCACGCAGAGCCGGCCTGGCTGAGCGTTTCTGCCCCGCTGAGCCCGCCCGCCTTGTCGGCGTCCCCGCCCCGCCGAACTGGCCGGCGTCCCTACCGCTGAGCCTGCCCACCCTGCTGAGCCCACCAGGCCGGGGTCCCTGCCCCGCCGGCCCCCTACCCGCCTGCCGACGTCCCGCCCCGCCGACCCGCCCACCCACCCGCCTGACGCCCGCGCCCCGCCGACCCGCCCACCCACCCGCCTGACGCCCGCGCCCCGCCGAGTCGCCCGCCCATCCGGGCCCACCCGGCCACCTGCCTGACGTCCCTGCCCCCTGAGCCCGCCCGGCTACGTTCCTGCCCCGCCGAACCCGCCCCCTGCCTGACATCCCGTCCCGCCGAGCCGCCTGCCCGCCTGGGCCCGCCCGCCCCCCTGCCTGACGTCCCGTCCCGCCGACCCACCCGCCCGCCTGGGCCCACCCGCCCCCTGCCTGACGTCACTGCCCCCGCTAAGCCGCCTGCCCACCTGGGCCCACCCACCCACTCACCCACCCCCCTGCCTGACGTCCCTGCCACGATGAGCCCGCCTGGCTGAGCGTTTCTGCCCCACCGAACCGCCCCCCTGCCCGGCACCCACCCCACCGAACCGCCCCCCCTGCCCGACACCCCACCCCACCGAACCCATCCGCCCCCGCTCGCCCCACCGGCCAAGCTCCCTCCCAGCCCGGCGAACGGTCCGGCGGCCCGGCCACGCCCCCTCCCAGCCCGGCGAACGGTCCGGCGGCCCGGCCACGCCCCCTCCCAGCCGGGCGAACGGCCGGCGGGCCGGGGGTGTCTGCCCGTACCCTCGGCAAGGCCCCCGCGCGCCGCCTCGCGGGAAAATCCTGTCCGAATCATTGACGCACCCCGGGCCCCTCCGTACCTTGTGCCAGCAAGCGCTTACTTGAAACGATTCATCTAGCGCGGCGACGAGCTGCGGGGAGGGGCCCGACTGTGGGATCCAGGAATCTTGACAGGCGTACGATCCTGAAGGCGGCCGGGGCCTCGGCGGCCACGCTCGGGCTCGCGGCGGCGACCGGTTGCGGGGGTGAAAGCGGTTCCGGAAACGGGACGGTGACGATCCGTTACTCGTGGTGGGGTGCAGAGGAGCGGGCCAAGAAGATCAACCAGTCCATTGCGCTCTTCGAGGAGAAGCACCCCAAGATCAAGGTCAAAACGGACTTCCAGACGTATCAATCGTTCTGGGAGAAGTTCCAGACCCAGGCCGCCGGCGGAAATCCCCCGGACGTTTTCCAAAACGCCGTCACTTTCCTGCGGAAGTACGACAAGCGAGGAATTCTCCTCGATCTGAAGTCACAGGTGCAGGCCGGCAATCTGAGCCTCGATCATTTCCGCGAGCGCGTCACGAAGGTCGGCGAGGTCGACGGCAGGCAGCTCGGCGTTCCGGTCGGCTCCAACACGATGGCACTCGTGATCGACGAGAAGGTCTTCCGGAAGGCGGGCGTCGAGCCGCGGCCGGGCTGGACCTGGGACGAGTACTTCAAGGCCCTGAAGACCATCCACGACAGGACGAAGGTCCCCGGGGACACCGGCTACTTCACCATCATGTACCTGTACGACCTCTACCTGCGGCAGAACGGCAAGGCGTTCTTCACCGACGACGGACTCGGCTTCGACAAGGCCGATCTGACGGAGTGGTGGAACGACGGCTACCACCGGGTCAGGGCCGGCATCGTCACCGACCCGAAGGTCGTCTCCCAGGACTACCCCAAGTCCTCCCTCTCCGCCGGGCACGGTGCCTCGGAGTTCACCTGGGACAACTTCACCGTCCGCTACACGACGGAGGGCGACAGCCAGTACGGTCTCGTGCCGGTCCCCACCACGGACGGCGAGCACACCGGTCAGTACCTCGCCTCCCTGATGCTCAGCGCCTCCGCCCGCACCTCGCATCCCGGGGAAGTCGCGCAGTTCATCGACTTCATGGTCCACGACCCCCGGGTCGGCAGGATCATGGGCTACGACCGGGGCATCCTCGCGAGCACCGAGCAGTACGAGGCCTACCAGCCGACCGACGCCATTAACAAGGAGATCGCGCGGTACGAGGAGGACACCGCCAAGTCCGGAGTCCTCGGCACGATCACCCCGCACCCCTCCGGTGCCGACACCGTCGAGGCCGCCTTCCTGCGCATCGGCGGCGACCTCGGACAGGGCAAGACGAGGGTCCCGGACGCGGTGAAGCAGTTTTTCACCGAGGCCGAGGCCGCCTTCCAGGCCTGATGGGAACAGCCGTGACGCTCGTCAAGGACTCCGTGCCCGCGGCCCGCGCGGCCCGCTCGGCCGCCACCGCGAGGACGGGGCGGCCGGGCCGGCGGCGGGAGAACCTCGCCGGCTACCTGTTCATGTCCCCGTGGATCGCCGGCTTCCTGCTGCTGACCGCGGGCCCGATGGCCGCCTCGCTGTACTTCGCGTTCACCGACTACAACCTCTTCGACACCCCCGAGTGGATCGGGTTCGACAACTTCACCAGGATGTTCGACGACCCGCGCTGGCGGAAGTCGGTGGAGGTGACGGCCAAGTACGTCGTCATCGGCACCCCGCTGAAGCTGCTGCTGGCCCTGGGCGTCGCCCTGCTCCTCGCGCAGAGCCGCCGCGGCCAGGCCTTCTACCGGGCCGCCTTCTACGCTCCCTCGCTCATCGGCGCGAGCGTCTCGGTCGGCTTTGTATGGCGGTCGCTCTTCTCCGACGACGCCGTCGTGGACCGTACGCAGAGCTTCCTCGGCTTCCACGTCGGCGGCTGGGTCGGCAACGCCGACTGGGTGTTGTACTGCCTGGTCGCGCTGACCGTCTGGCAGTTCGGCGCACCGATGGTCATCTTCCTGGCGGGGCTCAAGCAGGTGCCGAGGGAACTGTACGAGGCGGCCGAGATGGACGGCGCCGGCCCCTTCCGGAGGTTCTGGAACATCACCCTGCCGATGATCTCCCCGGTCCTCTTCTTCAACGTGCTGCTGGAGACCATCCACTCCTTCCAGATCTTCGGCTCGGCCTACGTCGTCTCCAACGCCTCCTGCGGACCGGCCGACGCCACCCTCGTCTACACCTGCTACCTCTACCAGCAGGGCTTCAGGAACGCCCAGATGGGCTTCGCCTCCGCGATGGCCTGGATGCTGCTGCTCGCCGTGGCCCTGGTGACGGCCGTCCTCTTCTGGTCCCAGAAGAAGTGGGTGCACTACGAGGAGGGCGCCCGATGAGTTCCCCGAGTCCCCTCACCAACCTCGGCCGCAGGCGCACCGGCTCCCTCGCCTGGCACCTGGGCGCCCTGCTCGTCCTGGCCGTCATCCTCTACCCGGTCGTCTGGGTGATCGGCGCCTCCTTCAAGCCGAGCAAGGACATCATCAACAGCCTCACGCTGTTCCCGCCCCACCCGATCCTGTCCAACTTCGAGGGCCTCGCCGACGGCATGGCGGACATCGGCATCCGGACGTTCTTCCAGAACTCCCTCCTCTACGCGGCCGGCGCGGTCGCCGGCGTCCTGGTCTCCTGCTCGCTCACCGCGTACGCCTTCGCGCGCATCCGGTTCGCCGGGCGCAACCTGCTGTTCTCCCTCATGATCGGCACGCTCCTGCTGCCGTACCACGTGCTGCTGATCCCGCAGTACGTGATGTTCCAGAAGCTGGAGCTGGTCAACACCTACGTCCCGCTGCTGATCGGCAAGTACCTCGCCACCGAGGCCTTCTTCGTCTTCCTCATGGTGCAGTTCATGCGGAACCTGCCCCGGGAGCTGGACGAGGCCGCTCGCCTCGACGGCTGCGGACACCCGCGGATCTACTGGTCGATCGTGCTGCCGCTGTGCCGGCCCGCGCTCATCACCAGCGCCATCTTCACCTTCATCAACGCCTGGAACGACTTCATGGGCCCGCTGATCTATCTGAACGAGCCCGGCAAGTACACCGTCTCGCTGGGCCTGATGATGTTCCGCGACTCCGACGGCGTGGCCGCGAACTACGGCGGCATGATCGCGATGTCGCTGGTCGCGCTGCTGCCCGTGCTGCTGTTCTTCCTCGCCTTCCAGCGCCATCTCATCGACGGCATGGCGACCTCCGGACTGAAGGGCTGAAGCCATGGCCGAAGCACGGGTGAGGCCGCGCGGGGAGTCACCGCTCGCGGAACGTTTCGGGATCTTCGCCGAGTCTCTGCTGACCGGGGTGTGGATCGCGGTCGCCTCCCTCGGGGTCGTCACCTATCCGGCCGCGTTCGCCGCCGGTGCCCGGCACCTGCGCCGGCGCGCGGCCCATCAGGGCGGCGGCGGGCGGGAGTTCGCCGCCGACTTCCGCTCCGCCCTGCGCGGGGGCTGGGCGGTCGGGGCCGCCGGGTGGGGCGCCGTGGGACTCGCCTGGGTGGACGTCCAGGCGGTGCGAGCGGGGCTGCCCGGCGGGCCGCCGGCCGGGGCCGTAGGACTGTTCGCGCTGATCGCGCTCGCCGTGGCCGGGCTGCGGGCGGCGGCGGTCTGGGCGCCGGGGGAGCGGTGGCGGGTGCTGCTCGCCGGCGCGGCCCGCCGTACGGTCGGGGACCCCGCCGGGTCCTTCCTGCTCGTCGGCGGAGCCGTGCTGACCTGCTGTTCCGCCCTGCTCATCGCCCCGCTGGCGGTCCCCGTGTCGGGGGCCGTCGCCGCCGCGGCCGTCGCCGTCGAGGAGCGGTGCCGGCGCCGCTGACCCGCGGTGCCCGTCGCGCCTCGTCGCACCGGAGGCAGGGCGGCCTGCCCGTCACCCCGGGAGCGGCGCCCGAGCGCCACCCCTCGCCTGTCATGCCCCTGACCAGTGCACCCGTAGGAAGGAAGGCCGCACCCCCATGTCTCCCATCCCCCGCAGATCCCTCCTCAAGACCGCCGCCGTCGCCGGAGCCGCCGCCCGGTTCAGCTGGGCCCTGGGCGCCGGGAGCGCGCAGGCGGCGCCCGGAGCAGCCGCCGACGGTGCCGGCCCGGTGACCCTGGACTGGCTGGAGGACGGCGGTCTCGGCGCCGCCCCCGGAACCACCGTCGGCGTGCCCTGGCCGATGGGCACCCACCAGGAGGGCCGGACCTTCGCCGTCACCGACGCCGACGGCAAGGACGTCCCCGTCCAGACCTGGCCGCTGGCCTACTGGCCCGACGGCTCCCTCAAGTGGACCGCCCACGCCGTCAGCTCCGGAACCGGCAGGCTCACCCTCACGACGGGCACCCCCGCCGAACCCCCGAAGAAGGTGACCGTCGACAGGAGCGGCGGCACCATCGACGTCTCCACCGGCGTCCTCACCGCGAAGATCGGCAAGAGCGGCTCCACGATCGTCAAGTCCGTCACCCGCGGCTCCACCGAGATCGCCCGGAACGGCAGACTCGTCCTCATCCGCCAGCCCGAGATCGAGGACGAGGACCAGGGCACGGTCAGGACCGAGCGGTTCGACGGGGCGATCTCCGAGGTCACCGTCGAACAGGACGGTCCCGTCCGCGCCGTCGTCCGCGTCGACGGCAAGCACCGCAAGGGCGACCGCGGCTGGCTGCCGTTCTCCCTGCGCCTGTACTTCCACGCCGGCTCCGACTCCTTCCGCATGGTGCACACCATCACCTACGACGGCACCCAGGAACCCGGCAAGGCCTCCGGCGACTTCGTCCGCGGTCTCGGCGTCCGCTTCACCGTGCCCCTGCGCGACGCGGCCTACGACCGGCACATCCGCCTCGGCGGCGAGGGCACCGGCCTGCTCCGCGAGGCCGTCCAGGGCATCACCGGCCTGCGCCGCGACCCCGGCGCCGCCGTCCAGGCCGCACAGTACGAGGGGGAGAAGCTGCCCGTCCCCGCCACCTGGGACCAGCGGGTGACGGCACGGCTGCGGTACATCCCGCACTGGGGCGACTACACCCTCGCCCAGCTCTCCGCCGACGGCTTCACCGTCCGCAAGCGCACCAGGAAGGGCCATGGCTGGATCACCGCCGGCGGCGGCCGCCGGGCATCCGGATTCGGTTACGTCGGCGGCGCGAGCGGCGGCCTCTCCTTCGGCCTGCGCGGCTTCTGGGAGAAGTTCCCCGCCCAGCTCGACGTCCGCGACGCCCACACCGACGAGGCCACCGTCACCCTCTGGCTGTGGTCGCCCGAGGCCCAGCCCATGGACCTGCGCTTCTACCACGACGGCATGGGCCAGGACACCTACGCCGAACAGCTCGAAGGCCTCAACATCACCTACGAGGACTACGAGCCCGGCTTCGGAACCCCGTACGGCATCGCCCGCACCTCCGAACTCCTCTTCTGGGCCAACGACTCCACCCCCGCCGCCGAGACCCTCGCCCGGCAGGCCGAAGCCGTACGCGTCCTGCCCCAGCTCGCCGCCCCGCCGAGGCAGCTCATCGAGGCCAAGGTCTTCGGCCCCGGCCTGTACTCCGAACCCGACCGCTCCACCCCCGCCAAGGCGAAGATCGAGGACCACCTCGACTTCCTCTTCACCTACTACCGGGAGCAGGTGGAGACGCGCCGCTGGTACGGCTTCTGGGACTACGGCGACATCATGCACACCTACGACGCCGCCCGGCACGTGTGGCGGTACGACATCGGCGGCTACGCCTGGGACAACTCCGAACTCTCACCCGACCTCTGGCTCTGGTACGCCTACCTGCGCTCCGGCCGGTCCGACATCTTCCGCTTCGCCGAGGCGATGACCCGGCACACCGGCGAGGTCGACGTCTACCACCTCGGCACGTGGGCGGGCCTCGGCACCCGGCACGGCGTCCAGCACCACGCCGACAGCGCCAAGCAGCAGCGCATCGCCAACACCACGTACCGGCGCTTCTACTACTTCCTCACCGCCGACGAACGCGTCGGCGACCTCATGCACGCCAACGTCGACTCCGACGAGACCTTCCTCGTCCTCGACCCGCAGCGCAAGGTCCGCACCGACCCCTACACCCCCGACCGGCACGCCCTCTCGATCGGCTTCGGCACCGACTGGAGCGGCCTCGTCTCGGCCTGGCTCACCGAGTGGGAACGCAAGGGCCCCCAGTGGGAGAAGGCCAAGGCCCGCGTCCTGTCCACGATGGAGGGCATCGCCGCCCAGCCCAACGGCTTCGTCCAGGGCAGCGGCCTGTACGACCTCGACACCGGCGAGTTCGCCGTCGCCGGCAAGCCCGCGGTCTCCGTCTCCCACCTGTCGGCCGTCTTCGGCCTGAACGAGCTGTGCGCGGAACTGATCCACCTCGTCGACCTGCCGGAGTTCAAGGAGGCCTACCTGGACTACTGCCGCTACTTCAACGCCACCAAGGCCGAGCAGAAGGCCCGCTACGGCTCCGACTTCGGCACCCTGCTGCTCTTCCAGGGCCACTCCCGCCTCGACGCCTACGCCGCCGTACAGACCGGGGACGCCGCCCTCGCCAAGCGTGCCTGGGCCAGGTTCCACGGTTCCGACGGCTACACCGAGTCCTCCCCCTGGAAGACCGAGAAGCTCACCGGACCGGCCACCCTGGTCGCCGGCAGCGAGGCGGCCTGGGTGTCCACGAACGACACCGCGCTCTACGGCCTCGCCGCGATCGAGAACCTGGCCCTCCTCGGCGACCGCATGCCGGCCTGACCGGGACTCCTGGCCGGGACTGGGGAGCGCCGCTGCACGGGCGGCGGCGCTCGCGCCCCCAGTGTGACGCCGGCCACGAACCGCCGCATGAGTACGCGTACTCAGATGTGTGCACCGGTTCGCGCCACACTCGTCCCATGGACTGGAACCACTACCGCTTCCGCAGCCTGTGGCCCCTGCCCGCCCCGCCGGCCGTCGTCTTCGCGGCGCTGGAGCGGGCCGAGGACTACCCTCGCTGGTGGCCGCAGGTGCGGGCGGTGGCCCGCCGGGACGACGGCACCGGCCTGATCACCATCCGGTCCGCGCTGCCGTACAGCCTCACCTCCGGCGTGCGGGAGATCCGCAGGGACCCGGCCGCCGGCGTCCTGGAGGTCACCCTGTCCGGTGACCTCGACGGCTGGGCCCGCTGGACGGTCGTCCCCGGCGGCCCCGGCACCCTCGCCCGGTACGACCAGGACGTCCGCGTACGCAAGCCGCTGCTCAGGTGGCTCGCCGTACCCGGACGGCCGCTCTTCCGCCTCAACCACCGTCTGATGATGCGGGCCGGCCGGCGCGGACTGCTGCGCCGACTGGAAGCGGTTTGAAGGAACCCCGGCGGGACCTGTATTGTTCAGTGCGTTCCCGGGCGATTAGCTCAGTGGGAGAGCGCTTCGTTCACACCGAAGAGGTCACTGGTTCGAACCCAGTATCGCCCACCGGGAAAGGCCGGTCCGCAGCAGCGGACCGGCCTTCTTCATGCCACCGGGGGGCGTCACGCGGCCGCCGGCAGCTCCGGCCTGAGCGGCCACTCCGTGCTGACGATCTCCTCCGAACCGCTGCGCGCGAACCACGCCTGCAGCCCCCGCGCCTGCGCCGCGTGCCAGTTCGTCTGCAGCGTGTGCAGCTCGGCCGGTGACAGCCGCTCCAACCGGGTCGCGAAACGGCGGCCCACGGCCCGTACGACCTCCAGCGCCGCCAGCGCGTCCGCCGCCGCGTCATGCGCGTCCTGGAGCGTCACCTCGTAGTGCGCGCACAGGTCCGTCAGCGTCCGCCGTCCCTTGCGGTACCGGTCCAGATGCTTGTCCAGCACCCGCGGATCCAGCACCCGCAGCGGCACCGACTGGAACCAGCGGTCCAGCGCCGACGCCCGGTGCCGGCGCAACTCCCGGTCCAGCAGCGTCAGGTCGAACGGCGCGTTCATCACCACCAGTGGCCGACCCAGCGCCGCGTGCTCCGCCAGCTGCTCCGCTATCTCGTACATCACCGGAGCCGGCCAGCGCCCGTTGCGCTGCAGGTGCTCCTCCGTCAGCCCGTGCACCGACGTCGCCGCCTCCGGCACCGGCACGCCCGGATTCACCAGCCAGCGGGAGACCCGGGGCCGGGTCCCCGGCGCGTCCTGGACGACGACGGCGGCCGACACGATCCGGTCGGTCTCGACGTCCACGCCCGTCGTCTCCGTGTCGAAGGCGGCCAGCGGCCCCTCGTACCAGGTCGTCATCCCAACCCAACTCCTCGTTTCCCAACGGCACATGACGATCCGTCTTCTGCCCGTTTGGTGATACCCGGGCCGTTTGCGCCGTACGCCGGGAGGAGACAACAGGAATACGGGTCTTTGCAGTTCAGCGACCCGCAGCGGGGAAAACCCTGACTGGGAAGGCTGTTGGCCATGGCCATTGCGCAGCCCGAGCGCGGCGGGCTGCTGCCCCAAGGCCCGGGCACCCTACGCGGCACGCTCGCCACCACCGCCTGCATGGAGACACTGCAGGTCGGCTACCTCCACGCGGTCGCCGCCGCGGCCGGCTGCTCGCTGTCCCAGCCCTTCCCGGACAACGGCATCGACTGGCACGTCAGCCACAGCGCGCCCGGACACACCGTCGACGACGAGGTGACCATCAAGGTGCAGCTCAAGGCCACCTACCAGATCGCCCCCAACCCACCGGGGCCCTTCTTCTCCTTCACCCTCGACAACGACCACCTGCGCAAGCTCGCCCGCACCCCCGTCTCGGTCCACAAGATCCTCGTCGTCATGCTCGTGCCGCGCGCCCAGGACGACTGGCTGCGCGCCGGCCACGACCGCCTCGACCTCAGGCACTGCTGCTACTGGACCAACCTCGCCGGCCACCCCGTCACCGGCCGGCACCGGACCACCGTGCGGATACCGACCTCGCGCATCTTCGACGACCGGGCCCTCTGCGAGATCATGACGCGGGTCGGGACGGGAGGCAGACCATGAGGAACCGTCCCCACGAGGAGCCGGTACGGCAGCTCCGGCCGTACCCCGGCGACCTCCCCTGGAACCGGCCCCCGCGGCCGGCCGACGTCGACCCCGCCGTCCTCGGTGCCCTGCTGCACCGCCACGGCTGGCAGCGGCGCGGCGGAGCACCCGGGCGCTACGGCCGCTGGACCCCGCCCGGCCCCGGCGGTGCCGGAACCAGCCTCCTCGTCCCCGAGAGCCGCGCCTTCCCCGACAGCGACGACCTGCTCGGCGAGGCGCTCGACGCCCTCACCCGCGACCCCGCACCCTCCGCACGCGAGGTACTGATCTCCCTCGCCGTCCCCAGCGACGAGATCCGGTGGTGGCGCGACACCCCCGCCGGACCCGCCGGCGCCGCCCCCTGGGGCGCCGACGACCAGCTGCGCGGCGCCGCGCGCCAGACCCTCCTCGCCGCCGCCCTCGCCACCCGCGCGCGTGCCGGCTACCACGGCGCCCGCCACCGCCGCCCCGCCGCCGCGCTCCTGGCCGACGTCCTCGTCGGCCCCGCCGCCGAGGGCCACACCCTCACCGCCTTCGCGCCCGTGCCCACCCACCGCCCCCTCGCCGTCCGTCTCCACCAGGCCCTGCACGCCGCCCGCGAGGCCATCGACTACCGGCGCGCCACCGGCGGCATGGACGCCTTCGACGGCGCCGTCGAGGCCGGCGTCAGCCGCGAGCTGACGGAGGCGCTCAGCGCCCTCGTCCGCGGCACCGAGGGCGCCCGCGTCGCGGTCGCCTGGGCACCCGGCGCCGGCACCCCCGACGGCTGCGCCCCCTCCGCCGAACCCGTCGAGTTCTCACCCGGCGACCTGCCCGTCCTCCGCGAGGCCGCCGCCCGCTACCTCCGCGCCGAACCCTCGGTCCCGGTCCGCGTCACCGGCGCCGTCGTCCGCATGCGCCGCTCCGGACCCGGCGGCGCGGGCACCGTACGCCTGCGCGTCCTCGCCGGCGCCGACGTCCCGCACCTGCGCGTCACCCTGGACGAGGAGGACTACCGCATCGCCGGCCACGCCCACCTCGTCGGACTCCCCGTCCGCCTGAACGGCCGGCTGGAGCGCCGGGGCGGCTTCCGCAGGCTCACCGGCGCCTGCGGAGTCGTCCCCGTCCAGGTGGACGAGGGGGAGCGGGACCGGCTGCTGAAATCCCTGCAGGAGAACCTCGATTTCTTCGAGGAGGCGGCCGGGGACGCGTGAGGGAGGGGCGACCGAGGGTGACCGTTTCGCGGTCGGTGCCGTCGGGTCGGTACGATCGCCTGTGCGCGCGCTCCTGGTATGGCGCCGCACCCCACCTTCAGTCAGGAGAGACCGGTGTCAGACGTCCGTGTGATCATCCAACGCGATTCCGAGCGGGAAGAACGCGTGGTGACGACGGGCACTACGGCCGCCGACCTCTTCGCGGGCGAGCGCTCGATCATCGCCGCGCGCGTGGGGGGCGAGCTGAAGGACCTCACCTACGCACTGTCCGACGGCGACGAGGTCGAGGGCGTCGAGATCGCGTCCGAGGACGGCCTGAACATCCTGCGCCACTCCACCGCGCACGTCATGGCGCAGGCCGTGCAGGAACTCTTCCCCGAGGCCAAGCTGGGCATCGGCCCGCCCGTCAAGGACGGCTTCTACTACGACTTCGACGTCGAGAAGCCGTTCACGCCCGAGGATCTCAAGGCCATCGAGAAGAAGATGCAGGAGATCCAGAAGCGCGGGCAGAGGTTCGCCCGCCGCGTCGTCACCGACGAGGCCGCCCGCGAGGAGCTGGCCGACGAGCCCTACAAGCTGGAGCTGATCGGCCTCAAGGGCTCCGCCTCCAGCGACGACGGCGCGGACGTCGAGGTCGGCGCCGGCGAGCTGACGATCTACGACAACCTGGACGCCAAGACCGGCGAGCTGTGCTGGAAGGACCTGTGCCGCGGTCCGCACCTGCCCTCCACCCGCCTCATCCCGGCGTTCAAGCTGATGCGCAACGCCGCCGCCTACTGGCGCGGCAGCGAGAAGAACCCGATGCTCCAGCGTATCTACGGCACCGCCTGGCCGTCGAAGGACGAGCTGAAGGCGTACCTGGACTTCCTCGCCGAGGCCGAGAAGCGCGACCACCGCAAGCTCGGCAGCGAGCTGGACCTCTTCTCCATCCCCGAGCAGATCGGCTCCGGCCTGGCCGTCTTCCACCCCAGGGGCGGCATCGTCCGCCGGGTCATGGAGGACTACTCGCGCCGCCGCCACGAGGAAGAGGGCTACGAGTTCGTCTACACCCCGCACGCGACGAAGGGGAAGCTCTTCGAGACGTCCGGGCACCTGGACTGGTACGCCGAGGGCATGTACCCGCCCATGCAGCTCGACGAGGGCGTGGACTACTACCTCAAGCCCATGAACTGCCCGATGCACAACCTGATCTTCGACGCGCGTGGCCGTTCGTACCGCGAACTGCCGCTGCGCCTCTTCGAGTTCGGGACCGTGTACCGGTACGAGAAGTCGGGCGTCGTGCACGGTCTGACCCGAGCGCGGGGCTTCACGCAGGACGACGCGCACATCTACTGCACCCTTGAGCAGATGTCCGAGGAGCTGGACAAGACGCTCACCTTCGTCCTCGGCCTGCTGCGGGACTACGGTCTGACCGACTTCTACCTGGAACTGTCGACCAAGGACCCGGAGAAGTTCGTCGGCTCCGACGAGGTCTGGGAGGAGGCGACCGAGACGCTGCGCCAGGTCGCCGAGAAGCAGGGTCTGCCCCTCGTGCCCGACCCGGGCGGCGCCGCCTTCTACGGCCCGAAGATCTCCGTCCAGGCCAAGGACGCGATCGGCCGGACCTGGCAGATGTCGACCATCCAGCTCGACTTCAACCTGCCCGAGCGGTTCAACCTGGAGTACACGGGCCCGGACGGCTCCAAGCAGCGTCCGGTCATGATCCACCGTGCGCTGTTCGGCTCCATCGAGCGGTTCTTCGCCGTCCTGCTGGAGCACTACGCGGGCGCCTTCCCGGCGTGGCTGGCCCCCGTCCAGGCGCTCGGCATCCCGATCGGCGACGCGCACGTGGAGTACCTGGGGAAGTTCGCGGCGGCGGCCCGGAGGAAGGGCCTGCGCGTCGAGGTGGACTCCTCCTCGGACCGGATGCAGAAGAAAATCCGCAACGCCCAGAAGCAGAAGGTGCCCTTCATGGTCATCGCGGGCGACGAGGACATGTCGAACGGCTCGGTGTCGTTCCGCTACCGCGACGGCTCGCAGGAGAACGGCATCCCCTTCGACGAGGCCATCGCCAAGATCGCGCGGATCGTGGAGGAGCGGACCCAGGTCTGAACCGCCTGAACCGCCTGTACCGCGAAGGCCCCCTGGATCACCGTCCCGGGGGCCTTTCCCCGTCCTCGTCCCCCTCTCGTGAGAACCGTCGCAGCATCAGCGACGAGAACGACCCCGTCACCGCGCCCAGCAGTGCCACGCCGCAGGCCATGAGCCCGACGGCGAGGGTGCGGCCCCAGGGGGTGACCGGGGCGACGTCGCCGTAGCCGACGGTCGCCAGGGTGGAGCAGGCCCACCACACCGAGTCGCCGAAGCTGCGGATCGTGGCGTGCGGGGCGCCGCGTTCCTGCTGGTACACCGCCAGCGCGCCGGAGAAGGCGAGCAGCAGCGCGGACAGGCCGGCGTAGAGCACCACGCGCGCGTGCAGGGTGAGACGGGGCCGGCCGTGCCGCCGCTGGACCACGTCGTAGAGCCGTACGATGCGCAGCGGCCACAGCAGGGGCAACAGCATGACGAGTGTGTCCAGCCAGTGGCGGGCGACGAAGCCGGGTCCGCGGCCGCTGAGCCGCCAGTGCACCGCGTAGTCGATGACGAAGACGGCCCAGGCGGCACCGGTGACGGCCCGCAGGACGTCGTGTGCGGGCGGGGGCAGGCCCGGCGCGAGCACGTGCGTCGCGTAGCCGGCGAGGTAGAGCAGCGACGCGACGCCGAGGGGCAGGGCGGCGCGCCCCTGCCAGCGTTCCCAGAGCCGTGTGCGGCTGTCGGCGTCCACCGGCCAAGCTTGGCCGGAGAATACCGGCGGGCAGCCCCGGCGACACGCCGGGAAGGGGTGAAGCCATATGCTGCCTAGCATGACGAGTGAGCCGGAGCAGCAGATCGGAGTGGGGACGCAGGACGCGTTCCAGCGCCTGTGGACGCCCCACCGGATGGCGTACATCCAGGGCGAGAACAAGCCGACCGGCCCGGGGGCCGACGACGGCTGCCCGTTCTGCTCGATTCCGGCCAAGTCGGACGAGGACGGGCTGATCGTCCGGCGCGGTGAGCACGTGTACGCGGTGCTCAACCTGTACCCGTACAACGGTGGTCATCTGATGACCGTGCCGTACCGTCATGTGGCCGACTACACGGATCTGACCGGGCCGGAGACCGCCGAGCTGGGGGAGCTGACCAAGCAGGCCATGACGGCGCTGCGGACCGCGTCCGGGGCGCAGGGTTTCAACATCGGCATGAACCAGGGCGCGGTCGCGGGCGCCGGTATCGCGGCGCACCTGCACCAGCACATCGTGCCCCGCTGGGGTGGCGACACGAACTTCATGCCGGTGGTGGGCCACACGCGGGTGCTGCCGCAGCTGCTGGCGGACACCCGGAAGATGCTGGCGGAGGCCTGGCCGACGGCGGGATGAACAGCCCGTCCGGCGGGAGGGACGAGGCCGTTCACCGGCCGGCGCGGGGGCCGGGGACGGCCGGCCCCAGGCCCCCGCACCGGCCGTGGTGCCTCAGGCCTACGCGTCGTAGAGGTCGGCCTTCCTGGGCGTCGGGTCCTGGACGTTGCCGCTGAGGAACGCCGAGCGGGCGCCGAACTTCTCCGTGTTCACGCCGTTCTCCGCCAGGACCCTGATCGCGGCGGAGTGGACCACGCGCAGCACCGGTGTGGCCGCGCGCAGCGCGTCGTCGGCCATGAAGCGGTGGCGCCAGGGCTGGTCGGCCCAGGCGTGACGCAGGCCGAACGGCTCGGGCAGGCCCAGTGAGCCGCCGAGCCAGTTCAGCAGCGGCGGGTACCAGGTCAGCGGGGCCCGCACGGCGAGGCGTACGACCTCGTCGGTGGTGACCAGGGGCAGCTTGATCGTGCGGTTCTCCCAGGGTTTGAGGGACTTGGCGACCTCCTTGGTCGGCGCCTCCGGCTTGCTGGTGAACAGGGAGTTCACCGGGCCCAGCGCGTGTCCGGTGACCTCGATGCGCAGGGTCTCGTGGAGCACGGTGACGGTGATCAGCATGGTGATGACCAGCTGTCCGTCCCAGAGGGTCCACTGCACGCCCAGGTAGTGCCGGTCGCCGCTGCCGAACTGCTGCTTGTTGCAGATCTCCTGTATGGCGTGCGGTTTGACCTGGAAGGCCTCGACGTCGGTGCCCTCGGGCCGGGAGACCGCCGTGGCCTTCTCGCCGATCGGGGTGACGATCCAGTGCCGTATCGACGGCTTGGGGAAGCCGCCGGTGTTGAGCGGCCCGCGCTCCAGGAGGGTGAGCTGGTCGTGGATCGCGCGTACGACGTCCCAGCTGCGGAAGGGGTGGATCTCCCGGGTGGGGTCGGCGGGGACGAGGTCCTCGGCGAGCTGCCAGGCGCCCCACCGGGTGCCCATGCCGAGTATGCCCTTGGGGCCGGCGTAGAAGACGGAGTTCGACTGCTGCTCGGCGCTCAGCCGGGCCAGGGACTGGCGCAACGCCTCGGCGGCGGTCTGGTTGGGGCCGCGCGGGACGGCCTCCGGGACCTTGGCGCCGACACTGGTGCCGGAGAGCAGGCCCTCCCAGCGGGCTCTGAGGTCCCCGGCGGTGCGTTCGCAGATCTGCTTGGCCCAGTACCAGCCGAGCACGGGGATGACTACGGCCGCGCGGGCGTACCACGCCCAGAAACCGGAGAACGGCATCTTGATCAGGAACAGCGCGGCGAGCAGGCCAACCCCCAGGAGGAGCACGGTGGCCAGGGTGCCGGCCCGTTTGTCGTCACGCCTCGCGACGAGGGAGCGCACCTGGAAGACGAGCAGCCACACGAGCATCCCGGGCAGGAAGAGCAGACCGCAGACGACGGTGACGGCGGTCAGCCGGTTGTCGCGCTCCCGGCGGATGTTGTTGGCGGCCATGGCGTGCTCGACGACGAACTGCGGTTCGGAACCGAAGGACTGGATGAGCGGTTTGCGTCCGGGGGCGAGCATCCGGTCGACGAGGGCACGGGAGAACGCCTCACCGAGATTGGGCCGGAACAGCTTCATCCGGCCGGCCTTCACGGTCGACTGGTGCCATTCGTTGTCGGCCTTCTTGATCTCCTCGATCGGGCTGTCCCGGTACGCCGCGGAGGCCAGCGCGGAGGTCGCCGCCTGCCCTTCGTCGCCCGAGACGGGTACCTGGGGCCCGTCCCACTCCGTTCCAAACGACATTCCCGCCCCCATCGCCGCCGGTGCCGTGCCTGCGGCCTTCCCGACTTCCCTGCTGCGCACACCTGTTGGACCGGCCGCCGTGCCCGCACCGGCCGGTTCCGGCGGACGGCCGCGGCACGACGTGATCCGGTGATCAGCGTATCCGCCGGCACTGACACGCGTGGGCGGACGGCCGAAGCCGCCCGCCTGTGCGCCGAGTTGTGCGCCGGCGCGCTACGCGTCGTCCCCGGCCTGTTCGCGGACGCGTTCGGCGATCTGCGGCGGCATCGGCTCGTGCCGGGCGTAGCGCCGGTCGAAGCGGGCGGTGCCGTGCGAGAGCGAGCGCAGGTCGACGGCGTACCGGCCGATCTCGAACTCGGGTACGTCGGCGCGGATCAGGGTCCGGCCGGTGCCGACCTGTTCGGTGCCGAGCAGCCGGCCGCGGCGGCCGGAGAGGTCGCTCATCACGGCGCCCACGTACTCGTCGCCGACCAGGACGGTCACCTCGGCGACCGGCTCCAACAGATGGATCCTCGCGTCCGCCGCGGCCTCGCGCAGGGCGAGGGCGCCCGCGGTCTGGAACGCGGCGTCGGAGGAGTCCACCGAGTGGGCCTTGCCGTCCAGCAGCGTGATCCGCACGTCGACCAGGGGGTAGCCGGCGGCGACGCCCTTGGCGGCCTGGGCGCGTACACCCTTCTCGACGGAGGGGATGAACTGGCGGGGCACCGCGCCGCCCACCACCTTGTCCACGAACTCGATGCCGGAGCCACCCGGCAGCGGTTCGACCTCGATCTCGCAGATGGCGTACTGGCCGTGGCCGCCGGACTGCTTGACGTGCCGGCCCCGCCCGGTGGCCCTGGTCGCGAACGTCTCCCTCAGGGAGACCTTGTGCGGGACGACGTCGACCTGGACGCCGTAGCGGCTGCGCAGCCGTTCCAGGGCCACGTCGGCGTGGGCCTCTCCCAGGCACCACAGGACGACCTGGTGGGTGTCCTGGTTCTGCTCCAGGCGCATGGTCGGGTCCTCGGCGACCAGCCGGGCCAGGCCCTGGGAGAGTTTGTCCTCGTCGGCCTTGCTGTGCGCGTGGATGGCCAGCGGCAGCAACGGGTCGGGCATCCGCCAGGGCTCCATCAGGAGCGGGTCGTCCTTGGCGGAGAGGGTGTCGCCGGTCTCGGCGCGGCCGAGTTTGGCCACGCAGACCAGGTCGCCGGCGACGGCGTGGGTGACCGGGCGCTGCTGTTTGCCGAAGGGCATGGACAGCGCGCCGACCTTCTCGTCGACGTCGTGGTCCTCGTGTCCGCGGTCGGCGAGGCCGTGCCCGGAGACGTGCACGGTCTGGTCGGGGCGCAGGGTGCCGGAGAAGACGCGGACCAGGGAGATCCGGCCGACGTAGGGGTCGGAGGAGGTCTTGACGACCTCGGCGACCAGCGGGCCGTCCGTGTCGCACGGTTTCAGCTCGCGGGGTGTGCCGTCGACGGTGGTGACCCCGGGGAGCGGGTGCTCGAAGGGGGTGGGGAAGCCGCGCGTGATCAGTTCCAGCAGTTCGACCGTGCCCAGGCCCTGGCGGGCGCCCTCGGCGGCGGGGGCGGCGGCCAGCACGGGGAAGAAGGTCCCGCGTGCCACGGCCCGTTCCAGGTCCTCGATCAGCGTCTTGACCTCGACCTGCTCGCCGCCGAGGTAGCGGTCCATGAGGGTCTCGTCCTCGCTCTCGGCGATGATTCCCTCGATGAGCCGGTTGCGGGCCTCCTCGATGTCCGGCAGCTGGTCCTCGCCGGGTTCGGACTCCTTGCGCTCACCGGTCGCGTAGTCGAACAGCTTCTGCGACAGCAGCCCGATCAGCCCGGTCACGGGCGCGTGCCCGTCGGGCCCCTCGGGGCCGCGCAGCGGCAGGTAGAGGGGCAGGACGGCGTCGGGGTCGTCGCCGCCGAAGGCCTCCGCGCAGGTCCGGGTCATCCCCTCGAAGTCGGCGCGCGCGGCCTCCAGGTGGGTGACGACGATCGCGCGGGGCATGCCGACGGCCGCGCACTCCTCCCACACCATGCGGGTGGAGCCGTCGACCCCGTCCGAGGCCGAGACGACGAACAGGGCCGCGTCGGCGGCGCGCAGACCGGCCCGCAGCTCCCCGACGAAGTCGGCGTAGCCGGGGGTGTCCAGGAGGTTGATCTTGATGCCGTCCCATTCGACCGGCACGAGGGAGAGCTGTACGGAGCGCTGCTGCCGGTGCTCGATGTCGTCGTAGTCGGAGACGGTGGCGCCGTCCTCGACGCGGCCCGCACGGTTCACGGCCCCCGCGGTCAGCGCGAGGGCTTCCACGAGGGTGGTCTTTCCCGATCCGGAGTGGCCGACCAGCACCACATTGCGTACGGACGCGGGTTGGTCGGCCGCCAGAGCCCTGCCGGCGGCTCCGGGGTGGTGTGTCTGTGCCTTGTCGCCCATGATCCTGCCTCCCGTGCACGGTGAGGTCACTGTGGGCGCGGACACGCGGGACCCGCGTGCTGAGGCGGCTCCGGCGACGCCCGCGGTCATTCGAGCTTTCCACTCCCGTCTCGCGCCGTCCATACGAAGGACTACGAAGGGTGCGCACCCGCGCACCGCACGCCGTCCGCGTCACGCGCGTCGTCACGCGCGTCGTCCCGCGCGCGGGCCGCGCACCGCTTCCCGACGCGGCTGTGGGTGCCCGCCAGCCGCGCACGCACGCGCGTGGCTACGATGGGCCAGCCGGCGGCCACCAGGGCCGCGGCGACACCGACCGTCGGGAAGGCCATGCTGAACAAGTACGCGCGTGCATTCTTCACGCGTGTCCTCACACCGTTCGCCGCGTTTCTCATCCGCCGGGGCGTGAGCCCCGACACGGTCACACTCCTCGGCACGGCCGGTGTGGTCGCGGGCGCGCTGGTCTTCTACCCCCGGGGCGCGTTCTTCTGGGGCACGGTCGTGATCACCCTGTTCGTCTTCTCCGACCTGGTCGACGGCAACATGGCCCGCCAGCTGGGCCGCTCCAGCCGCTGGGGCGCGTTCCTGGACTCCACCCTGGACCGGGTCGCCGACGGCGCGATCTTCGGCGGTTTCGCGCTCTGGTACGCGGGCCGGGGCGACGACAACGTGCTGTGCGCGGTGTCGATCTTCTGCCTGGCCAGCGGCCAGGTGGTGTCGTACACCAAGGCGCGCGGCGAGTCGATCGGGCTTCCGGTCGCCGTCAACGGGCTCGTGGAGCGCGCCGAGCGGCTGGTGATCTCGCTGGTCGCGGCCGGTCTCGCCGGTCTGCACACGTTCGGTGTGCCGGGCGTCCAGTGGCTGCTGCCGATCGCACTGTGGATCGTCGCCGTGGGCAGCCTGGTCACGCTCGTCCAGCGGGTCGTCACCGTCCGCCGCGAGTCCGCCGAGGCGGAGGCGGCGGCGCGGGCGGGCGCGAGCGAGGCGGCACAGTGAGCGCCGCCGACCGACTCACCGACGCGCTGTACGGCGCCGGCTGGAGCACCGTCAAGAAGCTGCCCGAGCCGGTCGCGGTGCGCCTCGGCCGGACCATCGCCGACCTCGCCTGGAAGCAGCGCGGCAAGGGCGTGCAGCGCCTGGAGGCCAACTACGCGCGCGTGGTGCCCGACGCCACTCCCGAGCGGCTCGCCGAGCTGTCCCGCGCGGGGATGCGCTCGTACCTGCGCTACTGGATGGAGTCCTTCCGGCTGCCGGCGTGGAGCGCCGAGCGCGTGCGGACGGGCTTCGACCCGAAGGACGTCCACCACCTGACCGACGGGCTCGCCTCCGGCCGGGGTGTGATCCTCGCGCTGCCGCACCTGGCCAACTGGGACCTGGCCGGCGCCTGGGTCACCACCGAGCTTCGGACGCCGTTCACGACGGTCGCCGAGCGCCTGAAGCCGGAGACGCTCTACGACCGCTTCGTCGCCTACCGCGAGGGCCTCGGCATGGAGGTCCTGCCGCACAGCGGCGGCTCCGCCTTCGGCACCCTGGCCCGCAGGCTCCGTGACGGCGGCCTGGTCTGCCTGGTCGCCGACCGCGACCTGTCGGCCTCCGGCGTCGAGGTCGACTTCTTCGGCGAGACGGCCCGGATGCCCGCCGGCCCCGCGCTGCTCGCCCAGCACACCGGCGCGCTGCTGCTGCCCGTCACCCTCTGGTACGACGACTCGCCGGTCATGAAGGGCCGGGTGCATCCGCCGGTCGACGTCCCCGAGTCAGGCAAGCGGGCCGAGAAGACGTCCGTCATGACACAGGCCCTGGCCGACGCCTTCGCCTCCGGCATCGCCGAGCACCCGGAGGACTGGCACATGCTCCAGCGGCTCTGGCTCGCCGACCTCGACCCCGCGAAGGGACCCGCGTGAGAATCGGGATCGTCTGCCCGTACTCCTGGGACGTGCCCGGTGGCGTCCAGTTCCACATCCGCGACCTCGCCGAGTACTTCCTGCGCCTCGGCCACGAGGTCTCCGTCCTCGCCCCGGCCGACGACGACACCCCGCTGCCGCCGTACGTCGTCTCGGCCGGCCGCGCG
This sequence comes from Streptomyces sp. NPDC107654, assembly GCF_055639035.1. NCBI lineage: Bacteria > Bacillati > Actinomycetota > Actinomycetes > Kitasatosporales > Streptomycetaceae > Streptomyces > Streptomyces sp. NPDC107654. The sequence goes on from NZ_JBVKBI010000012.1 coordinate 191,392, forward strand.
GTCCCGGTGCCGTACAACGGCTCGGTGGCCCGCCTGAACTTCGGCTTCCTGTCGGCCGCGCGGGTGCGGCGCTGGCTGCACGAGGGCAAGTTCGACGTGGTGCACATCCACGAGCCGACGTCACCGTCGCTGGGCCTGCTGACCTGCTGGGCGGCGTCCGGTCCGATCGTGGCCACGTTCCACACCTCCAACCCGCGTTCGCGCGCGATGATCGCCGCGTACGCGATCCTGCAGGCCGCCCTGGAGAAGATCAGCGCGCGGATCGCGGTCAGCGAGTACGCCCGGCGGACGCTGGTCGAGCACCTCGGCGGGGACGCGGTGGTCATCCCCAACGGCGTCGACGTCGACTTCTTCGCCCGGGCCGAGCCCGACCCACGGTGGCAGGGCGACACCATCGGCTTCATCGGCCGGATCGACGAGCCCCGCAAGGGCCTGCCCGTGCTGATGCAGGCCCTGCCGAAGATCCTCGCCGCCCGGCCGCAGACCCGTCTGCTGGTCGCGGGCCGCGGCGACGAGGAGGCGGCCCTCGGCCAGCTGCCGGCGGAGCTGCGCTCGCGCGTGGAGTTCCTCGGCATGATCAGCGACGAGGACAAGGCGCGGCTCCTGCGCAGCGTCGACTTGTACGTCGCGCCCAACACGGGCGGCGAGAGCTTCGGCATCATCCTGGTCGAGGCGATGTCGGCGGGCGCCCCCGTGCTCGCCTCCGATCTGGACGCGTTCGTGCAGGTCCTCGACCAGGGCGAGGCCGGCGAGGTCTTCGCCAACGAGAACGCCGACGCGTTGGCCGCGGCGGCGGTACGGCTCCTCGCGGACCCCGCCCGCCGAGCACTGCTGCGCGAGCGCGGCAGCGCCCACGTGCGGCGCTTCGACTGGTCCACCGTCGGCGCGGACATCCTTTCCGTCTACGAGACGGTCACGGCCGGCGCGGCAGCGGTCGGCGCGGACGAGCGGGCGACGGGGCTGCGGGCGCGGTTCGGGCTGGCGCGGGACTGACGGGACGGCGGGGGACTGACGAGGGGGCTGGGGACTGACGGGGGGCTGGGGGCCGGCTGCGGCCGGCCTGCGGCAGCGGGTCCAGTCGGTGCCGAGGGTGAGTGCCCAGAGCCGTTTCCCCGGATCGGAGAGCCGTTTTCTCGACATCGACGGCGTGTGCCTGCAGCCCGCCCCCGTCGGCGCCGAGGCGCTGACCGGCGCGGGGGCGTGGGGCGGCAGCCGATAGCCTTCCGGCGTGACCGCAACCCTCATCTGGATCCTCGTCGCACTCGTCGCCATCGGCGTGTACCTCAGCTGGACGGCCGGGCGGCTGGACCGGCTGCACGTGCGGATGGACGCCGCGCGGGCCGCGCTCGACGCGCAGCTGCTGCGGCGGGCCTCCGTGGCGCAGGAACTGGCGACCTCGGGCGTGCTCGACCCGGCCGCCTCGATCGTGCTGTACGAGGCCGCACACGCGGCCCGGCAGGCCGAGGAGGAGCAGCGGGAGGTCGCCGAGAGCGAGCTGAGCCAGGCGCTGCGCGCCGTCTTCGGGGACCCGGCGCAGGTCGAGGCCGTCCGTGAGGCCCCGGGCGGTGAGGAGGCGGCCCGTGAGCTGGCCGAGGCGGTCCGCCGGGTGCCGATGGCCCGCCGCTTCCACAACGACGCCGTGGGCGCCGCCCGCAGGCTCCGCGAGCACCGCAAGGTCCGCTGGTTCCGGCTGGCCGGCCACGCCCCCTTCCCGCTGGCCTTCGAGATGGACGACGAGCCGCCCGCGGCGCTGGTCGAGAGGGTCTCCTGAACGCCCGGTGGACGAAAAGGATCCACCGGCTTTCCATTGGCCCTTGCTGTGGCCTGGTCCACTCGCGTTTCCTCATCGGTGCAGAAACCCTCTTTCCCATCAGTGAGGTCACCCGTGTCCACCATCGACAACCAGGCTCCCGAGACCGGTACCGCCCGCGTGAAGCGCGGCATGGCCGAGCAGCTCAAGGGCGGCGTGATCATGGACGTCGTCACGCCGGAGCAGGCGAAGATCGCCGAGGACGCGGGCGCCGTCGCCGTCATGGCCCTGGAGCGGGTCCCGGCCGACATCCGCAAGGACGGCGGCGTGGCCCGCATGTCCGACCCGGACATGATCGAGGGCATCATCGACGCCGTCTCGATCCCGGTCATGGCCAAGTCGCGCATCGGCCACTTCGTCGAGGCCCAGGTCCTGCAGTCCCTCGGCGTCGACTACATCGACGAGTCCGAGGTCCTCACCCCGGCCGACGAGGTCAACCACTCCGACAAGTGGGCCTTCACCACCCCCTTCGTCTGTGGTGCGACCAACCTGGGCGAGGCCCTGCGCCGCATCGCCGAGGGCGCCGCGATGATCCGCTCCAAGGGCGAGGCCGGCACCGGCAACGTCGTCGAGGCCGTCCGCCACCTGCGCCAGATCAAGAACGAGATCGCCAAGCTGCGCGGCTTCGACAACAACGAGCTGTACGCCGCCGCCAAGGAGCTGCGCGCCCCGTACGAGCTGGTCCGTGAGGTCGCCGAGCTGGGCAAGCTCCCGGTCGTCCTCTTCTCCGCCGGCGGCGTCGCCACCCCGGCCGACGCGGCCCTGATGCGCCAGCTCGGCGCCGAGGGCGTGTTCGTCGGCTCCGGCATCTTCAAGTCCGGCGACCCGGCCAAGCGCGCCGCCGCCATCGTGAAGGCCACCACCTTCTACGACGACCCGAAGATCATCGCGGACGCGTCCCGCAACCTCGGCGAGGCCATGGTCGGCATCAACTGCGACACCCTCCCCGAGACCGAGCGGTACGCCAACCGCGGCTGGTAACCCACCACAGGTAACGACACCCCATGAACACTCCTGTCATAGGCGTCCTGGCCCTCCAGGGCGACGTACGGGAGCACCTCATCGCCCTGGCCGCGGCCGACGCCGTGGCCAGGCCGGTGCGGCGCCCCGAGGAACTCGCCGAGGTCGACGGTCTCGTCCTGCCCGGCGGCGAGTCCACCACCATCTCCAAGCTGGCCGTCCTGTTCGGTCTGATGGAGCCCCTTCGCGCGCGCGTGCGGGACGGCATGCCCGTCTACGGCACCTGCGCCGGCATGATCATGCTCGCCGACAAGATCCTCGACCCGCGTTCGGGCCAGGAGACCATCGGCGGCATCGACATGATCGTGCGCCGCAACGCCTTCGGCCGGCAGAACGAGTCGTTCGAGGCCACGGTCGACGTGAAGGGCGTTCCGGGCGATCCTGTGGAGGGCGTCTTCATCCGCGCGCCCTGGGTGGAGTCCGTGGGCGCCGGTGCCGAGGTGCTCGCCGAGCACGACGGCCACATCGTCGCCGTACGCCAGGGCAACGCGCTCGCCACCTCGTTCCACCCGGAACTGACCGGCGACCACCGCGTGCACGCGCTCTTCGTCGACATGGTGCGCGCCACCCGGACACCGGAGTCCTTGTAGGATCTCCGGGGGTCCCCCCGGCCTCTCGACCAGGGGGCGTTCGTACAGGATGGGTTACGCGAAGGAGACAGGCAGATGTCCGGCCACTCTAAATGGGCCACGACGAAGCACAAGAAGGCCGTGATCGACGCCAAGCGCGGCAAGCTCTTCGCGAAGCTGATCAAGAACATCGAGGTCGCGGCGCGCATGGGCGGTGTCGACCTCGACGGCAACCCGACGCTGTACGACGCCGTCCAGAAGGCGAAGAAGTCGTCGGTCCCGAACAAGAACATCGACTCCGCGATCAAGCGGGGCGGCGGTCTCGAAGCCGGTGGCGCCGACTACGAGACGATCATGTACGAGGGTTACGGCCCGAACGGTGTCGCGGTGCTCATCGAGTGCCTCACCGACAACCGCAACCGCGCCGCCTCCGAGGTCCGCGTCGCCATGACCCGCAACGGCGGCTCCATGGCCGACCCGGGCTCGGTGTCGTACCTGTTCAACCGCAAGGGCGTGGTGATCGTCCCCAAGGGTGAGCTGAGCGAGGACGACGTGCTCGGCGCGGTCCTGGACGCCGGTGCCGAGGAAGTCAACGACCTCGGCGAGAACTTCGAGGTCCTCAGCGAGCCGACCGACCTCGTCGCCGTCCGCACCGCCCTGCAGGAGGCCGGCATCGACTACGAGTCGGCCGAGGCCAACTTCGTGCCCACCATGCAGGTCGAGCTGGACGAAGAGGGCGCCAAGAAGATCTTCAAGCTCATCGACGCGCTGGAGGACAGCGACGACGTGCAGAACGTCTTCGCCAACTTCGACGTGAGCGACGAGATCATGGAGAAGGTCGACGCGTAACGCGCACGGCTGACCGACCGGGCCGACGGGACACACCCGTCGGCCCGTCGCGTTGTCAGTGACACCCGATAGCCTGCACGAACAGGCCATCGAAGGGAGGGGCGCGTGCGCGTACTGGGGGTGGACCCCGGCCTGACGCGGTGCGGCGTCGGCGTGGTCGAGGGAGTCGCGGGCCGCCCGCTCACCATGGTCGGCGTCGGTGTCGTACGGACCCCGGCGGACGCCGACCTCAGCCACCGGCTGCTCGCCGTGGAGCAGGGCATCGAGCAGTGGCTGGACGAACACCGGCCCGAGTTCGTCGCCGTGGAGCGCGTCTTCAGCCAGCACAACGTGCGCACGGTCATGGGCACCGCCCAGGCCAGCGCCGTCGCCATGCTGTGCGCCGCCCGGCGCGGCATCCCCGTCGCCCTGCACACCCCCAGCGAGGTCAAGGCCGCCGTCACCGGCAGCGGACGCGCCGACAAGGCGCAGGTCGGAGCCATGGTGACCCGGCTGCTCCGGCTCGCCGCCCCGCCGAAGCCGGCGGACGCCGCCGACGCCCTCGCGCTCGCCATCTGCCACATCTGGCGCGCCCCCGCCCAGAACCGACTCCAGCAGGCCGTCGCCCGGCAGGCTGTCCACGCAACGAAAGGCCGTACGGCATGATCGCCTTCGTCAGCGGCACGGTCGCCGCGCTCGCCCCCGACGCAGCGGTCGTCGAGGTCGGCGGCGTCGGCATGGCCGTCCAGTGCACGCCGAACACCCTGTCCACGCTCCGCGTCGGCCAGCCGGCCAGGCTGCACACCTCCCTCGTCGTCCGCGAGGACTCGCTCACCCTGTACGGCTTCGCCGACGACGACGAACGCCAGGTCTTCGAGCTGCTCCAGACCGCCAGCGGCGTCGGACCGCGCCTGGCGCAGGCGATGCTCGCCGTGCACACCCCGGACGCGCTGCGCCGCGCGGTCGCCACCGGGGACGAGAAGGCCCTCACCGCCGTCCCCGGCATCGGCAGGAAGGGCGCCCAGAAGCTGCTGCTGGAACTGAAGGACCGGCTCGGCGAGCCCATCGGTGCCCCCGCCGTCGGCGCGCCCGTCGGCCAGGGCTGGCGCGACCAGCTCCACGCCGCCCTGATCGGCCTCGGCTACGCCACCCGCGAGGCCGACGAGGCGGTGACCGCCGTCGCGCCCCAGGCCGAACAGGCGGGCGGCGCACCCCAGGTCGGGCAGCTGCTGAAGGCCGCCCTGCAGACCCTGAACCGAGCCCGCTGACCTGCGCCACCGCTAGGAGATCTTCGTGAACTGGGACGACCCGACCGACGCCCCCGCCGCCGAGCGGCTGGTGGACTCCGTCGCCGACCGGGAGGACCAGGCCGTCGAGGCCGCCCTGCGCCCCAAGGACCTCGGCGAGTTCATCGGCCAGGAAAAGGTCCGCGAGCAGCTCGACCTCGTCCTGCGCGCCGCACGCGCGCGCGGTGCCACCGCCGACCACGTGCTGCTCTCCGGCGCGCCCGGCCTCGGCAAGACCACCCTGTCGATGATCATCGCCGCCGAGATGGGCGCCCCCATCCGCATCACCTCCGGCCCCGCCATCCAGCACGCCGGAGACCTCGCCGCGATCCTCTCCTCCCTCCAGGAGGGCGAGGTCCTCTTCCTCGACGAGATCCACCGCATGTCCCGGCCCGCCGAGGAGATGCTGTACATGGCGATGGAGGACTTCCGCGTCGACGTCATCGTCGGCAAGGGCCCCGGCGCCACCGCGATCCCGCTGGAACTGCCGCCGTTCACCCTGGTCGGCGCCACCACGCGCGCGGGCCTGCTGCCGCCGCCGCTACGCGACCGCTTCGGCTTCACCGCGCACATGGAGTTCTACGAGCCGCACGAGCTGGAGCGGGTGGTCCACCGCTCGGCGCAGCTGCTGGACGTCGGGATCGAGCCGGACGGTGCCGCCGAGATCGCCGGCCGCTCCCGGGGCACGCCCCGCATCGCCAACCGCCTGCTGCGCCGGGTCCGCGACTACGCGCAGGTCAAGGCGGACGGGTTGATCACCCGCGACATCGCGGCCGCCGCCCTCGCGGTGTACGAGGTCGACGCGCGCGGCCTCGACCGGCTCGACCGCGCGGTCCTCCAGGCCCTGCTGAAGCTCTTCGGCGGCGGACCGGTCGGCCTGTCCACCCTCGCCGTCGCGGTGGGGGAGGAACGGGAGACCGTCGAGGAGGTCGCCGAACCCTTCCTGGTCCGCGAGGGCCTGCTCGCCCGCACCCCGCGCGGCCGGGTCGCCACGCCCGCCGCATGGGCGCATCTCGGCCTCACCCCGCCGCGCTCGCAGGCCGGGGGAAACGGACAACAGGACTTGTTCGGGACGTGAGGGCAGCGCCCCGGCGAGGGCAATGGCACGGGCAGGAACCCAGGTGCCATGCTGAGCGTTGTTCCATCAGAGCGGACTCGCTTAGACTCCGCCGATGCCGCCCTTGCGGGCGGCGCCGACCACACCCCCGAACTGGCCGCTCACCCGCGCGGTCGCGCGAAGGAAATTCCGTCCCGTGAATGCCTATACCCTTCTCCCGTTCATCGTGCTCATCGCGGCGATGTTCCTGATGACGCGTTCGGCCAAGAAGAAGCAGCAGCAGGCCGCCCAGATGCGGAACGAGATGCAGCCCGGCTCCGGTGTCCGCACGATCGGGGGTATGTACGCGACGGTCAAGGAGGTCAACGAGGACACCGTCCTCCTCGACGCCGGACCGGGCGTCGAGCTCCTCTTCGCCAAGAACGCCATCGGCGCCGTCCTCACCGACGACGAGTACAACCGCATCGTCCACGGCATCGAGCACGACCTGAAGTCCGACGCCGGCCTCGTCCCCGACGACGCCTCCTCCCTCACCGAGACCGACGAGACCGACGGATCCGCCGCCGCTGCCGCCGCCTCCGACGACAAGATCGACCTCGGTAAGAAGGACGCCGCCGAGCGCGGCGAGGACGCGATCCGGGCCGCCGAGGACAAGGCCGACGCCGCCGAGGCGAAGGCGCAGGACGAGCCGAAGAAGACCGACGGCGACTCCGACGCGAAGTAGTCACGCCCCGGGAGGCGCGGCGGCGGCATGATGGCGCCCCGCGTATCCCGGGCGCGTCTGTTTCCCGCACGGGAGCCCGATTCCATGTCATGGCCGACCGCGCCGACCGGGCGCGGGGCGGCCCGAGAGGGAGTACGAGAAGGTGGCAGCACCCAAGAGGGGCCGAAGCGCGAGCGCCCAGAGCAAGCCAGGGCGCTCGCTGGCCCTCATCCTGATCGCCATCGTGGCGCTCACCGGAGGGATGTTCCTCTCCGGGCACACGACCCCGCGTCTCGGCATCGACCTCGCCGGTGGCACGAGCATCACGCTGAAGGCGAAGGCCGACCAGGGGTCCGCGATCAACAAGGCCAACATGGACACCGCGGTCGACATCATGAACCGCCGTGTCAATGGCCTGGGCGTCTCCGAGGCGGAGGTGCAGACCCAGGGGAAAGACAACATCATCGTCAACATCCCCAAGGGCACCAACTCCAAGGAGGCCCAGCAGCAGGTCGGCACCACCGCGAAGCTGTACTTCCGGCCGGTTCTGGCCGCCGCGCCCAGCGGTCCGGCCGCACAGAGCCCCGCGCCGAGCGCCTCCTCCGGCGGCGGCTCCTCGCCGAAGCCGAGCGGCAGCCCCTCCTCGACCGCCTCCTCCGGCCAGAAGGCGACCTCTCCCGGCTCCGCGTCCCCCACGGCCACGGCCACCTCCCAGGGCCGCGCCGTCAGCGACGCGCTGAAGGCCGACTCCACCCCCTCGCCGTCCGCCTCCGGCAGCGGCAAGCCGTCGTCCACCCCGTCGGCCTCGCCCTCCGGCGGCACCACCGGGAACTCCAAGCTCCAGGCCCAGTACGCCGCCCTGGACTGCAGCAAGGCCACCGACCGCGCCAAGGCCGGCAAGAACGCCAAGCCCGGTGACAGCACGGTGGCCTGCGGCGAGAACGACGGCGCCTGGTTCAAGTACCTGCTCGGTCCGGCCGCCGTGGACGGCACCGAGGTGAAGAAGGCCCAGGCCGTCTTCAACACCACGAGCGCCGCCGGCTGGCAGGTCCAGATGACCTTCACCGGCAGCGGCTCCAAGAAGTTCGCGGACATCACCGGCGCGCTGGCCCAGAAGCCGGACCCGCAGAACCAGTTCGGCATCGTCCTCGACGGCGACGTCGTCTCCAGCCCGGTCGTGCACGAGGCCATCACCGGCGGCCAGGCCGAGATCTCCGGCAGCTTCAAGCAGGAGGAGGCCCAGAGCCTCGCCAACATGCTGTCGTACGGCGCCCTGCCGCTGTCCTTCCAGGAGCAGTCCGTCACCACGGTGACCGCCGCGCTCGGCGGCGAGCAGCTGCACGCGGGTCTGCTGGCCGGCGCGATCGGCCTCGCCCTCGTCGTGATCTACCTGGTGGTCTACTACCGCGGCCTGTCCATCGTGGCCATGGCGTCCCTGCTGGTCTCCGCCATGCTCACCTACCTGATCATGACGCTGCTCGGTCCGGCCATCCACTTCGCGCTGAACCTGCCGGCCGTCTGCGGTGCCATCGTCGCGATCGGTATCACCGCGGACTCGTTCATCGTGTACTTCGAACGCATCCGGGACGAGATCCGCGAGGGCCGCTCCCTGCGCCCCGCCGTCGAGCGGGCCTGGCCGCGCGCCCGGCGCACCATCCTGGTCTCCGACTTCGTGTCGTTCCTCGCCGCCGCGGTCCTGTTCATCGTGACCGTCGGCAAGGTCCAGGGCTTCGCGTTCACGCTCGGCCTGACCACCCTGCTCGACGTCGTCGTGGTCTTCTTCTTCACCAAGCCGCTGATGACGCTGCTGGCCCGCCGGAAGTTCTTCGCCAACGGCCACAAGTGGTCCGGGCTCGACCCGAAGAGCCTCGGTGCCAAGCCGCCGCTGCGCCGTACCCGCCGTCCCGCCGGTCCTGCCGCCGGCTCTGTCGACCCGAAGGAGGCCTGAGCGATGTCGAAACTCGGCAACCTCGGCGCTCGACTGCACCGCGGCGAGATCTCGTACGACTTCGTCGGCAAGCGCAAGATCTGGTACGGCATCTCGATCCTGATCACCATCACGGCCATCGTCGGCCTGGCGGTGCGCGGCCTGAACATGGGCATCGAGTTCCAGGGCGGCGCGGTCTTCACCACGCCGACGAAGATGAGCACCTCGGTCGCCCAGGCCGAGGAGTACGCCAACGCCGCCTCCGGCCACCAGTCGGTCGTGCAGAAGCTCGGCAACGGCAGCCTGCGCATCCAGATCGCGGGCATCGACACCGGCCAGTCCGACAGGATCAAGCAGGAGCTGGCCAAGGACCTGGACCTCAACCCCGAGAAGCTCGCCGCCGACCTGGTCGGACCGAGCTGGGGCGAGCAGATCGCCAACAAGGCCTGGGAGGGTCTGGCGATCTTCATGGTCCTCGTCGTGATCTACCTGGCGATCGCGTTCGAGTGGCGCATGGCCATCGCGGCGCTGGTCGCGCTGATCCACGACATCACCATCACGACCGGTATCTACGCGCTGGTCGGCTTCGAGGTCACGCCCGGCACGGTCATCGGTCTGCTGACCATCCTCGGTTACTCGCTCTACGACACGGTCGTCGTCTTCGACAGTCTCAAGGAGCAGACGAGGGACATCACCAAGCAGACCAGGTGGACGTACAGCGACATCGCGAACCGCTCCATCAACGGCACCCTGGTCCGCTCCATCAACACCACGGTCGTCGCCCTGCTGCCGGTCGCCGGTCTGCTCTTCATCGGCGGCGGCTTCCTCGGCGCGGGCACGCTCAACGACATCTCCCTGTCGCTGTTCGTCGGTCTCGCGGCCGGTGCCTACTCGTCGATCTTCATCGCCACACCGCTCGTCGCCGACCTCAAGGAGCGCGAGCCGGCGATGAAGGCCCTCAGCAAGCGGGTCCTGGCCAAGCGTGCCCAGGCCGGTGCGGGCGAGGAGGTCGCGGAGGCCCCCGCCGCCGGTGACGACGCCGACGAGGCCGCGCCCGCCGTGGTGGGTCCGCGCAGCCAGCCCGCGTCCCGCGGCCGGGGCCGCGGCCGTCCCTCGGGGAAGCGCCGATGACCGACATCCAGGAGCTGCTGCTCAGCCGCATCCGTGACGTCGCCGACTACCCGGAGCCGGGCGTGATGTTCAAGGACATCACCCCGCTCCTGGCCGACCCGGCGGCCTTCACCGCCCTCACCGACGAGCTGGCCGGGATCGCGGAGAGCACCGGCGCCACCAAGGTCGTCGGCCTGGAGGCCCGGGGCTTCATCCTCGGCGCCCCGGTCGCCGTCCGCGCGGGCGTGGGCTTCATCCCGGTCCGCAAGGCGGGCAAGCTGCCCGGAGCCACCCTGCGCCAGGCGTACGACCTGGAGTACGGCTCGGCGGAGATCGAGGTGCACGCGGAGGACCTGGCCCACGGCGACCGCGTCCTGATCGTGGACGACGTCCTGGCCACGGGCGGCACCGCCGAGGCCGCAATCCGGCTCATCCACCGCGCGGGCGCCGAGGTCGCCGGCCTCGCGGTCCTGATGGAGCTGACCTTCCTGGCCGCCCGCCCCCGCCTGGAACCGACCCTGAACGGCGCCCCTCTCAAGGCCCTCCTCCAGGTCTGACCCCGCCCACGCGATACGGCCGCCCCACACCCGGGGCGGCCGTTCGGCATTCCGCCCCCGTGACACGGCGGGCGGGCTCCTTCCGGGCCACCCGCACCCGCCGACGGCGAGGAAAGGGGTCGGTGAAGCCGCGGCGGAGGCCGCGGTCCGAGCCCCCGGAATCCCGCGACCGCCCCCGGCGTTTCACGGTTAGACGGTCCTCACAGGCGCCTGCAGGCGATGACCGGGCCCAGGATCGCTACCATTGGGGTTTCCGGAGCCTGACCGGGGGACCCGGATCGCGCACGAGGAGTCCTCTTGCCAGACGAGGCCCAGCCACTGACCGCCGCCAAGCCCGAGCCCGCCTCGGCCCCCGCGGCGAAACCCGCGCCGAACGCTTCCCACGTGAAGAACGATCCCCGCGGGACGGTCGAGCACGCCCAGTCGGCGCCCGTCGAGAAGAGCGCCGAGGCCTCGCGCCCCAAGCCGTCCCCCACCCCCTCGCCCGAGCGCCCGGCCCAGCCCCCCGTGGTGCGCCAGCCGGCCACCCCGCCCACCCGCACCGGCTCCTCCAACCGCGTCCGGGCCCGCCTCGCCCGTCTCGGTGTGCAGCGCGCGAACCCGTACAACCCGGTCCTGGAACCGCTGCTGCGGATAGTGCGCAGCAACGACCCGAAGATCGAGAACTCCACGCTCCGGCAGATCGAGCGCGCCTACCAGGTCGCCGAGCGCTGGCACCGCGGCCAGAAGCGCAAGAGCGGCGACCCGTACATCACGCACCCCCTCGCCGTCACCACGATCCTCGCCGAGCTGGGCATGGACCCGGCCACGCTGATGGCCGGCCTGCTGCACGACACCGTCGAGGACACCGAGTACGGCCTGGACCAGCTCCGCCGCGACTTCGGCGACACCGTCGCCCTGCTCGTGGACGGCGTCACCAAGCTGGACAAGGTGAAGTTCGGCGAGGCCGCGCAGGCCGAGACCGTGCGCAAGATGGTCGTGGCCATGGCCAAGGACCCGCGCGTCCTGGTCATCAAGCTCGCCGACCGCCTGCACAACATGCGCACGATGCGCTACCTGAAGCGCGAGAAGCAGGAGAAGAAGGCGCGCGAGACGCTGGAGATCTACGCTCCGCTCGCCCACCGCCTCGGCATGAACACCATCAAGTGGGAGCTGGAGGACCTCGCCTTCGCGATCCTCTACCCCAAGATGTACGACGAGATCGTACGGCTCGTCGCCGAGCGCGCGCCCAAGCGGGACGAGTACCTCGCCATAGTGACCGACGAGGTCCAGGCCGATCTCCGGGCCGCACGGATCAAGGCGACCGTCACCGGCCGCCCGAAGCACTACTACAGCGTCTACCAGAAGATGATCGTGCGAGGCCGGGACTTCGCCGAGATCTACGACCTGGTGGGCATCCGCGTCCTCGTCGACACGGTCCGCGACTGCTACGCCGCCCTCGGCACCGTGCACGCGCGATGGAACCCGGTCCCCGGCCGGTTCAAGGACTACATCGCGATGCCCAAGTTCAACATGTACCAGTCGCTGCACACGACGGTCATCGGCCCCAACGGCAAGCCGGTCGAGCTGCAGATCCGCACCTTCGACATGCACCGCCGCGCCGAGTACGGCATCGCCGCGCACTGGAAGTACAAGCAGGAGGCCGTCGCCGGCGCCTCCAAGGTCCGCACCGACGTGCCCAAGGCCGGCAAGAAGGACGACCACCTCAACGACATGGCGTGGCTGCGCCAGCTGCTGGACTGGCAGAAGGAGACCGAGGACCCGGGCGAGTTCCTGGAGTCCCTGCGCTTCGACCTGTCCCGCAACGAGGTCTTCGTCTTCACCCCCAAGGGCGATGTCATCGCGTTGCCGGCCGGTGCCACCCCGGTGGACTTCGCCTACGCCGTCCACACGGAGGTCGGCCACCGCACGATAGGAGCGCGGGTCAACGGCCGCCTGGTCCCGCTCGAATCCACCCTGGACAACGGCGACCTCGTGGAGGTCTTCACCTCCAAGGCGGCGGGCGCCGGCCCGTCCCGCGACTGGCTCGGCTTCGTCAAGTCCCCGCGGGCCCGCAACAAGATCCGCGCCTGGTTCTCCAAGGAACGCCGGGACGAGGCGATCGAGCAGGGCAAGGACGCCATCGTGCGGGCCATGCGCAAGCAGAACCTGCCGATCCAGCGGATCCTCACCGGCGACTCGCTCGTCACCCTCGCCCACGAGATGCGCTACTCGGACATCTCCGCGCTGTACGCGGCGATCGGCGAGGGCCATGTCTCCGCACAGAACATCGTGCAGAAGCTCGTCCAGGCCCTCGGCGGCGAGGAAGCCGCAAGCGAGGAGATCGACGAGACGGTCCCGCCGTCGCGCAGCCGCGGCCGCAAGCGCCGTTCCAGCGCCGACCCGGGTGTCGTGGTCAAGGGCGTCGAGGACGTGTGGGTCAAGCTGGCCCGGTGCTGTACGCCGGTGCCCGGCGACCCGATCATCGGCTTCGTCACCCGCGGCAGCGGCGTATCGGTTCACCGCAGCGACTGCGTCAACGTCGACTCGCTGTCCCGCGAGCCCGAGCGCATCCTCGACGTCGAATGGGCGCCCACCCAGTCCTCGGTCTTCCTGGTCGCCATCCAGGTGGAGGCGCTGGACCGGTCCCGTCTCCTCTCGGACGTCACCCGGGTCCTGTCCGACCAGCACGTCAACATCCTCTCGGCGGCCGTCCAGACCTCCCGCGAGCGGGTGGCCACCTCCCGGTTCACCTTCGAGATGGGCGACCCCAAGCACCTCGGTCACGTCCTGAAGGCCGTCCGGGGCGTGGAGGGCGTGTACGACGTCTACCGCGTGACATCGGGCCGCAGCCGGTCCTAGAGCCGTCGGTGCCGGGGGAGAGGCAGGAGCGCGGCGGCAGCCCGGCTGATCGGACGCCACGGCCCCGGACGGCCCGGCCCACGTGATCGCGGGCCGCTACGGGGCCCGCGCCGGCTGGGACGGTACGGCATCGGCGTGCCCGGGCCCCGGAGAACGCCCGAGCGCCAGGAACCGGCCCCTGCCGCAGCGTTCGGGCCGGACTGCCGCGGCAGTCCGGCGACCCACTTCCTGGGGCGGCCCGACCGAAACGACCGGGCGGCCCGGGGTGTGGTACACCACCGGGCCGCCCGGACGGGACGGCGGGAGCCGCTCGGCGTTCGGTCAGCCGCCGAACTCCTGCAGGCCCTTCAGAGCCTGGTCCAGAAGCGCCGTGCGGCCCTCCAGCTCCTTCTCCAGCTTGTCGGCCTTGGCGTTGTTGCCCTGGGCGCGCGCCTGCTCGATCTGCGTCCGCAGCTTGTCCACGGCGGCCTGGAGCTGACCGGTCAGGCCCTCGGCACGCGCGCGTGCCTCCGGGTTCGTGCGGCGCCACTCGGCCTCCTCGGCCTCCTGGATCGCCCGCTCGACGGCGTGCATCCGGCCCTCGACCTTCGGCCGGGCGTCCCGCGGGACGTGACCGATGGCCTCCCAGCGCTCGTTGATCGAGCGGAAGGCGGCCCGGGCGGCCTTCAGGTCGCCGATCGGCAGGAGCTTCTCGGCCTCCTCGGCCAGCTCCTCCTTCAGCTTGAGGTTCTCCGACTGCTCCGCGTCCCGCTCGGCGAACACCGAGCTGCGGGCGGCGAAGAAGACGTCCTGGGCGCCGCGGAAGCGGTTCCACAGGTCGTCCTCGTGCTCGCGCTGGGCGCGGCCCGCGGCCTTCCACTCCGCCATCAGCTCGCGGTAACGGGCGGCCGTCGGACCCCAGTCCGTCGATCCCGACAGCGCCTCGGCCTCGGCGACCAGCCGCTCCTTGACGCGGCGGGCATCCTCGCGCTGCGCGTCCAGCTGCGCGAAGTGGGCCTTGCGGCGCTTGGAGAACGCCGAGCGGGCGTGCGAGAAGCGGTGCCACAGCTCGTCATCCGACTTGCGGTCCAGCCGCGGCAGACCCTTCCAGGTGTCCACCAGCGACCGCAGCCGCTCACCGGCCGCCCGCCACTGGTCGGACTGCGCCAGCTCCTCCGCCTCGGTGACCAGCGCCTCCTTGGCCTTGCGGGCCTCGTCGGACTGCTTGGCCCGCTGCGCCTTGCGCTCCTCGCGGCGCGCCTCGACGGTCGCCACCAGCTTGTCCAGCCGCCGCCGCAGCGCGTCCAGGTCACCGACCGCGTGGTGCGCGTCGACCTGCTCGCGCAGGTGGTCGATGGCGGCCTGGGCGTCCTTCGCCGACAGGTCGGTGGTCCGCACCCGCTTTTCGAGGAGGCCGATCTCGACAACCAGGCCCTCGTACTTGCGCTCGAAGTAGGCCAACGCCTCCTCGGGGGAGCCGGCCTGCCAGGAACCGACGACCTGCTCGCCGTCGGCCGTACGCACGTACACGGTCCCCGTCTCGTCGACGCGGCCCCACGGGTCGCTGCTCACAGCGCCTCCTCCACATGATGCCTGCGGGGGCCTCTGCGCCCCGGGCATCGTCCACAGTTTCGTCACGGCCAACATAGGCGACCAGCGGGTTGCCTGTCCGCATCCAGCGCGACCGAAATTCGTCAGTCGGCCGTTCCCGGACCTCCGGTGACGTCCTCCGGTGACGTCGTCCGGTGGCGTCAGGATCGGGTGACCGTCGCCTTGTCGATGACGACGGTCGCGTTCGGGGCGCCGTCACCGGCCCCCGTGCTCTCGCCGGCCGCGGCGATCTTGTTCAGCACCTTCATGCCCGCCGCGTCGATCGTGCCGAACGGGGTGTAGTTGGGCTGCAGCTGGCTGTCCTTGTAGACGAGGAAGAACTGGCTGCCGCCGGTGTGCTTCTGGCCGGTGTTGGCCATCGCCACCGTGCCCGCCGGGTAGATGTTGTTCTTCAGGCTCTTGTCCTTGAGGTTCTCGTCCGGGAGCGTGTAGCCCGGACCGCCCATGCCGGTGCCCTGCGGGTCGCCGCACTGCAGGACGTAGATGCCCTGGGTGGTCAGGCGGTGGCACTTGGTGTGGTCGAAGTAGCCCTTGCCCGCGAGGAAGTCGAACGAGTTCACCGTGTGCGGGGCCGCCGACGTCTTCAGGGCGACGCCGATGTCACCGCACGTCGTCGCGAGCTTCAGCGTGTACTTCGCCGACGTGTCGATCGACATCGCCGGCTCCTTCTTCCAGTTGAGCTTCTTCACCGAGCCGGCCGCCGGCTTCCGGCAGGGGTCCGGGGCCTTGCGGGTGGGCGTCGCGCTCGGGGTGACCTGGGCGCTCGCGTTCTCCTTCTTGTCGCCGTCGTCCTTCAGCACCCCGGTCGTGTACAGGGCGACACTGCCGATGACGACCACGCCCAGTACCGACGCGATCACGGAGTTGCGCAGGCGGGCCTTGCGCCGCGCCTCGGTGCGCCGCTGCTGCTGCCGCAAGAACTTCTCCCGGGCGAGCTGACGCCGCCGCTGCTCCTGGCTGACCACCGGGTTCTCTCCTCATGGTGTCGTGTGTCGGGCGGTACGCGTGCGTCCTCGTGATCCGACCGCTGCGTGTAGCCCCGTACCGTATATGGGTTCGCTGAGGAAACGGCAGCGCCGGTAGGCTCTGACAGCAGCTGAAGCCGCCTGTAACCGACACAACGAAGGACGATCGTGCTCATTGCCGGGTTCCCCGCCGGGGCCTGGGGGACGAACTGTTATCTCGTCGCCCCCGCCGCCGGTGAGGAGTGCGTGATCATCGACCCGGGCCACCAGGCCGCCCCAGGCGTCGAGGAAGCGCTGAAGAAGCATCGGCTCAAGCCCGTCGCCGTCGTCCTCACCCACGGCCACATCGACCACGTCGCCTCGGTCGTCCCCGTCTGCGGGGCGCACGACGTACCCGCCTGGATCCACCCCGAGGACCGGTACATGATGAGCGACCCGGAGAAGGCGCTCGGCCGGTCCATCGGCATGCCGCTGATGGGCGAGCTGACCGTGGGGGAGCCCGACGACGTCAAGGAGCTGGCCGACGGCACGAGGCTGGAGCTGGCCGGGCTGGAACTCTCCGTCGCGCACGCGCCGGGCCATACCAGGGGGTCGGTGACCTTCCGGATGCCCGAGACCGCCGACGTCCCGTCGGTGTTCTTCTCCGGGGATCTGCTGTTCGCCGGCTCCATCGGACGCACCGACATGCCGGGCGGATCCATGGAGGACATGATGCGGTCACTGGCCCGTGTGTGCCTGCCGCTCGACGACTCCACCGTGGTGCTGTCCGGCCACGGCCCCCAGACGACCATCGGCCAGGAGCGCGCCACCAACCCCTACCTGCGGCAGGTGGCGGCCGGCCAGGGAGCCGCCGAGGCTCCCCGACGAGGAATGTGACGAGAGACCTTCCGTGAGCACCTTCAAGGCCCCCAAGGGCACCTACGACCTGATCCCGCCGGATTCGGCGAAGTACCTGGCGGTCCGCGAGGCGATCGCCGCCCCGCTGCGCAACTCCGGCTACGGCTACATCGAGACCCCCGGCTTCGAGAACGTCGAACTCTTCGCGCGCGGCGTCGGCGAATCCACCGACATCGTGACCAAGGAGATGTACGCCTTCGAGACCAAGGGCGGCGACAGGCTCGCCCTGCGCCCCGAGGGCACCGCGTCCGTGCTGCGCGCGGCCCTGGAGGCCAGCCTGCACAAGTCGGGCAACCTCCCGGTCAAGCTCTGGTACTCCGGCTCCTACTACCGCTACGAGCGCCCGCAGAAGGGCCGTTACCGCCACTTCTCCCAGGTCGGCGCCGAGGCGATCGGCGCCGAGGACCCGGCGCTGGACGCCGAGCTGATCATCCTGGCCGACCAGGCGTACCGCTCGCTGGGCCTCAGGAACTTCCGCATCCTGCTGAACAGCCTCGGCGACAAGGAGTGCCGCCCGGTGTACCGGACGGCGCTGCAGGAGTTCCTGCACGGCCTGGACCTGGACGAGGACACGCGCCGCCGCGTCGACATCAACCCGCTGCGGGTCCTCGACGACAAGCGCGAGTCGGTGCAGAAGCAGCTGACCGGCGCGCCGCTGCTGCGGGACTACCTGTGCGACGCGTGCAAGGCGTACCACGAGGAGGTCCGCGAGCTGATCACCGCCGCGGGCGTCTCCTTCGAGGACGACCCGAAGCTGGTGCGCGGCCTGGACTACTACACCCGCACCACCTTCGAGTTCGTGCACGACGGTCTCGGCTCGCAGTCAGCGGTGGGCGGCGGCGGCCGGTACGACGGCCTGTCCGAGATGATCGGCGGCCCCGCGCTGCCGTCCGTCGGCTGGGCCCTGGGCGTCGACCGCACGGTCCTCGCCCTGGAGGCCGAGGGTGTGGAACCGGACATCCCGCCCGCCACGTCGGTCTACGCCGTCCCGCTCGGCGAAGAGGCCCGGCGGGTGCTGTTCGGCAAGGTCACCGACCTGCGCAAGGTCGGCATCGCGGCGGACTTCGCCTACGGCGGCAAGGGTCTGAAGGGCGCCATGAAGAACGCCAACCGCTCCGGCGCCCGCTACGCGATCGTCGCCGGCGAGCGCGACCTCGCCGAGGGCGTCGTCCAGCTCAAGGACATGGAGTCCGGCGAGCAGACGGCCGTCGGTGTCAACGAGATCGTGGCGGAGCTGGAAGCGCGGCTGGGCTAGAGACGGAGACGGCGGGGCGGGGAAGCGGACACGGTCCGCTTCCCCGCCCTCCTCGTGCCCGGTCGTTCCCACGCCACGTCAACCTCGTGCGCGACGGTTCCCCCCGCCGGAGGTTTTCCGAACGGTCCGTGGCCGGTGTCCGTACGTCCTTATGCGCAGCGAACGGTGCGCACACAGGCCTGTGCGGCACAATGACCCGTGCCCGAAGGTGGTCCAACTCTCAAGTGACGGAATCGGCGTGATGAGCAAGACGACAGTCACAGACATCTCCGCGGAGCCCGGTCCGGAGCGCGGCGCCGGCGTCCCGCGCGCGGTAGGCGGCAGCCGTGCCTTCGCCGTCCTGCTGGTGGTCACCGGCGCGGCCGGGCTGCTGGCCGCCTGGGTCATCACGATCGACAAGTTCAAGCTGCTGGAAGCCAAGGTCGCCGGGAAGACGTTCACCCCCGGGTGCAGCCTCAACCCGGTGGTGTCCTGCGGCAGCGTCATGGAGAGCAAGCAGGCCGGCGTCTTCGGCTTCCCCAATCCCATGCTCGGACTGGTCGCGTACGGCATCGTGATCTGCGTCGGCATGAGCCTGCTGGCCCGCGCCCGGTTCCCGCGCTGGTACTGGCTGACGTTCAACTTCGGCACGCTCTTCGGCGTGGCCTTCTGCACCTGGCTGCAGTTCCAGTCCCTGTACCGGATCAACGCGCTGTGCCTGTGGTGCTCGCTGGCCTGGGTCGCCACGATCACGATGTTCTGGTACGTCACCTCGTTCAACGTCCGCAACGACTTCCTGCCGTCCCCGCGCCGGCTGAAGTCCTTCCTCGGCGAGTTCACCTGGGTGCTGCCGGTCGCGCACGTCGGCGTCATCGGCATGCTGGTCCTCACCCGCTGGTGGGACTTCTGGACCAGCTGACCGGGCGCAGGGGGCCGGCCGGCGGCCCGGACCCGATTGTCAGTGCGGTGTTCTAGGGTTTCAGCGTGGAACCCGACCTCTTCACCGCAGCAGCAGAAGAACGCCAGGAGAAGGACCCGGCGGCCAGCCCCCTGGCGGTGCGCATGCGACCGCGCACACTCGACGAGGTCGTGGGCCAGCGGCACCTGCTGGGGCCCGGCTCCCCGCTGCGCCGGCTGGTCGGCGAGGGCAACGGCGGCCCCGCCGGACCCTCCTCGGTGATCCTCTGGGGCCCGCCCGGCACCGGCAAGACCACCCTCGCGTACGTGGTCTCGAAGGCCACCAACAAGCGGTTCGTGGAGCTGTCCGCGATCACCGCGGGCGTCAAGGAGGTCCGCGCGGTCATCGACGGTGCCCGCCGCGCCACCGGCGGCTTCGGCAAGGAGACCGTCCTCTTCCTGGACGAGATCCACCGCTTCAGCAAGGCCCAGCAGGACTCCCTGCTCCCGGCCGTGGAGAACCGCTGGGTGACCCTGATCGCGGCCACCACGGAGAACCCGTACTTCTCGGTGATCTCCCCGTTGCTCTCCCGCTCCCTCCTGCTCACCCTCGAACCGCTCACCGACGACGACATCCGCGGCCTGCTCCGGCGTGCCCTCGGCGACGAACGCGGCCTGAAGGACGCCGTCGCCCTTCCGGAGGACACCGAGGAGCACCTGCTGCGGATCGCCGGCGGCGACGCCCGCCGCGCCCTGACCGCCCTGGAGGCGGCCGCCGGGGCCGCGCTCGACCAGGGCGAGAGCGCGATCAGCCTCCAGACGCTGGAGCAGACCGTCGACCGCGCCGCGGTGAAGTACGACCGCGACGGCGACCAGCACTACGACGTCGCGAGCGCCCTCATCAAGTCCATCCGCGGCTCCGACGTCGACGCGGCCCTGCACTACCTGGCCCGCATGATCGAGGCGGGCGAGGACCCCCGGTTCATCGCCCGCCGCCTGATGATCTCCGCCAGCGAGGACATCGGCCTGGCGGACCCGAACGCCCTCCCGATCGCGGTCGCCGCCGCCCAGGCCGTCGCCATGATCGGTTTCCCGGAGGCCGCCCTCACCCTCAGCCACGCCACGATCGCCCTGGCCCTCGCCCCCAAGTCCAACTCGGCGACCACCGCGATCGGCGCCGCGATGGAGGACGTGCGCAAGGGCCTGGCCGGACCGGTCCCGCCGCACCTGCGCGACGGGCACTACAAGGGCGCCGCCAAGCTCGGCCACGCCCAGGGGTACGTGTACCCGCACGACCTGCCCGAGGGCATCGCCCAGCAGCAGTACGCCCCGGACGCCCTGAAGGACCGCGAGTACTACACGCCGAGCCGGCACGGCGCCGAGGCCAGGTACGCGGACGCCGTCGAGTGGACGCGCACCCACCTCGGTCGCAGGCGGTCCTGAGCACCCTGTAGAATGCTCCGAAGTGCTGAGTCCCGTGCTGTCAGAGCGGGACGGACAGCCGGAACCCCCAGCGGGTTCCAGGAGCGTCGCGCACCGTCGAACGGTGTCGCGGGCAGCCCACCACCACCCGGAGTACCGGGACGGTCGGTGGGCCACTCGCGTGCTGCACGTATGTGCCCAGACCAGGGAAGCGGCTGCCCGGCAGGTCCCTTCACGGGATCCGGCGGGTTTTCCCGGCTGCGGATGCGACCTCCCTAACGCTGACGAGCCGACACTACGAAAGAGACGAAAGACAGTGGCGAACCAGTCCCGCCCCAAGGTCAAGAAGTCGCGTGCCCTCGGCATCGCGCTGACCCCGAAGGCCGTCAAGTACTTCGAGGCCCGCCCCTACCCGCCGGGTGAGCACGGCCGCGGCCGCAAGCAGAACTCGGACTACAAGGTCCGTCTGCTGGAGAAGCAGCGCCTGCGCGCTCAGTACGACATCTCCGAGCGCCAGCTGGTCCGCGCCTACGAGCGTGCGTCCAAGGTCCAGGGCAAGACCGGCGAGGCCCTGATCGTGGAGCTGGAGCGCCGCCTCGACGCGCTGGTCCTGCGTTCGGGCATCGCCCGCACGATCTACCAGGCCCGCCAGATGGTCGTCCACGGCCACATCCAGGTCAACGGCCAGAAGGTCGACAAGCCGTCCTTCCGCGTCCGCCCGGACGACGTCGTGCAGGTCCGCGACCGCTCCAAGGAGAAGACGCTCTTCACGATCGCCCGTGAGGGTGGCTTCGCCCCCGACGGCGAGACCCCGCGCTACCTCCAGGTGAACCTCAAGGCCCTGGCGTTCCGCCTGGACCGCGAGCCGAACCGCAAGGAGATCCCGGTGATCTGCGACGAGCAGCTCGTCGTCGAGTACTACGCCCGCTGACCCCAGCCCCGGCGCAGCACCTCAGCCCGCCGTCTCCCCGCCCTTCCGGGTGGGCGAGGCGGCGGGTTCGCGCTGTCCGGCGCGGGTGCGCGGGAGGGGCCCCCGGGGCGTCGGCAGCGCCGGCAGCGGCCGTACGTCGGGCCGCAGTGCCCGCTCCACCGCCGCCTCCCGGTCCAGCCGCGCCCCCCGGCGCACCCACTCCTCGTACCCCTCGTCGCCCAGCGCCTTCCGGGCCGTCGCCTCGCACAGCTCGTGCGGGGCGTTGTAGTACGCCGAGCCGAACAGCGGCAGCCCGACCGAGGGCCACATCCGCCCGGCGGCGCCCTGCAGCACCGCCGCCTCCACCGCGTCCCCCTGCGCCACCGTCACCAGGGCCAGCAGCTCGATCGACAGCACCGTCCCCAGCAGATCGCGGAACGTGTGCGCGTGGTCCAGGCAGTCGGTCAGCAACTCCCGCGCGCGGGCCGCGTCGCCGCCCTGCCAGGCCGCGTACGCCAGCACGTACAGCGCGTACGAGCGCGCCCACCGCTCCCCGTGGTCCTCGCACACCCGGCGCACGTCCTCGCACAGCCGTACCGCCTCCGGCAGATCCCCCTGGAACGCCCGCGTCATCGCCAGCTCCACCTGGCCCATCAGCACGTTGCTGTTCAGCTCGCCGATCTCCTGGTAGCGCTCCAGCGCCGACCGCAGCAGCGTCTCCGCGCGGGCCATGTCGTCCGAGACCAGGGCCAGGCACCCGGCGCGGTGCTCGGCGTACGCCACCGCCGTCGGGTCGGCCGACCGCTCCGCCTGCTCCCGGCACACCTGGAGCGCCTGCAGCGCCGCCACGGTGTCGCCCTGAAGGATCGCCACGTAGCCGAGCACCCACAGCGCCTTCAGCCGGGACTGCTCGTACTGCGAGTCCAGGTCCACGCTGCGCTCCAGCCAGCGCCGGCCCTCCGAGAGCCGGCCGCAGCCCACCCAGCAGAACCACAGCGAACCCGCCAGGTGCTGCCCGAGATGGGCCTCCTCCGGCTCGGTCAGACAGAACTCCAGCGCGGTCCGCAGATTCGGCAGCTCGGCCTCGACCCGCGCGGCCACCTCCCGCTGCCGGGGCGAGAACCACTCCAGCTCGCACCAGGTCGCCAGGCCCAGGTACCAGTCCCGGTGCCGTCTGCGCAGCCGCTCCGCGTCCCCGGTCGCCTCCAGCCACTCGGCGCCGTAGGCCCGGACGGTGTCCAGCATCCGGTAGCGGGGGCCCGCCGGGGTCTCCTCGCGGGCCAGGACCGACTGGGCGAGCAGCTCCGAGAGCACGTCCAGGACGTCCTCGGCGGCCAGCCCGTCGCCGCTGCACACGTACTCGGCCGCCTCCAGGTCGAAGGTCTGCGCGAACACCGACAGCCGCGCCCACAGCAGCCGCTCGGCCGGCGTGCACAGCTCGTGGCTCCAGCCGATCGCCGTGCGCAGCGTCTGGTGCCGGGGCAGGGCGTCCCGGCCGCCTCCGGTCAGCAGCCGGAACCGGTCGTCCAGGCGTTGCAGGACCTGCCCCGGGGACAGGGCCCGCAGCCGCCCGGCCGCCAGCTCCAGCGCCAGCGGGACCCCCTCCAGCCGCCGGCACAGCTCCCGCACCTCGGCGCCGTCCGACACCGGCACGCCCTGCGCCAGGGCCCGGTCCGCGAACAGTTCCACCGCCTCGTCCTCGCCGAGCGGCGCCAGCGGGAACAGCCGCTCGCCCGCGAGGCCCAGCGGACGCCGGCCCACGGCCAGCACCCGCAGCTCCGGCAGCCGGCGCAGCAGCTCCGCCGTCAGATCCGCGCAGGCCGTCACCAGGTGCTCGAACCCGTCCAGCACCAGCAGCGCCGGGTGGCCGGCCAGATGCTCCAGCAGCGTCTCCCGGGGCATCCGGGTGGTGTGGTCGGTCAGCCCCAGCGCCTCCACGACCGCGTACTCCACGAACTGCGGATCGCGCACCGGCGCCAGCTCCACCCGCCCCCGGCGCGGACCGCCGCCCGGGGCACCCGGCGCCCACCGCGCCGCCGCCCGTGCGGCCAGCCGGGACTTGCCGACGCCGCCCACCCCGGTGACGGTCACCAGCCGCGCCTGGCCGAGCGCCGACGTCAGCTCGGCCAGCTCGGCCGAGCGCCCGACGAAGGCGGTGAGTTCGAGAGACGGATCGCCGTCCGCCCGGGAGCCGGGGCTGTGAGGACCTCGCATGGGACACGGAGCGTACTGAACCGTGTTCACTCCGTACAATCCCCCACCGCAACTCCGCCCGCTCCGCCGGGTAATCGGGTACGGAGCCGCAGCCCCGGCGCGATAGGCTCGGGGCACTGCTTTTTTCATGGTTCAGATGTTCAGAGCACGTTTCAGAGAGCGGGTGCGCACAGTGTCCGGTGGTGAGGTGGCCGGGATCCTGGTGGCCGTGTTCTGGGCGATCCTGGTCTCCTTCCTCGCGGTCGCACTGGCGAGGCTGGCCCAGACGCTCAAGGCGACCACCAAGCTCGTCGCGGACGTGACCGACCAGGCGGTGCCGCTGCTCGCCGACGCCTCCCAGGCGGTGCGCTCGGCACAGACCCAGATCGACCGGGTCGACGCGATCGCCTCCGACGTCCAGGAGGTCACGTCCAACGCCTCCGCGCTGTCCTCCACCGTCGCCTCCACCTTCGGCGGCCCGCTGGTCAAGGTCGCGGCCTTCGGCTACGGCGTGCGCCGGGCGCTCGGCGGCCGCAAGGAGGACGTGCCCGCGAAGTCGCCCCGGCGTACGGTGATCGTGGGCCGGACGGTCCCCGCCGCACGACGCAAGCGGAAGTAAGGACTGAGACCGAGCGATGTTCCGCCGTACGTTCTGGTTCAGCACCGGTGTCGCCGCCGGAGTCTGGGCCACCACCAAGGTCAACCGCAAGCTGAGGCAGCTGACCCCGGAGAGCCTGGCCGCCACCGCCGCCAACAAGGCCCTGGAGACCGGTCAGCGGCTGAAGGACCGCGCGGTCGGCTTCGCGCTCGACGTCCGCGACAACATGGCCCAGCGGGAGGCCGAGCTGGAGGAGGCCCTCGGCATCCAGGACAGCCCCGAACTCCCGGCACCCCGGCGGCTCGCCGCCATCGAGAACGACCGCAGCAACCCGAAGTACATCGAGAACCCGACGTACTCGCACAACCGGAATGAGGACCACTGATGGAGTCGGCCGAGATTCGCCGCCGCTGGCTGAGCTTCTTCGAGGAGCGCGGGCACACCGTCGTCCCTTCGGCGTCGCTCATCGCGGACGACCCGACTCTGCTCCTCGTCCCCGCCGGCATGGTGCCCTTCAAGCCCTACTTCCTGGGTGAGGTCAAGCCGCCGTTCCCGCGCGCCACCAGCGTGCAGAAGTGCGTGCGCACGCCCGACATCGAAGAGGTCGGCAAGACCACGCGTCACGGCACGTTCTTCCAGATGTGCGGCAACTTCTCCTTCGGCGACTACTTCAAGGAAGGCGCCATCAAGCTCGCCTGGGAGCTGCTCACCGGCTCCCAGGACAAGGGCGGCTACGGCCTCGACCCCGAGCGCCTGTGGATCACCGTCTACCAGGACGACGACGAGGCCGAGCAGATCTGGCACGAGGTCGTGGGCGTGCCCAAGGAGCGCATCCAGCGCCTGGGCATGAAGGACAACTTCTGGTCCATGGGCGTCCCCGGCCCCTGCGGCCCCTGTTCCGAGATCAACTACGACCGCGGCCCCGAGTTCGGCGTCGAGGGCGGCCCCGCCGTCAACGACGAGCGGTACGTGGAGATCTGGAACCTCGTCTTCATGCAGTACGAGCGTGGCGAGGGCATCGGCAAGGACAACTTCGAGATCCTCGGGGACCTGCCGAGCAAGAACATCGACACGGGCCTCGGCCTGGAGCGGCTCGCCATGATTCTGCAGGGCGTGCAGAACATGTACGAGATCGACACCTCCATGGCCGTCATCGACAAGGCCACCGAGCTGACCGGCGTCCGCTACGGCGAGGCCCACGACTCGGACGTGTCCCTCCGTGTGGTCACGGACCACATGCGCACGGCCACCATGCTCATCGGCGACGGTGTCACCCCGGGCAACGAGGGCCGCGGCTACGTCCTGCGCCGCATCATGCGCCGCGCCATCCGCAACATGCGCCTGCTCGGCGCCACCGGTCCGGTCGTCAAGGACCTGGTCGACACCGTGATCGGCATGATGGGCCGGCAGTACCCCGAGCTGATCACCGACCGCGAGCGCATCGAGAAGGTCGCCCTCGCCGAGGAGAACGCCTTCCTCAAGACGCTCAAGGCCGGCACCAACATCCTCGACACCGCCGTCACCGAGACCAAGCAGTCCGGCGGCACGGTCCTCTCCGGCGACAAGGCCTTCCTGCTCCACGACACCTGGGGCTTCCCGATCGACCTCACCCTGGAGATGGCCGCCGAGCAGGGCCTGTCCGTGGACGAGGAGGGCTTCCGCCGCCTGATGAAGGAGCAGCGGGAGCGCGCCAAGGCCGACGCCCAGGCCAAGAAGACCGGCCACGCCGACATGGGCGCCTACCGCGAGATCGCCGACGCCGCCGGCGAGACCGACTTCATCGGCTACTCGGACACCGAGGGCGAGTCCACGATCGTCGGCATCCTGGTCGACGGTGTCTCCTCCCCGGCCGCCACCGAGGGCGACGAGGTCGAGATCGTCCTCGACCGCACCCCCTTCTACGCCGAGGGCGGCGGCCAGATCGGCGACACCGGCCGCATCAGGATCGACTCCGGTGCCGTCATCGAGGTCCGCGACTGCCAGAAGCCGGTCCCGGGCGTGTACGTCCACAAGGGCGTCGTCCAGGTCGGCGAGGTGACCGTCGGCGCCAAGGCCCACGCCTCCATCGACGCCCGCCGTCGTACGGCCATCGCCCGCGCCCACTCGGCCACCCACCTGACCCACCAGGCCCTGCGTGACGCCCTCGGCCCCACGGCCGCCCAGGCCGGTTCCGAGAACCAGCCGGGCCGCTTCCGCTTCGACTTCGGCTCCCCGTCCGCCGTCCCGACGGCCGTGATGACCGACGTCGAGCAGAAGATCAACGAGGTGCTCGCCCGCGACCTCGACGTGCACGCCGAGGTCATGGGCATCGACGAGGCCAGGAAGCAGGGCGCCATCGCCGAGTTCGGCGAGAAGTACGGCGAGCGGGTCCGCGTCGTGACCATCGGTGACTTCTCCAAGGAGCTGTGCGGCGGCACCCACGTGCACAACACCGCCCAGCTGGGCCTGGTGAAGCTGCTCGGCGAGTCCTCCATCGGCTCGGGTGTGCGCCGTATCGAGGCCCTCGTCGGCGTGGACGCCTACAACTTCCTCGCCCGTGAGCACACGGTCGTCAACCAGCTGACCGAGCTGCTCAAGGGCCGCCCGGAGGAGCTGCCGGAGAAGGTCTCCGCCATGCTCGGCAAGCTCAAGGACGCCGAGAAGGAGATCGAGAAGTTCCGCGCCGAGAAGGTGCTCCAGGCCGCCGCCGGCCTCGCCGAGTCCGCCAAGGACGTGCGCGGTGTCGCCCTGGTGACCGGGCAGGTCCCGGACGGCACCACCCCGGACGACCTGCGCAAGCTGGTCCTGGACGTGCGCGGCAGGATCCAGGGCGGTCGCGCCGCCGTGGTCGCCCTCTTCACGGTGAACAACGGCAAGCCGCTCACGGTCATCGCCACCAACGACGCGGCTCGCGATCGTGGCCTCAAGGCCGGTGACCTGGTCCGTACGGCCGCCAAGACGCTCGGCGGCGGCGGTGGCGGCAAGCCGGACGTCGCCCAGGGCGGCGGCCAGAACCCGGCCGCGATCGGCGAGGCCGTCGAGGCCGTCGAGCGGCTCGTGACGGAAACGGCCAAGTGACGATGCGCAGAGGGCGTCGACTCGCGATCGACGTCGGGGACGCCCGGATCGGGGTCGCCTCGTGCGACCCCGACGGGATCCTCGCCACCCCCGTGGAGACCGTCCCCGGACGGGACGTCCCCGCCGCCCACCGCCGGTTGCTCCACCTGGTGGAGGAGTACGAACCGATCGAGGTCGTCGTCGGCCTCCCTCGTTCCCTCAAGGGGGGCGAGGGCCCGGCCGCGGTCAAGGTCCGCGCCTTCGCCCAGGAGCTGGCCAAGGGCGTCAAGCCGGTGCCGGTGCGGCTGGTGGACGAGCGGATGACGACGGTGACGGCCAGTCAGGGACTGCGCGCCTCGGGCGTGAAGTCGAAGAAGGGCCGCGCGGTCATCGACCAGGCCGCCGCCGTCATCATTTTGCAGCAGGCCCTGGAATCCGAACGGGTGTCAGGCGATCCACCCGGCGAAGGCGTCGAAGTGGTCATCTGATCGCGATACGGTAACGTTCCGCGCGATGCGCCGGTGTTCGAACAGCCGGCGCACAGCAAGAGGCGGAGCGGAAGCCCGGCCCACCGGCCGCGTGACCGTCGGCCTCGCGGCTCTAGGGGATCGATGACTGAGTATGGCCGGGGCCCAGGCTCCGAACCGTGGCATCCGGAGGACCCGTTGTACGGGGACGGCGGATGGGGAGGACAGCAGACCCAGGCGGGCCGGCAGTCCGCCTACGACGGCCGGCCGCAGCAGCAGCATCCCCAGACGCCGCAGTACGGCGACTGGAACCAGCAACAGCAGCCCGGGTACGACGGGCAGCAGCACCAGTACCACGACGGTTCCGGCCAACAGCACTTCGACCAGCGGTTCGCGGATCACACCCCGCAGCAGCCCCACCAGGGCGGCTGGGACGCGACCGGCACCCACGGCCATGTGCCGTACGCCGCCGACCCCGGCGACCCGTACGGCCAGCAGCCCGTGGCCTACGGCGGCGAGCAGCCCGACTTCTACGGCACCGAGGACGCCTACCCGCCGCCGGAGCCGCCCGGCCGCAGACGCCCCGAGCCGGAGCCCGAGCCGGAACCGGCGGCCGAGGAGGAGCACGCCGTCCTCGCGGGCGGCGGCGAGGACGACGAGGAGCACCGGCTGCAGAGCCGGCGGGAGCGGCGCGGCAAGGGTGGCAAGAAGCCCGTCAAGAGCAAGAAGCGGCGGACCGGCTGCGCCTGCATGGTGGTCGTCCTGGTCTTCGGCGGCGGCCTAGGCGGCGTCGGGTACTTCGGGTACCAGTTCTACCAAAATCGTTTCGGCACGGCTCCGGACTACGCGGGCGACGGCACCAGCCAGACGGTGACCGTCGAGATCCCCAAGGGCGCGGGCGGCTGGGAGATCGGCCGCCGGCTGAAAGAGGCCGGGGTCGTCAAGAGCGCCGAGGCGTTCGTCCACGCCCAGACCAACACACCGGGCGCCGACGGCATCCAGGCCGGTGCCTACCTCCTGAAGGAGGAGATGTCCGCGGCCAGCGCCGTCCGGCTGATGCTGGACCCGCGCAGCCAGAACAACGTGGTGGTCACCCCGGGCGAGCGCAACTCGGGCGTCTACGCGGCCATCGACAAGAAGCTGGAACTGTCCGCGGGCACGACCAGGAAGGTCGCCGACCAGCAGTACAAGAGCCTCGGCCTGCCGGCCTGGGCGCAGAACAGCGGCGAGGTCAAGGACCGGCTGGAGGGCTTCCTCTTCCCGGGCACCTACCCGGCCGCCAAGGGCATGAAGCCCGACGCCGTCCTGAAGCAGATGGTCACCCAGGCCAAGCAGAAGTACGCCGCCTACGGCCTGACCGAGAAGGCCAAGGCGCTCGGCCTGGACAACGCCTTCCAGCTCGTCACCGTCGCCAGCCTGGTCCAGGCCGAGGGCAAGACCCACGACGACTTCCGCAAGATGGCGGAGGTGGTCTACAACCGCCTGAAGCCCACCAACACCGAGACCAACCGGCTGCTGCAGTTCGACTCGAGCTACAACTACCTCAAGGGCACGAGCAACATCCACATCTCCGAGAAGGAGATCAACGGCAACACGAGCCCGTACAACACGTACCGGTACCCGGGGCTTCCGCCCGGCCCGATCGGCAACCCCGGCGAGGACGCGCTGAAGGCGTCCCTGAACCCGACGCACGACGGCTGGATCTACTTCGTGGCGACCGACGGCACGAACAACACCGAGTTCGCCAAGACGTACGCAGAATTCCTAGAGCTCAAGGACAAGTTCAATGCCAACGCGGGCAACTGACGGCCGCCGCGCCGCCGTGCTCGGATCGCCGATCGCCCACTCCCTCTCCCCGGTGCTGCACCGCGCCGCGTACGAGGCGGCCGGCCTCACCGGCTGGTCGTACGACAGCTTCGACGTCGACGAGGCCGCCCTGCCCGGCTTCCTGGACGGACTCGGGCCGGAGTGGGCCGGGCTGTCGCTGACCATGCCGCTGAAGCGGGCGGTGATCCCGCTGCTGGACGAGGTCAGCGACACGGCCGCCTCGGTCGACGCTGTCAACACGCTCGTCCTCACCGAGGACGGCCGCCGGCTCGGTGACAACACCGACATCCCGGGCATGGTCGCCGCCCTGCGGGAGCACGGCATCGAGGAGGTCGGGTCCGCCGCCATCCTGGGCGCCGGCGCCACCGCCTCCTCCGCGCTCGCCGTGCTGGCCCGGATCTGCACCGGGGAGGTCGTCGCCTACGTCCGCAGCGAGGCCCGCGCCACCGAGATGCGGCAGTGGGGCGAGCGGCTCGACGTGGAGGTCCGTACGGCGGACTGGGCGGACGCGGCCGAGGCGCTGCGCGCCCCGCTCGTGATCGCCACCACGCCCGCGGGGGCGGCCGACGCCCTCGCCACCGCCGTACCCGAACGCCCCGCCACCCTCTTCGACGTGCTCTACGCCCCCTGGCCCACCGAGCTGGCGGCCCGCTGGTCCATGTTCGGCGGTGCCGTGGTCAGCGGCCTCGACCTGCTGGTCCACCAGGCCGTGCTCCAGTTCGAGCAGATGACCGGGCACGTCCCCGGCCCGGTGGAGGCCATGCGGCACGCCGGGGAGAAGGCGCTCGCGGCCCGCTGACGCCCCCGCTCCGTCCGCTTCCTGGACCGGCGGCCTGTTCCCGCCCCCGGACGTGGGAGGATCGGAGGTGGCGCACCGGGGTCGCGCACCCGGTGGCGCCGCCGCCGTGCGCGAGGACGCGCGTGGGCAGGGCAGTACCGGGCGCGAACACTGAGGAGCACCGTTGAGCAGGCTGCGTTGGCTGACCGCGGGGGAGTCCCACGGTCCCGCACTTGTCGCGACGCTGGAGGGTCTTCCCGCCGGCGTGCCGATCACCACGGAGATGGTGGCGGATCACCTGGCGCGGCGGCGGCTCGGTTATGGCCGCGGTGCGCGGATGAAGTTCGAGCGTGACGAGGTCACCTTCCTCGGTGGAGTCCGGCACGGCCTGACCCTGGGTTCCCCGGTGGCGGTCATGGTCGGCAACACCGAGTGGCCCAAGTGGGAGCAGGTCATGGCGGCCGACCCGGTCGACCCGGAGGTGCTGGCCGGCCTCGCCCGCAACGCCCCGCTGACCCGGCCCCGCCCCGGCCACGCGGACCTGGCGGGCATGCAGAAGTACGGCTTCGACGAGGCCCGCCCGATCCTGGAGCGCGCCTCGGCCCGGGAGACCGCCGCGCGTGTCGCGCTGGGCGCCGTGGCCCGCTCCTACCTGAAGGAGACGGCCGGCATCGAGATCGTCTCCCACGTGGTCGAGCTGTGCTCCGTGAAGGCTCCGCAGGGCGTCTACCCCACCCCGGCCGACGTCGAGAAGCTGGACGCCGACCCGCTGCGCTGCCTCGACGCGGACGCCTCGAAGGCGATGGTCGCCGAGATCGACCAGGCCCACAAGGACGGCGACACCCTCGGCGGCGTGGTCGAGGTGCTGGCCTACGGCGTCCCGGTCGGGCTCGGCTCGCACGTGCACTGGGACCGCAAGCTGGACGCGCGCCTGGCCGCCGCCCTGATGGGCATCCAGGCCATCAAGGGCGTCGAGGTCGGCGACGGCTTCGAGCTGGCCCGCGTCCCCGGCTCCCAGGCCCACGACGAGATCGTCAACACCCCCGAGGGCATCCGGCGCGTCTCCGGCCGCTCGGGCGGTACCGAGGGCGGCCTCAGCACCGGTGAGCTGCTGCGGGTGCGCGCCGCGATGAAGCCGATCGCCACCGTGCCGCGCGCGCTGAAGACGGTCGACGTCGCCACCGGCGAGCCCGCCCAGGCCCACCACCAGCGCTCCGACGTCTCCGCCGTCCCGGCCGCAGGCATCGTCGCCGAGGCCATGGTGGCGCTCGTGCTGGCGGACGCGGTCGCGGAGAAGTTCGGCGGTGACTCCGTAGCCGAGACCCGTCGCAACGTGCGGTCGTACCTCGACGGCCTGGAGATCAGGTGACCGGCGGGCCCGCGGTCGTCCTGGTCGGCCCGATGGGGGTGGGCAAGTCCACCGTCGGACGGCTGCTCGCCGAGCGTCTGGGCGTGGGCTACCGGGACACCGACGAGGACATCGTCGCTGCCCAGGGCCGCACCATCGCCGAGATCTTCCTGGACGAGGGCGAGGAGGCCTTCCGCGCCGTCGAGAAGGCCGCCGTACGCGCCGCGCTCGCCGAGCACCGGGGCGTCGTCGCGCTCGGCGGCGGGGCGGTCATGGACGCGGACACGCGCGCGCTGCTCGCCGGGCACCAGGTGGCCTACCTGTCGATGGACGTCGAGGAGGCCGTGAAGCGGACCGGCCTGAACGTGGCCCGCCCGCTGCTGGCGGTCAACCCGCGCAAGCAGTGGCGGGAGCTGATGGAGGCGCGCCGGCACCTGTACGAGGAGGTCGCCACCGCGGTGGTGGCCACCGACGGGCGTACCCCCGAAGAGGTAACCCAAGCAGCGCTGGACGCACTGGAGTTGAAGCAGGTATGAGCGAGGCAGTCACCCGGATCCCGGTCGCCGGCACCGCGGGCACCGACCCGTACGAGGTGCTGGTGGGCCGGCAGCTGCTGGGCGAACTGGCCGGACTGATCGGGGACCAGGCCAAGCGGGTCGCCGTGATCCACCCGGAGGCGCTGGCCGAGACCGGTGAGGCGCTGCGCGCCGATCTGGCCGGGCAGGGGTACGAGGCAGTCGCCATTCAGGTGCCCAACGCCGAGGAGGCCAAGACCGCCGAGGTCGCCGCCTACTGCTGGAAGGCGCTGGGCCAGTGCGGTTTCACCCGCACCGACGTCATCGTCGGCGTCGGCGGCGGCTCGACCACCGACCTGGCCGGGTTCGTCGCCGCGACCTGGCTGCGCGGGGTGCGCTGGATCGCCGTACCGACCACCGTGCTCGCCATGGTGGACGCGGCGGTCGGCGGCAAGACCGGCATCAACACCGCCGAGGGCAAGAACCTGGTCGGCTCCTTCCACCCGCCGGCCGGTGTGCTGTGCGACCTGGCCGCGCTGGACTCCCTCCAGGTGCACGACTACGTCTCCGGCCTGGCCGAGGTCATCAAGGCGGGGTTCATCGCCGACCCGGCGATCCTGGGCCTGATCGAGGCCGACCCGGAGGGCGCCCGCACCCCGGCGGGCCCGCACACGGCCGAGCTGATCGAGCGGTCGATCCGGGTCAAGGCGGATGTCGTCTCCTCGGACCTGAAGGAGTCAGGCCTGCGGGAGATCCTGAACTACGGTCACACGCTGGGCCACGCCATCGAGAAGAACGAGCGGTACAAGTGGCGGCACGGCGCGGCGGTCGCGGTCGGCATGCACTTCGCCGCCGAACTGGGCCGGCTGGCGGGCCGTCTGGACGACGCCACGGCGGACCGTCACCGCACCATCCTCGAATCCGTCGGCCTGCCGCTGCACTACCGCTACGACCAGTGGCCCAAGCTGCTGGAGACGATGAAGGTCGACAAGAAGTCCCGCGGCGACCGCCTGCGCTTCATCGTCCTGGACGGCCTGGCCAAGCCGACCGTCCTGGAGAGCCCGGACCCGGCCGTCCTCCTCGCCGCCTACGGCGAGGTCGGCCAGTAAGTCCCGGGCTGCTGCCCCGCGGCCGATTTCCCCCGCCCACCGGGCACTTCGGACCGCCCCCGGCCGTTTCACCAAACGACGGCCGGGGACGGTACCGTTCGGTAGGCGGCGGGGCGCCCCCGCCGCCGGCACGAATTGCCTGGACGAGACGGAGTGGCAACGGATGCAGCACGCAGTGGGGTCTCCGCTGCCGTCGCCCCACCAGCCGGGGCAGGGGCCGCACGCCGGCTGGGCGTCGGCCGCACACCTCCCGGGTCCGCACCCGGGAGCGGCCCAGGGGCCCGCCCCCGTTCCCCCGCCGCCTCCGGCACCCGGGTTCCCGGCCGCCCCGTCGGCCCCGCCTCAGCCCCCGGCCCCGCACCAGGCCCCGGCATCGCATCAGCACCAGCCCCCGGCTTCCCGTCAGCCGCAGGCCCCGCACCAGCCGGCGGCCCCTGTCGGCCCGGTGGCGCCCCCGCACCAGCCCGCGGCCCCCGTCGGCCACGTGCCACCGCCCCCGCCCGCGCAGCACGTCTCCGGCCCCGCGGCCCCCGATAGCACCGGGCACGTCCCGCTGCCACCCGGCGGTCCGGTCGGCACGCCCGCGGCACCGCCCATCGCGGCCACGGGGCCCGACCCGACGGCCACCACGCTCGCCGTCCTGCTCATCGGCCCGGCCGGCGCGGGCAAGACCAGCGTCGCCAAGTACTGGGCCGACCACCGCCGCGTCCCCACGGCCCACATCAGCCTGGACGACGTCCGCGAGTGGGTCCGCGCGGGCTTCGCCGACCCCCAGTCCGGCTGGAACGACAACTCGGAGGCCCAGTACCGCCTGGCCCGCCGCACCTGCGGCTTCGCCGCCCGCAACTTCCTCGCCAACGGCATCTCCTGCATCCTGGACGACGCCGTCTTCCCGGACCGCCCGGTCGTGGGCCTCGGCGGCTGGAAGCGGCACGTGGGCCCCGGCCTGCTCCCGGTGGTCCTCCTCCCGGGCCTCGACATCGTCCTGGAGCGCAACGCCGAACGCACCGGCAACCGCCGCCTCACCGACGAGGAGGTGGCCCGCATCCACGGCCGCATGGCCGGCTGGTACGGCTCGGGCCTGCCGATCATCGACAACTCCCAGCTGGACGTCCCCGGCACCGCCCAGGTCCTGGACGAGGTCCTGTCGAGAGCGATAGCGAGCCCTCCGAGCTGGTGAGGAGGGGGCTCGGCGATCCCCGGGGTCCCCGCAAACCCCACTCGGCCCCTCCCGATCGGCACAATCCGGGCAAAGCTCCTACGCTCATCTCATGTCAGAGGTGTACGCGAACCGCCGATCCCGGCTGAGGGACCACTTCAACGCGGCCGGCACCGCGGCAGCGCTCGTCACCCGTCCGGCCAACGTCCGCTACCTCGCCGCCGCAGCCCCGCAGGGCTCCGCCCTGCTGCTCGGCCGGAGCGAGGACCTCCTGGTGTGCGCGAGCCCGCCGGAGGACCGTCCCTACGAGGGCCGGCCGGACGAGAGCGTGCGCCTGCACGTGCTGCCGCCGAACGGCGGCGACACCGCGGTCGTGGCCGCCGGTTTCGCCGCCGCCCAGGGCGCCGACTCGCTGGCGGTCGAGGAGCACCACCTCACCGTGGCCCGCCACCGGGCCCTCGCCTCCGTCACCCCGAAACTCCGCCTCACCGACCTCGGCGGCGCCGTGGAACAGCTCCGGGTGGTCAAGGACGAGGAGGAGATCTCCTGCCTCCGCATCGGCGCGGAGATCGCCGACCAGGCCCTCGGCGAGCTGCTGGAGTCCATCCTGGTCGGCCGCACCGAGCGCCACCTGGCCCTGGAGCTGGAGCGGCGGCTGGTCGACCACGGCGCCGACGGACCGGCCTTCCCCACGTCCGTGGCCACCGGGCCGCACGCCGGCCGCCGCGGCCACCGCCCCACGGACCGGCGCGTGGAGGAGGGCGACTTCCTCTCCGTCTGCCTGGGCGCCACCTACCGCGGCTACCGCTGCGAGATCGGTCGCACCTTCGTCATCGGCACCTCGCCCGCCGACTGGCAGATCGAGCTGTACGACCTGGTCTTCGCCGCCCAGCGGGCCGGCCGAGAGTTCCTGGCACCCGGCGCCGCCTACCGCGACGTGGACCGCGCGGCACGCCAGGTACTGGACTCCGCGGGCTATGCGGAAGCGCTGCCACCGCTGACCGGTCACGGTGTCGGACTCGAAATCGACGAGGACCCGCAGTTGGCTCCCTCGGCCATGGGTAAACTGGACGCTTGCGTGCCGGTCACCGTCGAACCGGGGGTCCACCTCCCGGGCCGGGGCGGTGTCCGGATCGATGACACGCTCGTCGTGCGCCCCGAGGCGGACGGCGGACCCGAGCTACTCACCATCACGACCAAGGAGCTGCTCGCGCTGTAGCGCGTGACCCGGGGTCGTACGTCAGTCCAGGAGATTCCGCAACCGTGGCTTCCACGAACGACCTCAAGAACGGCATGGTGCTCAAGCTCGAAGGCGGCCAGCTCTGGTCCGTCGTCGAGTTCCAGCACGTCAAGCCCGGCAAGGGCCCGGCCTTCGTGCGCACCAAGCTCAAGAACGTGCTCTCCGGCAAGGTGGTCGACAAGACCTTCAACGCCGGCGTCAAGGTCGAGACGGCCACTGTCGACAAGCGCGACATGCAGTTCTCGTACATGGACGGCGACTACTTCGTCTTCATGGACATGGAGACGTACGACCAGCTTCACATCGACCGGAAGGCCGTCGGCGACGCCGCGAACTTCCTGATCGAGGGCTTCACCGCCACCGTCGCGCAGCACGAGGGCGAGGTCCTCTTCGTCGAGCTGCCCGCCGCCGTGGAGCTGACCATCGCCGAGACCGAGCCGGGCGTCCAGGGCGACCGCTCCACCGGTGGCACCAAGCCCGCCACCCTGGAGACCGGCCACCAGATCCAGGTCCCGCTCTTCATCACCACCGGTGAGAAGATCAAGGTCGACACCCGCAGCAGCGACTACCTCGGCCGGGTGAACAGCTAACCGTGGCTGCCCGCAACACGGCCCGCAAGCGCGCCTTCCAGATCCTCTTCGAGGGCGACCAGCGCGGCGCCGACGTCCTGACGGTCCTCGCGGACTGGGTCCGGCTCTCCCGGTCCGACACGCGTCAGCCTCCGGTCAGCGAGTACACGATGCAGCTGGTCGAGGGCTACGCCGTACACGCGCAGCGGATCGACGAGCTGATCGCCCAGTACGCGGTGGGCTGGACGCTCGACCGTATGCCGGTCGTGGACCGCAACATCCTGCGGCTGGGCGCGTACGAGCTGATCTGGGTCGACGAGACCCCGGACGCCGTCGTCCTGGACGAGATGGTGCAGCTGGCGAAGGAGTTCTCGACCGACGAGTCGCCCTCGTTCGTCAACGGTCTGCTGGGCCGGCTGAAGGAACTCAAGCCGTCCCTGCGCCGGGACGAGGCGTAACCGCCCGGCACGCCGTCGCCGAAGGGCCCGCAGCACACCTGTGCCGCGGGCCCTCCGACGTCCCTGGGCCGTCTCCCGGCCGTCTCCCGGCCCAACCGGTCCACCGCGTTCTGACCGCGCGCGCAAACGCCGCCGGGGTGGCCCGAACCGTATGGTTCCGGCCACCCCGGCGGCACGTTTCTGCTGAGGGGCGTGATTACGCGTCTTCGTGCGTGGCGACCGCACGGCGCGCATCCGCGTCCAGCACGCCCCAGCTGATCAGCTGCTCGGTGAGGACCGAGGGGGACTGGTCGTAGATGACGGCGAGTGTGCGCAGGTCGTCCTGGCGGATGGAGAGCACCTTGCCGTTGTAGTCACCGCGCTGGGACTGGATCGTCGCCGCGTAGCGCTGCAGGGGGCCCGCCTTCTCGGCCGGCACGGTGGCCAGCCGCTCCAGGTCCAGAACCAGCTTCGGCGGCGGCTCGGCGGCGCCGCCCGGCGTGGTGCCCGGCAGGAGCTCCTGCACCGGAACGCCATAGAAATCGGCCAGCTCGGCCAGTCGCTGCACGGTCACGGCGCGGTCGCCGCGCTCGTACGAACCGACCACCACGGCCTTCCAGCGACCCTGGGACTTCTCCTCGACACCGTGGAGGGAAAGGCCCTGCTGGGTGCGGATGGCCCGGAGCTTGGCCCCGAGCTGTTTGGCGTATTCGCTGGACATATAGCTCCCCGGACACTGTGTCGACGCGGCCGGCTGTCTTCCCGCCGCGCGGCTGGTAACTCACTGTGAGGTTACGCAGCGTGATTCTCCTGCGTCAAGCCGAATGGTCCACACCGACTCTTCCGTGCTAGTGGTGGCCGATTAGGCCAAGCGGGTGACAGGGGGGTGGTGAGGGGCCGCCCGGTGACCTGCTACGGTGGATGGCGCAATTCCGACGTCCTTTAAGGTCCGTCCCGTGAGGCGGAGAAGGAGGTCCGTTTCGTATGGACAAGCACGACACGCACGACAAGGCCGACGCGACCGCGCGTCCGCAGGCGTCCGATGCCCGGCCCGTTCTCGAAGGCCCCGACATCGCACGGGTGCTGACCCGTATCGCCCACGAGATCGTCGAGCGCGCCAAGGGCGCCGACGACGTGGTGCTCCTCGGCATTCCGACCCGGGGCGTCTTCCTCGCCCAGCGGCTCGCCGCCAAGCTGGAGCAGATCACCGACCGCACGATCCCGGTCGGTTCCCTCGACATCACGATGTACCGCGACGACCTGCGCATGCACCCGCCGCGTGCGCTGGCCCGCACCGACATCCCCGGTGACGGCATCGACGGCCGGCTGGTCGTCCTCGTGGACGACGTGCTCTTCTCCGGGCGCACCATCCGCGCCGCCCTGGACGCCCTGAACGACATCGGGCGCCCGCGCGCGGTGCAGCTCGCGGTCCTGGTCGACCGCGGCCACCGGGAACTGCCCATCCGTGCCGACTATGTCGGAAAGAACCTCCCCACGTCGCTGCGGGAGACGGTCAAGGTCCAGCTCGCCGAGGAGGACGGTCGCGACACCGTGCTGCTCGGTGCGAAGGCCGGCCAGTAGCAATCCAGGCGCAGGGCCGCTTCGGCATGCCCCCACGCGCACTGCTTTGCCCCAATTCTCCCGTTTGAACTGCCTTACGGAGCCTGACAGATGCAGCGTCATCTCATCTCGGCCGCCGACCTCACCCGCGACGACGCCGTCCTGATCCTCGACACCGCCGAGGAGATGGCCCGGGTCGCCGACCGGCCGATCAAGAAGCTGCCGACCCTGCGCGGCCGGACGATCGTCAACCTCTTCTTCGAGGACTCCACGCGCACGCGTATCTCCTTCGAGGCCGCCGAGAAGCGGCTCTCCGCCGACGTCATCAACTTCACCGCCAAGGGATCCTCGGTGTCCAAGGGCGAGTCCCTGAAGGACACCGCCCAGACCCTGGAGGCCATGGGCGTCGACGCCGTCGTCATCCGGCACGGCGCCTCCGGGGCCCCGTACCGCCTCGCCAACTCCGGCTGGGTCGACGCCGCCGTCATCAACGCCGGCGACGGC
This sequence comes from Streptomyces sp. NPDC107654, assembly GCF_055639035.1. Classification (NCBI taxonomy): domain Bacteria; kingdom Bacillati; phylum Actinomycetota; class Actinomycetes; order Kitasatosporales; family Streptomycetaceae; genus Streptomyces; species Streptomyces sp. NPDC107654. The sequence continues at coordinate 230,355 of NZ_JBVKBI010000012.1, forward strand.
ACCCACCAGCACCCCACCCAGGCCCTCCTGGACGCCTTCACCATGCGCCGCCGGCTGCTCGGCCGGGACACCGGGCTCGGCCAGGACCTGTCCGGCAAGCGGATCACCATCGTCGGCGACGTCCTGCACAGCCGGGTCGCCCGCTCCAACGTCGACCTGCTGCACACCCTCGGCGCCGAGGTCACCCTGGTCGCCCCGCCCACCCTGGTCCCGGTCGGCGTCGACACCTGGCCCTGCTCGGTCTCCTACGACCTCGACAGCGCGCTGCCCAAGTGCGACGCCGTGATGATGCTCCGCGTCCAGCGCGAACGCATGAACGCGGCCTTCTTCCCGACCGAGCGCGAGTACTCCCGCCGCTACGGCCTCGACGGCGAGCGCATGGCCAGGCTGCCCGAGCACGCCATCGTGATGCACCCCGGCCCGATGGTCCGCGGCATGGAGATCACCGCCGAGGTCGCCGACTCCGACCGCTGCACCGCCGTCGAGCAGGTCTCCAACGGCGTCTCCATCCGGATGGCCGTCCTGTACCTGCTGCTCGGCGGCAACGAGCCCGCCCAGACCCGCACTGAGGAGAAGTAAGACCCATGAGCAAGATCCTGATCCGCGGTGCGAAGGTGCTCGGCGGCGAGCCGCAGGACGTCCTGATCGACGGCGAGACCATCGCCGAGGTGGGCGTCGGTCTGAGCGCCGAGGGCGCCGAGGTCGTCGAGGCCGGCGGCAAGGTGCTGCTGCCGGGCCTGGTCGACCTGCACACCCACCTGCGCGAGCCCGGCCGCGAGGACTCCGAGACCGTCCTCACCGGCACCCGTGCGGCCGCGAGCGGCGGCTACACGGCCGTCTTCGCCATGGCCAACACCTTCCCCGTCGCCGACACCGCCGGCGTGGTCGAGCAGGTCTGGCGGCTCGGCCGCGAGCACGGCTACTGCGACGTGCAGCCCATCGGCGCCGTCACCGTCGGCCTGGAGGGCCGGAAGCTCGCCGAGCTGGGCGCCATGCACGAGTCCGCCGCCGGGGTCACCGTCTTCTCCGACGACGGCAAGTGCGTGGACGACGCCGTGATCATGCGCCGCGCCCTGGAGTACGTGAAGGCCTTCGGCGGGGTCGTCGCCCAGCACGCCCAGGAGCCGCGCCTCACCGAGGGCGCCCAGATGAACGAGGGCGTCGTCTCCGCCGAGCTGGGCCTGGGCGGCTGGCCGGCCGTCGCCGAGGAGTCGGTCATCGCCCGCGACGTCCTCCTCGCCGACCACGTCGGCTCCCGCGTCCACATCTGCCACCTCTCGACCGCCGGCTCCGTCGAGATCGTCCGCTGGGCCAAGTCCCGCGGCATCCAGGTCACCGCCGAGGTCACCCCGCACCACCTGCTCCTCACCGACGAGCTGGTACGCACCTACAACCCGGTTTACAAGGTCAACCCGCCGCTGCGCACCGAACGCGACGTGCTGGCCCTGCGCGAGGCGCTCGCCGACGGCACGATCGACATCGTCGCCACCGACCACGCCCCGCACCCGCACGAGGACAAGGACTGCGAATGGGCCGCCGCCGCCATGGGCATGGTCGGCCTGGAGACCGCGTTGTCAGTGGTCCAGGAGACCATGGTCGACACGGGCCTGCTGGACTGGGCCGGCGTCGCCGACCGCATGTCCTTCAAGCCCGCGCAGATCGGACAGGCCACCGGCCACGGCCGTCCCGTCTCGGCTGGTGAGCCCGCCAACCTCACCCTGGTCGACACGGCATACCGTGGCCAGGTGGACCCCGCGGGCTTCGCCTCGCGCAGCCGCAACACCCCCTACGAGGGGCGGGAGCTGCCGGGCCGTGTGACGCACACCTGGCTGCGGGGCAAGGCCACGCTCGTCGACGGGAAGCTCACGTGACACCTGTAATCCTGCTGGCCGAGGCCAAGAGGTCGGCCGACGTCACCGACTGGCCGGCCCGCATCGGCTGGCTCGTCGGACTGGTCCTCTTCATCGCGCTCGTCTACTGGCTGATGCGCGAGGGCTGGAAGTGGCGCGGCACCCTCCAGAGCGACCTGCCGGCGCTGCCCGGCGCGCCGGAGGAGACCGGCCCGGCCAGACTGAGCATGAGCGGCCGCTACCACGGCTCCACCACCGCCGGGCAGTGGCTGGACCGCATCGTGGCCCACGGCCTCGGCACCCGCAGCCGGGCCCAGCTCACCCTGACCGACGCGGGCCTGGAGGTCGAGCGCCCCGGAGCGACCGACTTCTTCGTCCCCACGGCCGCACTGCGCGGCGCCCGCCTGGACAAAGGCATCGCCGGCAAGGTCCTCACCGAGGGCGGACTGCTGGTGGTGACCTGGGCACACGGCGACAAGCTGATCGACTCCGGCTTCCGCTCCGACCACGCGGCCGAGCACACCGAGTGGGTCGACACCCTGAACAAGATGACCAACGACACGGAAGGCGCACGATGACGACCTCCACCAGGGGAGCCGCAAGGGTTCCCGCCGTACTCGTCCTGGAGGACGGCCGCATCTTCCGCGGTCGCGCCTACGGGGCCGTGGGGGAGACCTTCGGCGAGGCCGTGTTCTCCACCGGGATGACCGGTTATCAGGAGACGCTCACCGATCCGTCGTACGACCGTCAGATCGTGGTGGCGACGGCCCCGCAGATCGGCAACACGGGCTGGAACGACGAGGACGACGAGTCGGGCCGTATCTGGGTCTCCGGCTACGTGGTGCGCGATCCCGCGCGGGTGCCGTCGAACTGGCGGGCCAGGCGCTCGCTGGACGACGAGTTGGAGCGCCAGGGTGTGGTCGGCATCTCCGGGATCGACACCCGGGCGCTGACCCGTCATCTGCGTGAGCGCGGCTCGATGCGCGCCGGCGTCTTCTCCGGCGAGGCGATCGCCGCCGAGGCCGAGCTGGTGGAGCGGGTGCGGGCCCAGCCGCACATGAAGGGCGCGAGCCTCTACGAGGAGGTGGCGACCAAGGAGGCGTACGTCGTCCCGGCGATCGGTGAGAAGCGGTTCACGGTCGCGGCGATCGACCTGGGCATCAAGGGCATGACCCCGCACCGCATGGCCGAGCGCGGCATCGAGGTGCACGTCCTGCCCGCCACCGCCACGGCCGACGACGTCTACGCCGTCGACCCGGACGGCGTGTTCTTCTCCAACGGCCCGGGCGACCCGGCCACCGCCCACGGCCCGGTCGCGCTGATGACCGCCGTCCTGGAGCGCAGGACGCCGTTGTTCGGCATCTGCTTCGGCAACCAGATCCTCGGCCGTGCCCTCGGCTTCGGCACGTACAAGCTGAAGTACGGCCACCGGGGCATCAACCAGCCGGTCCAGGACCGTACGACCGGCAAGGTGGAGGTCACCGCGCACAACCACGGCTTCGCCGTGGACGCGCCGCTCGACAAGGTCAGCGAGACCAAGTTCGGCCGCGCCGAGGTCTCGCACGTCTGCCTCAACGACAACGTCGTGGAGGGGCTGCAGCTGCTCGACCAGCCGGCCTTCTCCGTCCAGTACCACCCCGAAGCGGCAGCCGGCCCGCACGACGCCGCCTACCTCTTCGACCGCTTCGTTTCCCTGATGGAGGGCCAGCGTGCCTAAGCGCACCGATATCCAGTCCGTCCTGGTCATCGGCTCCGGCCCGATCGTCATCGGCCAGGCCGCCGAGTTCGACTACTCCGGCACCCAGGCCTGCCGGGTCCTGAAGGCCGAGGGCCTGCGGGTCATCCTCGTCAACTCCAACCCGGCGACGATCATGACCGACCCGGAGATCGCCGACGCCACCTACGTCGAGCCGATCACCCCCGAGTTCGTCGAGAAGATCATCGCCAAGGAGCGCCCCGACGCCCTCCTGCCCACCCTCGGCGGCCAGACGGCCCTGAACACCGCCATCTCGCTGCACGAGAACGGCGTGCTGGAGAAGTACGGCGTGGAGCTGATCGGCGCCAAGCCCGAGGCCATCCACAAGGGCGAGGACCGTGACCTGTTCAAGGACGTCGTGGAGGAGGTCCGCAGG